>JAHDGF010000021.1:0-25788 GCA_020627785.1 Saprospiraceae bacterium
AATTATGTTTTTCATGCGCATATTTTGAGATTGAAAATTCAAAGATATTTGATTTGCATGCACAAAATTTTCAGACAAAAAAAAGAGCGATTTTTAATCGCTCTTTTAAATCTTTATCATGATTCTTAATTATTTTCAAAAACTCCTTGGACTAGTAGAGATACCTCATTGTTTAAAACTTCTATAAAGCCTTTTTGAATTTGGTATTTAACCCTTTGACCAGCATTATCAATAATTCTTACTTCCCCTTCTCCTAATGCAGATACAATAGGTGCGTGACCATCAAGAATTTCAAATTGTCCATTCTTGCCTGGAACCTTAACTGAAGTAATACTTCCGCTAAAGATTTCTTTTTCTGGTGTTAATACGCTGAGATTCATCTTAATTCTGTTCCGCTTCTGCGATTAATTTTTTACCCTTAGCAATGGCATCATCGATTGTACCTACAAGGTTGAATGCAGCTTCTGGATATTCATCAACTTCTCCATCCATAATCATGTTGAAACCTCTGATCGTTTCTTCAATTGGTACAAGTACTCCTTCCAATCCAGTAAACTGCTCTGCTACGTGGAATGGTTGTGATAAGAATCTTTGAACTCTTCTTGCTCTACTTACGATTAATTTATCTTCTTCTGAAAGTTCTTCCAATCCTAGAATCGCAATGATATCCTGAAGTTCTTTATATCTCTGAAGTATGCTTATTACTTTTTGAGCCGTGTCATAGTGCTCATCCCCAATAATTGCTGGATCCAAAATTCTAGACGTTGAGTCCAATGGATCAATCGCTGGATAAATACCTAATGAAGCTAATTTTCTACTCAGTACCGTCGTTGCATCCAAGTGGGCAAAGGTAGTTGCTGGTGCCGGATCCGTTAAATCATCCGCTGGTACATAAACCGCTTGTACGGAGGTAATTGATCCTCTTTTGGTTGATGTAATTCTTTCCTGCATCACACCCATCTCTGTTGCTAGAGTCGGCTGGTATCCTACTGCTGAAGGCATTCTTCCTAAAAGGGCTGATACCTCAGAACCTGCCTGAGTAAATCTAAAGATGTTATCAATAAAGAATAAGATATCCTTACCTCCGTTTGGATCGCTAAGGTCTCCATCTCTATAATATTCTGCCATTGTCAATCCTGATAATGCAACTCTCGCTCTCGCACCCGGTGGTTCGTTCATCTGACCGAATACCAAAGTTGCTTTAGAATCCTCTAAGGCTTTTTTATCAATTTTGGATAAATCCCATCCGCCGGCTTCCATAGAGTGCACAAACTCTTCACCGTATTTAATTACGTCTGATTCCAAGAATTCTCTCAATAAATCATTTCCCTCTCTAGTTCTCTCTCCAACACCCGCAAATACAGAAATTCCCTCATAGGCTTTGGCAATGTTGTTTACCAACTCCATAATAAGTACGGTCTTCCCTACACCCGCTCCTCCAAACAATCCAATCTTTCCTCCTTTTGAATAGGGCTCAACCAAGTCAATTACCTTAATACCAGTAAAAAGTACTTCAGATTCTGTTGATAATTGATCGTAGCTTGGCGGATCTCTATGGATAGGGTATGCATCGTCTCCGATTGGCACTTCACCAATACCATCGATCGCTTGTCCAATTACATTGAAAAGTCTTCCTTTGATCTGAGCTCCTACCGGCATTGAAATTGGTCTTCCAAGATCCGTCACTTCCATTCCTCTGGTAAGACCCTCAGTAGAATCCATTGATATAGCTCTAACAGTGTCTTCTCCTAGGTGCTGCTGCACTTCGAAAACCATAAGGTCACCGTTGTCTTTTTTCATTTCAAGGGCATTATAGATTTCAGGTAGCTTGCTTCCTTCACGAGCAAAACTAATATCTATAACTGGCCCAATTACTTGTTTGATTTCACCTACGTTCGCCATAAGTCGTGATTATTTTAGAGATTGTTTGTTTAAATCGCTGCAAAGATAATTTTTCCTACCTATTATCATCAGGACAGATATGTGTTTTTACGTAGATTAATTATTTTTTGTCCTTCTTTCCATTTTTGCAATTTATTTACGCTTGCGCAAATGTGGCCTTATGTTGTGATCTTGAATTTCCATTTTTGAAAAACAATATTTGGCAATCACTTCTTTGCCAATCAGAATTATCAAAGCTTTTGTGTCCTAGCTTCCTAATTTTCTAATTATATTTTGAATATTTGCCATGCGTGCAAAAGCCTCTACTTTAAACAATATGAAAGCCTACTGCAACTTATTAAAACACATTTTAGATCACGGAAATAGCAAAAGTGATCGCACAGGAACAGGAACTTTGAGTTGCTTTGGTTATCAAATGCGTTTTGATCTTCAAGAAGGTTTTCCAATGTTGACAACTAAGAAGTTGCATCTAAAGTCAATCGTCCATGAATTACTCTGGTTTTTAAATGGGGATACCAATGTCAAATATTTACAAGACAATGGAGTAAGAATTTGGAATGAATGGGCAGATGAAAATGGCGACCTCGGTCCTGTTTATGGCAAACAATGGAGATCATGGCCAACACCCAACGGCGAATCCATTGATCAGATGAGCAATATTATTGAGACCATAAAGACCAACCCTGATTCTAGGCGAATGATTGTAAATGCATGGAATGTTGGTCAATTACAAGAAATGGCACTTACACCTTGCCATTGCCTGTTTCAGTTTTATGTCGCTGACGGTAAATTGTCTTGCCAATTATACCAAAGATCAGCGGATACATTTTTAGGTGTACCATTTAATATTGCCTCTTATGCACTTTTGACACTTATGGTGGCACAGGTTTGTAATCTTGCACCCGGTGAGTTTGTGCACAGCTTTGGTGATGTTCATTTGTACAACAATCATTTAGAGCAAGCTAAATTGCAGCTAACACGGGAGCCTAGACCACTTCCGACGATAAAAATCAATCCAGAAGTGGATGATATTTTCTCTTTTAAATTTGAAGATTTTGAACTCTTGGATTACAATCCGTATCCACACATTAAGGCAGCTGTTTCAGTTTAATTATTTAGATTCAATCTAAATAAAATTACCCTTCATATAAATATTGTTAATAATGAGAGGGAAGTTTAAATTTGCCGAAAATTCAAGGGTTTTAACAATTTGTTAAGGTCTTTTGATAACACATAAATTTAATTCGCAGATGATACATCATCCGTATTTTAAGAATATATCTTTCTTGTTGGCCTTCCTATTTCCACTTCTATTAATAGGAGAGCCCTCGTCAGATGCCGGAAAGGCCCTTTTCAAAAATAATTGTGCACAATGTCACGCCAAGAATATGAAAGCTCGGCTGACTGGACCTGCGTTAGGTGGGACAGAAGAACGTTGGGCAGATTATCCACAGCAGGACCTTTATGACTGGATTAGAAATTCTCAAGCCCTTATCAGCGCAGGACATCCAAGAGCGACTGAATTATGGAACGAGTATAAGCCAACGATCATGAATGCGATGCCTGATCTTACAGATGAGGACATTGCTTCTATATTATTATATGTGAATTGCATGTACGATGGATCGTGTGCTCCTCAATCTGCAGCTGTTACCGCAGTTGGAGGTGGTGGTGATGGAAATGCCAATAAAGGCTTAGGAACTTGGATATATTACCTATTGGCTGCTTTATTGGGTGCCTTGGCACTATTTTTAGCCAGAATTATTACCAATCTTAATAAAATTGCTGCGGCTAAGGAAGGAACCTTCATCGAAGCAAAGACCCTAACTCAAATCCTCACATCAAAAGGAGTTATTACCTTCTTGATTTTTGCAGGAGTAATACTTGGAGGTTATACTACAGTAAATAATGCCATTGATTTTGGCAGACAACAAGGCTATGCACCGACACAGCCAATAGAATTTTCACATGAGATTCACGCAGGGATACATAAAATAGATTGTCAATATTGCCACGATGGCGCTAGAAGATCAAAACATTCAGTAATTCCTCCAACAAGTACATGTATGAATTGCCACAGAGCAATTACAGTGGGTTCAAATCATGGGACAGCAGAAATTACTAAAATATTTGCATCAGCAGGTTTTGATCCAAACACAAATAAATACATAGACAACATTGATGAAGTTCATCCTGATACGATAAAAGCCATTTATGAAAAATGGATTGGTGATACCTACCTTTCAGAAAATGGACTTGATGAGTTAGATAAGGAAGGAATGAACGTTGTTGATCAACAGTGGGAAGACATCGTTAGCTCATTGACAAACGAACAAAAGAAAACGGTACATGGTCCTATTGAGTGGGTAAGAATTCACAACCTGCCTGATCACGTATACTTTAATCACGCACAGCACGTAACTGTTGGAAAAGTTGAATGTCAAACTTGCCACGGACCTGTAGAAGAAATGGAAGTTGTCGCACAACACGCTCCACTTTCAATGGGATGGTGTATCAACTGTCACAGAGAAACAGAAGTTCAATTTGCTGGAAACGAATACTACCAGTCTTACGCAAAATACCACGAGGAGTTAAGCAACGGAGAAAAGGATAAGATTACCGTAGAAAATATCGGAGGTCTGGAATGCCAAAAATGCCACTATTAATCATAAGATATATTTTCAAAATTGATAACAATTGTCAATGAAAAACAATAATATTTGGATCGGGGAGAAGGATTTGACGAAGGATGAAAAATTCATGGAGGAAACTCAAAATGAATTCAACGGTCTTACCATTGAGAAAGCTCAGAAAGCAGCTGAATCAGTACAATCTAACAGAAGGGATTTTCTTAAATATCTAGGTTTTGGTCTTGGAGCTGCAACCGTAGCCGCAGGCTGCGATATACCAGTAAAAAGAGCTCTTCCTTATGTAGTAAAGCCTGATTCGATTGTTCCTGGTGTTGCCACTTACTACGCGAGTTCATTCGTTGAAGGTGGAGACTTTTGCTCTATTTTGGTAAAAACTAGAGAAGGAAGACCCATTAAAATTGAAGGTAACTCAAGTTGCAGCATGACTCATGGTGGTACTTCTGCTAGAGCTCAGGCAAGTGTGCTTTCATTGTATGATACCAACAGATTTAAAAATCCGGTTTTAGAGGGAGATGCTGTTGATTGGAATACCATAGATGGAGTCGTTAAATCAAAACTGGCAGCTGCAAAAGGCATCCGTTTTGTGACGCATACCATGCTAAGTCCAACAGATAAAAAAGCTTTAGCTAACCTAAAAGCGAAGTATCCAAATACAAAAGTGGTAACCTATGATCCCGTTTCATCTGCTTCTATTTTAGAGGCAAACGAAATGAATTTTGGAGATAGAGTTATTCCTAACTATAGATTTGATAAAGCAGATCTTATAGTAAGCTTCGGTGCAGACTTTTTAGGTACGTGGATTTCTCCAATCGAGTATGCACACCAATACGCTAAGAAAAGAAAAATTAATCCTAAGAATCCAAAAATGTCTCGACACATTCAAGTGGAGAGTCATATGTCAATGACAGGTTCTAATGCAGATAACAGAATTTTAGTTAAACCATCTGAACAAGGAGCAGCCATCGCTTACCTAGCTTCTAAAATAGTAGGAGGAAATGGGCCGAGTTTTGGAAATGCTAAAGCAAAAACTGCCTTAGATAAAGTAGCAAACCAATTGAGTGCAAACAGAGGTAACTCATTGGTGATTTCCAATTCTAACAATGTTTCAGAACAAATATTGGTCAACGCGTTGAATAATGCCTTGGGTAATATTGGTAGTACAGTAGATTTTGCAGGAGCTTCAATGCAGAGACAAGGGAATGAAAGAGAATTGAGCTCATTAATAGATGAGTTGAAAGGTGGTCTTGTAGATGTTGTCATTTATAACAATTGTAATCCATATTTTGAATACGCGAAAGGCGGTATGTTGAAAGACGCTGCAGCAGGTGCATTCAAAATTGCCATGGCATTTGGTCCAAGTGAAACTACGGCCAGCGTTAATGCAATTACACCAATTCACCACAGCCTTGAAAGCTGGGGAGATGCTGAGCCTAAAAGAGGTTACATTGGTATGGTTCAACCAGCCATTTCTCCATTGTTTAATACAAGACAAATGGGTCTCTCATTGCTTACATGGGCAGGAGTTAATCCAGGTGGAGATCAACCATACCTTACTTTCTTAAAAGATAGTTGGAAATCTGGCGCTTTCGCAAATCAAACTTCGTTTGTTGGTTTCTCTGGTTTCTGGCAAAAGCTTTTAAGCGACGGAGTATATAATGGTAGTGCAGGTGTTTCTGCACCAAGTTTCAATGGTTCAGCAGCCACTGCCATATCAAGAGTAACCAAGCCATCAAATGATGAGCTTGAGATTTCATTCTATGAAAAAGTAAGCATTGGAAACGGTATATATTCTAATAACCCATGGTTACAAGAAATGCCTGATCCGGTAGATAGAACAAGTTGGGGTAATTACCTAGCAGTTCCAGTCGGATTTGATGGAGTACAGAGATTCGTTGGGTTGAATAACCTAAAGGATGGAGACTTAGTAGAACTTACCGTGGGTGAAAAAACGGTAACTGTTCCTGTCATTCAACAATTCGGTCAGATGCCTGGTACAGTGGCATTAGCCTTAGGTTATGGTAGAGATTTATCAGGTATGTGCGCCAACGGAATTGGTGTTAACATCAATGACTGTTCAATCACTGAAAATGGATTGACTCAGTATAGAAATGCAGCTTCTGTTTCTAATAAGGTAGGTACAGAAAAATACTTTAGCTGCGTTCAATATCACAATACATTTGGGGTAACCGCAAAAAATGAAAACGGAGAAACATTCAATGCCGATGAAGAAGCATTAGGAATGGCCTACGGTGCATCTGGTTATCAAGGTGCCTTGGTTGATCGTTCGGTAGTTTACACAACTAACATAAACGATCTAGGAAAAACCATCGATAGAGTACACCATAAAAGAGAAGAAGCACAACACTTAAATGATCAGACGCTATATCCGTTTGATGAATATACAGAAGATCTTTATAGTCAAGGTCATCACTGGGGAATGCATGTTGATGTTCAATCATGTACTGGATGTAATGCTTGTACAGTAGCTTGTATGGCAGAAAACAATGTGCCAGTTGTAGGAAAGAAGGAGGTGAGTAGACATCATGAGATGACATGGTTGAGAATTGATAGATACTTCTATGGAGATCTTGAAAATCCGAACACAGTTTACCAACCAATGATGTGTCAGCACTGTGATAATGCACCTTGTGAGAATGTATGTCCTGTAAATGCGACCAATCATAGTTCTGAAGGATTGAACCAGATGGCATACAACCGATGCGTTGGTACAAGATACTGTGCTAACAACTGTCCATATAAGGTTAGAAGATTTAACTGGATGGATTACAATACAGCAGATATTTTCCCTGCGAATCAGGTTCCACTGAATGGTGAGGATGTTGCTTATGGAGCGGATAACTTAACCAGAATGGTATTAAATCCAGATGTTACAGTGAGATCAAGAGGAGTTATTGAAAAATGTAGTTTCTGTGTTCAGAGAATTCAGGAAGGGAAGTTAGCAGCGAAAACAGAAGGAAGAAGATTAATAGACACGGATGTAAGAACAGCTTGTCAGACAGCATGTCCTACAGGAGCAATTACTTTCGGAGATAGAAATAATAAGAAAGGAGATTTAGCTAAGAAGCTAGCTTCACCATTGAATTTTATAGCGTTAGAAGAGGTCAATGTTAAGTCCTCTGTGAACTATACAATTAAAGTTAATAACAGAGATAAGTCTTTAGACGCTTAAAAAATTAATCAAGAAAAAGTTAAGTGAATGAGTTCATACACTAGCCCAATAAGAGAGCCTTTAGTAACTGGTCATAAGACCTATCATCAGATTACTGAGGATCTTGTATCGCCAACAGAAAAAGCACCAAATGGTGCATGGATACTCGGATTTTTAATCTCGGTTTCTTTGCTTGCCTTTGGTTTATTCTGCATTGCCTGGACCATCTGGCACGGGATTGGAACCTGGAATCTAAACCGTACCATTGGGTGGGGTTGGGATATCACCAATTTTGTATGGTGGATCGGAATAGGTCACGCAGGAACATTGATTTCTGCCATCTTACTTTTATTTAGACAGAAATGGAGAACAGGAGTAAACAGAGCTGCAGAGGCGATGACTATTTTTGCCGTTTTATGCGCCGCGCTATTCCCAGGAATACACGTTGGACGGGCATGGGTTGTATTCTATTTCTTTCCTTACCCAAACACAAGAGGACCACTATGGCCTAACTTTAACTCGCCATTGTTATGGGACCTTTTTGCGATATCAACCTATTTCACAGTATCACTTTTATTCTGGTATACTGGTTTAGTTCCTGATTTCGCAACGGTAAGAGATAGAGCGAAAGGACTTAGAAGAAAAATATATAATTTCTTGTCTTTTGGTTGGACAGGTTCAGCAAAGCACTGGCAACGGTGGGAATCAATATCTTTGGTATTAGCAGGTATCGCTACACCATTGGTACTTTCAGTTCACACCATTGTATCCTTTGATTTCGCCACTTCGGTAATACCTGGATGGCACACCACGATTTTCCCTCCATACTTTGTAGCAGGAGCGATTTTTTCTGGTTTTGCAATGGTATTAACGTTAATGATTATAACGAGGAAGATTTTAAATCTTCAAGACTATATCACCTTGGCTCACATTGAGTCAATGAATAAAGTAATACTTGTTACAGGTACAATTGTAGGGGTAGCATATTTAACTGAGTTGTTTATCGCTTGGTATTCAGGTTATGTATACGAGCAATTTGCATTCTTCAATAGAGCACTTGGACCATACTGGTGGTCATACTTTGGTATGATGTTCTGTAACGTACTTTCTCCGCAGATTTTCTGGTGGAAGAAATTTAGAAGAAATATCGCATTGACCTTCTTCATTTCTATTGTAATAAATATTGGAATGTGGTTTGAGCGATTTGTAATTATTGCAACAACATTGGCAAGAGATTATTTGCCGTCAAGTTGGTCATACTATACTCCGACATGGGTAGAGATTGGAATTTTCACAGGGACGATTGGATTATTCTTCACACTTTATTTACTGTTTACAAGAGTTGCTCCGGTGGTTGCAATTGCAGAGATTAAGAGTATTCTAAAATCTTCAGGTGATCAGTACACTGGTCCTAATGCTATCCATCATCATGATCATGGTCACTCTCATGCATCCCATGAAGATGACCACCATGCACATGAAGGTGTTAGTCACACAGAAGAAAGTAGTAAGGTTGTAAATAAGCCTTTGATGACCGTAGTGAAGGATGACTTGAAAAAGCTCGAAGGAATTGGGCCTAAAATTTCAGAAACTTTAAATGCTGCAGGTATTATGAGTTTTGAAGAACTAATGAATACACCTACAGAAACCTTGCAAAGTATTTTAGATAATGCGTCTGGAAACTTTGGTGGTAATAGTCCTGAGTCATGGCCTGAGCAAGCTAAACTGGCATTCGAAGGTAAGTGGGATGAATTAAAAGATCTTCAAGATCGATTAGACGGAGGTAAATATTAATTGAAAGAATCCATAAGATTATGGCAAATCATAAAGACATAGTATACGGACTTTACAACGATGAAGAAGAGTTGTTAAAAGCTGTAAAAGTAGCAGGAGATAAACACATCGATATTATGGATGTGTACACTCCATTTCCAATTCACGGACTAGATCCTTTACTTGGGTTATCTGAATCAAGATTACACATTGGAGGATTTGTCTATGGAGCACTAGGAACTCTAACTGCATTTTTAGGAATGTCTTGGATGTTAGCTAAAGACTGGCCAGTAATTTTTGGTGGTAAGCCACACTGGTCTGTACCGGCATTCATTCCGATTACTTTTGAGTTGACAGTTTTATTTGCTTCAATAGGAATGGTAGTAACCTTTTATATTATAAATGGATTAGGTCCTGGTGTAGTTAATCCGACCATAGACCTTAGAATTACGGATGATAAATTTTGTATAGCTTTTGATACAGCAAGTACGGATAAGGCCAGCGCGGAATCCTTCTTGAGATCGACTGGAGCTTTTGAAGTCAATTCAAAAACGATTTAGAATGAAATTGAAAAATCTACATAAATTAATTTGTCTTGTTGTATTGGTGGTTTTATTAAATTCTTGCCAACAAACAAGTGCTGAATCACCAGGAAGTGAGTATATGCCAGATATGGCACACTCTATTGCCTACGAAGCAAATTATTATAACTACTACTATAATAACACTTGGGGAACAGAAGAAGAATACTATCAATATGCTAAGCCAAGAAAACCTGTTGAGGGAACGGTAGCAAGAGGTGCGTCAGACAATGTAAGCATTCCTAAGGCTGTAAGCGTTTCTGCTTATCCTTATGCAGATACTGAGGAAGAAAGAACAAGAGCTATGAATGAATTGGTCAATAATCCATTAGAAATAACGGAAGCAGGATTAGCTACTGGTAAAGAATTGTATGGTTATTATTGCGCGATTTGTCACGGAGATAAAGGAGACGGAGCTGGATATTTAGTTAGAGATGATGGCGGAGTTTATCCAGTCCAACCTGCTAACTTTTTGACAGATGAATTTATAGCTGCTTCTAATGGCAGGTATTACCACTCAATTATGTATGGTAAAAACCTGATGGGTAACTATAAAGGGAAGTTGAATTACGAAGAAAGATGGGAGGTAATCCATTACATAAGAAGCCTTCAAGCCAAAGAAAAAGGCTTGGCTTATAATCAAATGGAAAATTCTCTAAATGCAATTGATAGACCGGCAGGAGAAATTAAAAATACAATGATTGGTATGGCCGATGGAGAAGGACACAGTGAAGATAACGGAGGTGATCATAATTCTGACCACGAAGGTCATGACGGAGGGCACGAAGGACATGGTCATGATAACGGTCATGAAGGACATGGACATGATCATGGATCTCATGACGAAGGTGGCCATGATGGAGACCATTAATCTTAATTAGAAAGCAATTTAAAAGAACGATAAATGACTAATTTTGAATTTTCAGGAAGACAGCGCACACTACTCCTCTCAGGGATAGCTTTAGGTGTGATCTGTATGGCTTATACCTGGTTCATGGCAGACGATGCTTTGCATAGCAGGTTTTGGTCCAACTTTCTACACAATTCTGTATTCTTCACCGGCATTGCTTTAATGGCTGGATTCTTTCTTTGCGCAAGCATAACTGCATGGGCTGGATGGTATGTAGTTTTTAAAAGAGTGTGGGAAGCCTTTGGCCTATTCTTGATTTTAGGTTTAGTGCTTATGCTTATTCTAGCCTTAGGGAATTATTTCCATTTGCACCACTTATATCATTGGGCAGATGAATCAATTTTAGTTCCTGGAGCAGATGGATATGATAAGATATTGGCAGGTAAGAAAGGTTTCTTAAATAAGAATTGGTATCTCGGAGGCACTGTCATCTTTGTTGGAATCTGGTATTTCATTATGACAAGAGTAAGAGCCTTATCTATAAAGGAGGACGAAGGAAAGGATGAAGATTTTTCAAGTCATAGAAAAATGAGAGTATGGGCAGTGGCATATCTGCCTATTGCTGGATTTACTTCAGCCGCTATGGTATGGCTTTGGATAATGTCCGTTGATTCTCACTGGTACAGCACGCTATTTGCATGGTATACTGGTGCAAGTTGGTTTGTGTCAATGATTGCTTTGACCATATTGACCATCATGTATTTGAAGATGAGAGGATATTTTGCTTCAGTAAGCACAGAGCATATTCATGATTTAGGGAAGCTTTTATTTGCCTTTTCAATATTCTGGACATACCTCTGGTTTTCACAATACATGCTTATTTGGTATGCTAATATTGGTGAAGAGACCATTTATTTTAGAGAAAGATTAGATAATTATAAAGTACTCTTTTACGCGAATCTAGTGATCAACTTTGCATTACCATTTTTGATCTTAATGAGAAATGATACTAAGAGAAAATGGGGTTCATTAAGTTTTGTGGCGATCATTGTATTCTTCGGTCATTGGCTAGATTTCTTTTTAATGCTAAAGCCTGGAATCTTGCACACCGCACATGAAGCAATGGCACATGGAGGTGGTGATCATGGACATGGCGCAGCCCATAATGTCGGAGGATTTGCTGCACCTGGGTTTTTAGAAATTGGAACAATGATAGGATTTTTATGCCTGTTCTTATTATTTGCCTACACCGCAATGTCAAGAACAAGATTAGAGCCTACAAATGATCCGTATTTAGAAGAGAGTTTACACCATCACGTTTAACAAAGTAGATTAAGAATAAGATATGACAGCTTTGATAATTTTAATGATCGTAGTTCTACTTGTAGTAATTTCAATACAAGTAGGTAAGGTCAACGAGCTAGCTGGGAAAATAAGAGGAGAAGAAGAATCCTTCTATCAAGCCAATGATAGAACTGGTCTCTGGCTATTTCTATTTATGATCCTCTTTCTTGTAGGCTGCGTGGTTTCCGCATGGTATTACAAAGATGTGATGCTAGGATATGGACCCTTGAAGTCGGCTTCAGAGCACGGAGGTAGTTTAGATTCACTTTTTAATACAACCTTATTTTTTACAGGGATTGTATTTATCATTACGCAATACCTTCTTTTCTGGTTCTCATACAAGTATAGAGCACAGAAGGGTAGAAAGGCATACTTCTTTCCGCACAATACCAATTTAGAGATAATTTGGACTGTTATTCCTGCGATAGTAATGACCTATTTAGTAGTAAAAGGATTAGTAATTTGGAATACAGTAATGCCAGATGTTGATCCTGATGCAACTGACTATATGGAGATTGAAGCAAGTGGATATCAATTTGCATGGGATATAAGATACCCTGGGGCGGATGGAAAATTGGGAACAAGAGATTTTACTCAGATTGATTTAGGAGCCAACCCATTAGGTCAGGTTTGGACCGATGTGAAAAATCATGATGACTTTATGCCATCAGAAATTGTACTACCAGTAGGACAAAAAGTGAGGGTAAGAATTACCTCTAAAGATGTTTTACATAATTTTTACTTACCTCATTTCAGAGTAAAAATGGATGCCATTCCAGGTCTTCCAACCTACTTTATTTTTACGCCGATTAAAACTACAGAAGAGTTTAAACAAGAGTTGAGAAAATACCCTGAATGGCAGGAGCCATATGATCCTTCTGAACCAGATGGTCCAACTAGATGGGAAGAATTCAATTATGAATTAGCATGCGCAGAACTGTGTGGCGAAGGTCACTATAGTATGAAGAAGCTTGTTAAAATTGTTGAGCAAGATGAATATGAAGATTGGTTAGCAACTCAACAATCATACTACCTAACCAATGTAAGAAATAAAGATGCTGACCCATACAAAGGTCAATTGTTAGATGTAGATGTTAAATCAAGAAATGCAGAATTGAATTCGGCTTTCGCAGATGCTGAAGTTGAAGGTATTATTCGATTGAAAAATGTCTTCTTTAATACAGGATCAGCAACATTAAAGGATGACTCTAGATTTGAGCTTTCTAAAGTTGCAGAATTATTGAACAAATATGCCTCTATGAATATTGAAGTAGGAGGACACACAGACAGTCAAGGTGATGACAATGCTAATATGTCCTTATCCGTTAACAGAGCTCAATCCGTGCTTGATTATTTGGTAGCAAATGGTGTAAGCGCTTCTAGGCTAGTTTCTAAAGGGTATGGAGAATTAAATCCAGCAGCCGATAACGAAACACCAGAAGGAAGACAGCAAAATAGACGGACTGAACTTAAAATTCTATCTAAGTAGGACTTAAAAATTAATCTAATGGCCGAAGTAAAAACATTAACACACGAAGAAGATATACTGATAGAGGAAACTGGTTATGATGATCATTTTCATGATCACCACCATGGTGATAAATATCAGTCTGGATTTATAAGTAATTATATATTCAGTATGGATCACAAAATGATCGCTCGTCAATTCCTAATTACAGGTATATTTTGGGCTTTCATTGGTGCAGCAATGTCTATTATTTTTAGACTTCAACTAGGATTTCCAGAATCTGATTTTCAATGGTTAAAGCCAATTTTAGGAAAGTGGATAGTTGTTGAAAATGGCGTAGGAACTTTAGCGCCAGAATTTTATTATGCCTTGGTCACCATGCATGGTACTATCTTGGTATTCTTTGTATTGACCGCTGGATTAAGTGGAACATTCAGTAACTTATTAATACCACTGCAGCTAGGAGCACGTGATATGGCTTCGCCATTCTTGAACATGCTATCATATTGGTTCTTTTTCCTTGCTGGTGTAGTGATGTTCTATTCATTGTTTATCAGTACAGGTCCATTTTCAGGAGGTTGGACGGCCTATCCTCCGCTGAGTGCACTACCACAAGCCTCCACAGGTTCTGGTACAGGTATGACTTTATGGATAGTTAGTCTAGTGCTCTTTGTGGTTTCAGTATTACTAGGAGGTATAAACTATGTTACCACAGTATTAAATTTAAGAACAAAAGGGATGACTCTTTGGAGAATGCCTTTGACTATATGGGCTTTCTTTGTTACAGCAATCCTTGGAATACTTTCTTTTCCGGTGTTAGCTTCAGGATTTTTCATGTTAACTTTTGATAGAGCCTTAGGAACATCTTTCTTTTTAAGTGAAATTTTTATTGAAGGACAAGCATTGGAAAGAATTGGAGGTAGTCCTGTATTGTACCAGCATTTATTTTGGTTCTTAGGCCACCCAGAAGTATACATTATTATTCTTCCTGCGATGGGTCTTGTTTCTGAAGTACTTTCTGTACATGCTAGAAAGCCAATTTTTGGATACAAGGCAATGGTTCTTTCAATATTAGCGATTGGATTTTTATCGTTTATCGTTTGGGCTCACCACATGTTTATGTCAGGAGTAAATCCTTTCATCTCTAACTTCTTTGTGGTATTTACCTTGATAATTGCTGTGCCTTCAGCCGTTAAAGTATTCAATTGGATTACGACAATATACGGAGGAAATCTCCGGCTTAATACACCGATGCTTTTTGCAATAGGTTTTGTTTCAATGTTTATCTCAGGTGGTCTAACAGGAATTTTCCTAGGTAACTCTGCCATTGATATTCAGTTGCATGATACTTATTTCGTTGTGGCACACTTCCATATTGTAATGGGTATTGCGGCCTTCTTTGGAATGTTTGCAGGAATTTATCATTGGTATCCAAGAATGTTTGGAAGATTTATGAATGAAACGCTAGGAAAGATTCATTTCTGGGGTACGTTGGTAGGCGCTTATGCGATCTTCTGGCCAATGCACTATATAGGAATGGCTGGAGTTCCAAGAAGATATTACAGCTTCGATACATTTGATGCATTCAAACACTTCGGTGAAATGAATCAATTCATTACAGTCGCAGCGATCATAGTATTTGCACTTCAAGTGCTATTCATTGTAAATTTCTTCTACAGCATTTTTAAAGGAAAAGTACAAACAACAAGAAACCCTTGGGGGGCTACTACTTTAGAGTGGTCCTCACCGATCGGAGGAGTTCACGGAAACTGGGAAGGTAAAATTCCTACAGTTCACAGATGGGCTTATGATTACAATAAAGATGATAGAGAGTTTGTACCGCAATACATTCCAATGGAAGAAGGAGAGGTAGCCGGTGAAGATGTTCATGTATAATGCAGAAAAACTCGGAAACATATAAATCAATGAGTAAGGTTGCTACGGCATTACCTATTACTTGGTGGAGTGAAATAAAAGCTTTGACTAAATTCAAACTGTCAATGATGGTTTTGATGAGTTCTATTTTTGGTTACATGATTGTGGCTGGAACTCAACTATCTCTGAATATTTTACTCCTATTGACTATTGGTGGTTTTCTTATTACTGCTGCTGCAAATATTTTAAATCAGGTTCTTGAAAGAGAATATGACGCATTAATGGATCGGACAAAAAACCGTCCTCTGGCAGCAAACAGAATGAAGGTTTCTGAGGCAGTATTGTTAGCAGGTATATCCATGGTTATTGGAATAGGCTGTCTTGCAGTGATTAATCCATTGACAGCTTTTCTTGGAACGCTTTCCTTGATACTTTATGCCTTTGTTTATACACCTCTGAAAAGATATTCTACAATTTCAGTTGCCGTTGGAGCGATTCCTGGGGCACTTCCCGTCTTGATTGGAACTACTGCTTTTGAAGGAAGCTTATCAGTTTTAGGTTTAACGCTTTTCGGAATTCAATTCCTTTGGCAATTCCCACATTTTTGGGCCATTGGTTGGTTAAGCTTTGAAGATTATAAGAAAGCAGGCTATAAATTACTACCCATAAATACACAGGGTAAGATTGATGATAATATCGGAATGTATTCTGGGATTTATGCATTTTTATTGATTCCAGTATGCCTTTTCGGAATGTTGGGTGATGCAAGGATAAGTTTAGTCGCTTTTGTGTTTTCAACCATTTTAAATCTAGCTTACTTTGTTTTTTGTCTACAATTGCAAAAGAAAAAAGATAGAAAGAGTGCTAGAGGTTTGATGTTCAGTTCGTTCTTCTATCTTCCTTTAATACTATTAATTTATTTAATATTTTAAATGGCAGATATCGCTTTGAATAATACCAATCAATCTACACGTAGGATACATCCTCAAGTTTTTGCACTTTGGGTTTCTTTCGGTAGTATCTTAATGATGTTCATCGCTTTAACTAGCGCATACATTGTAAAACAAGCGGCTGGAAATTGGTTGGAGTTTTTAATTCCTGTAGAGTTTTATTTTAGCACTGGTATTATACTTTTAAGTAGCTTAACCTTACATGTTTCGTATTCTTCATTCAAAAATGGAAATGAAGCACCTTATAAACTACTTTTAATATTATCCTTAATCTTGGGGTCCATCTTCTTAGTTATGCAATTTAGAGGCTGGTTTACTTTATTTGAGGGAGGAATTGATCTAAAAGGAAATCCAAGTGGCTCGTTTTTCTATTTGATAACGATCTTACACGCAGCGCATATAGTAGGGGGGATTGGTGCAATGATAGTCGCTGTATTACATGCTTTTACCTTAAAGTTTAAGCCAACAGAAAGAAGAAGAATTAGATTTTCGCTAGTATTACAGTACTGGCATTTCGTAGATATTTTGTGGATATTTTTATTTGCATTTTTACTATTTATTTAATCGATTATGGCAGATACGCTAACACATGCTGATACGCATCATGAAGATGGAGAAGGTCTTTGGGACGGGGGAAAACAACCCTTCAAAGCCAGTTATGGAAAATTGATGATGTGGTACTTTTTATTGTCCGATGCATTTACTTTTGCAGGTTTTTTGATTGCTTACGGGACTTTAAGAATTGCCATGCCCTCTTGGCCTATTCCAGATAAAGTATTCGAAGGAATTCCTGGAATTTTTGGCTTGGGAGAGAATGGAATTATTCATGATAAGCCATTGTACTTTGTAACTTTCATGACCTTCGTGCTACTTTTTAGTTCATATACTATGGTTAGAGCAGTACAGGATGGTCATCGAGAATATAAAAAAGGAATAGTATTCTGGATGTTCTGGACAATCCTAGGAGGATTGGTTTTCTTAGGATGCCAAGCATGGGAATGGACGACACTTATTAAAAAAGAAAACATGACCATACTACAAAATCCGTTTGGAACAACAACGGAGGCTGGAGTATATTTAAAAGATGGTCAACCTACTGGGGAGACATTCGAAATTGGTCACTCCTATTTATTACACAAAATAGGTCATGGTCATGGAGCAGATGATGCACATGGTGATGAAGCTCATGGTGATGGACATGCAGGAGATAGTCATGCTTCTCACTATACAGCACCTGGAGATTATCCTGATGCAGTAGTAACTGAAGATGGATTTATTCTGCATAAATATTTAGTGACGGATGGTGAAAATAAAGGAGCAATAAAAACAGAAACTTTTGGACCAAAAGCTTTTGGAGCGCTGTTTTTCTTTATCACTGGCTTTCATGGATTTCACGTACTTTCTGGAGTTGCATTTTTACTAGTTATTATGATTAATGTAATGACCGGACTATATGTGAAGAGAAAGAATGGATATGAGATGGTTGAAAAGATTGGCTTATACTGGCACTTTGTAGATTTGGTATGGGTATTCGTTTTCCTTGTATTCTATTTGATTTAATAAACGCAAAAACAACATTTTCGTATGGGACATATGACACACGAAGAATCAGTTAAAAGCGCCACATTTTGGATTATTGTTTTAGCTGTTATTACCATCTGCGAAGTACTTTTCGCATTGTTGGGTAAAGGATATATTATTGAAGGATTAGAATTCCCTGTCTGGGTTATGGCAGGAGTTATGATTCTTATGAGTTTGGTAAAGGCTTACCTCATTGTGTATGAATTCATGCATATGAAATATGAAGTACCGGGTATGGTTAAATCCGTGCTTTTACCTACATTGCTTTTGGTTTGGGCTGTGATAGCCTTTTTCTGGGAAGGTGCGGATTGGAATAAAAGACGTACATTGATAGAAAATAAGAACAAACAAACGATAGAAACATTTATCACTCCGACACCAACGGGAGAGTTAATGAAAGAAATAGAACAATAGAGATTCCAACTAAACCAAACAAAACTTTAACTGTTACATATTTATATGTAGCAGTTTTTTTATAATGGGCAAAATATTCAAATTTATAGCGGTCATTTCAATGCTGGTAATTTTCCCAGCCTTGTCTTGGTATTATTTAAATTCTGGCTTAGAATATCGCAGAACAGCAAGGATTGCAATGGAGGTAAAGGGCTCTTTAGAAAGCGCTCTAAGTTCCGGCTCTATTAATACTAATATAGATTTATTGACTACATGCAAAGGATCAACATCTTTAATCATTTCCAGAGAAGATGAGAAGAATGATGAGACTATTGAAAAACTATTCAAACAGTTTAAATCTGCATATAATTTTCAATTAGTTCTTTTGAATGGAAAGAATTTACCTACGCTACCTTCCTTTGAGTTCGATAATTTTTTTGTTGTAGAAGGCACTTCTTCTCCGTCTCCAAAATTGGTGTTAGTTGACAATGAACTAATGGTCAGAAATGAGTACAGTTTTGCAGAAGAATCGATTCTTGATCTCGTCAGTCATACAGCACTTTTGGTTCCTAAAAAACCAGAACGTGATGTTAAGATCAAAAAACCTATAGAATAATGACTCAGTATACATCAAATCCTGAACTAGCAAAAAAACTTGTCCCTTTGGCCTATATTATCTCGGTCATAGTCATTGGATTAATAGCAGTAATGGGTTTTATTAAGATTGATTTAGGCTTTGATACTTCTATTTTGCCAGCCATTCATTCTACCTTAAACACGATTACTTTTTTTCTCTTGCTTTTAGCTTTATACTTTATAAAATCAGGAAATGTAAATGCACACAAAAACACCATTTTAACAGCAATGGTTGTTTCTGCCTTCTTTTTGGTTTCTTATGTTCTTTATCACATGTCGACAGAACCCACCTTATATTGTAAGCAAGGAACAATACGTACGGTCTATTTTATATTATTAAATACACATATTGTACTTGCAGGAGTTGTTTTTCCATTCATACTTATATCCTTTATTCGAGGGATAAGTTACCAGATTGAAAAACATAAAAAACTCGTAAGATGGGTTTATCCTATCTGGTTATATGTTGCGTTGACCGGACCTATTCTATACCTTATGTTGAGACCTTGTAGATAAAATCCTATCTTTGTATTATGAAGTTTAATAAGACTTTTATATTATTTTTTCTTGTTTCTGCATTACTCTTCATAACCCAATACAGCTATGCTCAGTGCCCCATGTGTCGAATGGCAGCTGAGAGTAACTTAGCTCATGGCGGAACTGTAGGAAAGGGATTAAATACTGGTATTTTATATATGCTTTCTGTACCATATCTTTTAGTGGCAACTGGAGGATTTATTTGGTGGCGGAACAACAAACTTGCCAAAGAAGAAGAGGAGAAAAATAACGAAGGCCCTAGTATTTAGAGCAATAAATACCCTTCCTTTTCGGTTCTGATATAATACAGAAACCTCACATGCGAAAATCCATATTACTCATATTTATTGCTTCCCTTTTTGCTTGTAAAAAAAGTGAATTTAAAAGTTTCTATGAAAATGGTCAACTTAAGGAGAAGTATAGCTATTCTGAAAATGAATCGATAAAACATGGCCTTTATGAACATTTTTCAGAAGAAGGACAATTAGACGAACGTGCTAATTATTCAAGAGGAATACTTGACGGTGAACGAAACCTTTTTTTTCCAAATGGTCAGATAGAAATTACAGAAGTATACAAGGATGGAAACTTAGATGGACCTTATAAAGTATTCTTTGAAAATGGTCAGATTCAAATATCCTCAAACTATGAAAAAGGAGTTTTAGAAGGAGTCTTGATGAAGTATGATGAATCTGGTCAATTAATGGAGGAGGTTACTTTTAAGGAAAATGAAGAAAATGGACCTTTTAAGGAATATTATTCCAATGGTAAAGTACAGTGGGAAGGTAATTACCTGAATGGTGATAATGAATTTGGCCTTCTAAAACAATATGATGAAGCGGGAGACCTAATAAAAAAAATGATGTGCGACAGTCTTGGCGTATGTCAGACAATCTGGACTCCAGAAAAAGGAGACATTACTCCTGAAAAAATAAAATTATCTAAGTCTTGAAAAAATCGCCTTTCCTCTTTATTATTTGCCTTCATTCTACGTTTTTATTTTCTCAATTAGGAGGAATAAATGTGTTCGAGTTTTTGAACTCTCCAGGAAGTGCTCGTCAAACAGCCTTAGGGGGAAGTTTAATAATGGTGGAAGATGGAGATGGGAGTTTGGTTAACCAGAATCCAGCATTGAGCAATCCGCTAATGGATAATAAAATATCCTTTAATCATCAATTTCATTTGGCAGGCATTCAAGAAGGTATGTTGAATTATAGTTTTCAACCGGATAGTCTTGATTTACATTTTCACGTTGGCTTGCAATACGTAAGTTTCGGTAATTTTATTCAGGCAGATGAAATAGGAAATCAAATAGGAGAATTCAGTGCCAGTGAGGCAGCTATATTTGCAGGAGCGTCAAAAAAAATCAATGAAAGAATAAAAATCGGAGCAAACTTAAAGTTTCTGACCGCAAATTACGCTTCTGAGAACGGTTTTGGAGTGGGTGTTGACCTTGGAGCAAAATATAAGGTGCCTGGAAAACCTTGGGATCTGGGAATTGCACTTCAAAATGTAGGTTTGGCTTTTGGTTCACTTCATCAAACAAATCGAAAGCTACCTTTGGATTTAAAAATTGGATATTCCTTTAGATTAAAACACCTGCCATTCAGATATAGCATTACTGGACATCACTTATATCAATGGAATATTAGATATATAGATCCTGAATCTATTAATCAGCCCGATATATTAGGTGGAGTTGTAACTGAGAATAGATTTAAATCAGAAGTTGATAATTTTTTCAGACACTTTGTGTTTGCTGGTGAATTTCTCTTTGGGAAAAGAGGATTATTTAATCTAAGATTTGCTTATAATCATCTAAGAAGACAAGAACTTAAGGTGTCGAGTTTTACTAGTCTTGGTGGATTTTCACTAGGATTTGGTATGCATATTAAGAGATTTCAAATCGATTACGGCGTCGGATTTTATAATCTTGCAGGAGCAACAAATCATCTTGGAATAAGGATCAATCTCCGAGATGATTGGAATAAGTAAATTTTTTAGTATTTTACTTATTCAAATCGAAAACTCCTTCCTTTTTCTGATTTTTTCCTGTTTTATGGAGTCATTCCTAACTAGACAATTTTTTAAAATTTAATTAAAAAGTATGAGTAGATCTGTACTTATCCTATTGATATTAACAATATTATGGATAATCTTAGGCGTATGGTTATGTCAAACCAAATTAGTAGACAATACTTCCAATGGAGATCAATCACCTTGTGGAGGAGAATGGTCCATTGAATACAAAGGAAATTCATTTGAAGCAGATGGATTTATAAGTTTTCCTAAATCTAAGGATACGCATAAGGCAACTTCTGCCAGTGTTAATGGAATGCTAGATAAAATGGCAGCATTTCTTAAAAAGAATAAGGCTGAAAATTTAACCATTCTTGGCTATTTTGATGAAGAAGAGACATATGGCAATAAAGAATTAGTATACTTAGGCATTGCGAGGGGAAATGATGTGAAAAAAATGTTGACCCAGCGAGGTGTTTCTGCGTCTCAATTAAGTGTCAAGCCAATGAAGTGGGAATCTGACTGTTTAGACGGCGGTACTCTAGTTCGAGGAGCTTCATTTGCCTTTGGAAAATAATTTTATAAATCATTTCTTACTTCCTTATTTAAAGAAATTTTTAACCAACTAAAACTTTAATTATGTGGGCTTTGTGGTTACCTCTAATATTTATGATAGGCGCAGTTATTTTCGGATATTTTCTAGGAAAATACTGGTCAAAAAATTCTAGCAACGCTGCAGTAAACGAATTAAACGATTACAAAAAACGATATACCAATCTTAAGTCTGACTATGATACTCATCTAGTCAAATATGAAAATCTAGATGCAGAATTTGCTGCTTCAAAAAATGATTGGTCCAATTTATCTTCTGGATGGGAAAGTGAACGAAGCCAATGGTCTTCCCAAATGAGTGGGTGGAATACAGAAAGAACAAGCTTTGCTTCAAAATTAAAAGAACAACCTACAGAGATTGAGGTCATCAAAGAAATTGAAGTCATCAAAGAAGTTGAGGTCATCAAAGAAGTTGAGGTTGTTAAAGAGATAGAAATTGAAAAAGTAATTGAACAGCCAGTTGAAATACTCAAAGAGATCGAGGTTATCAAAGAGGTAGAAAGAATTGTAGAAAAGCCAGTAGAGGTTATCAAAGAGGTTGAAGTAATCAAAGAAGTAGAAAAGATTGTAGAGAAACCAGTAGAGGTTATCAAAGAGGTTGAAGTAATTAAAGAGGTAGAGGTAATTAAAGAGGTAGAGGTAATTAAAGAAATAGAAAAAATTGTAGAGAAACCAATTGAGGTTATTAAAGAGATTGAAATTGTAAATGAGGTAGAGGTAGAAAAGCCTGTGGAGGTGATTAAAGAGGTGGAAGTAATCAAAGAAGTAGAAAAGATCGTAGAGAAGCCAGTCGAGGTGATTAAGGAGATTGAAGTAATCAAAGAAGTAGAAAAGATCGTAGAGAAGCCAGTCGAAGTAATTAAAGAAGTAGAGAAGATTGTAGAAAAGCCTGTGGAGGTAGTCAAAGAAATTGAAGTTGTACAGGAAGTAGAAGTAATTAAAGAGGTAGAAGTAATCAAGGAGGTAGAAAAGATCGTAGAGAAGCCAGTCGAGGTGATTAAGGAGATAGAAGTAATCAAAGAAGTAGAAAAGATTGTAGAGAAACCTGTAGAAGTAATTAAAGAAGTAGAAAAGATTGTAGAAGTAGAAAAGATTGTAGAAAAGCCTGTGGAAGTGATGGTGGAAGTGGTCAAAGAAATTGAAGTTGTAAAAGAGGTTGAGAAGCCGGTAGAAGTGATCAAAGAGGTAGAGGTGATAAAAGAAGTTGAGAAAATTGTAGAAAAGCCGGTAGAAGTGATCAAAGAGGTGGAAGTGATCAAAGAAGTAGAAGTAATCAAAGAAATTGAAGTGATTAAAGAAGTTCCTGTAGAAATTATCAAAGAGGTGGAAGTGGTCAAAGGATTTGATATGGATATGCTTCAAAAGATGATGCTGCAAGCGGAAACTGTTGAAGTTTCAAGAACTTCAGGAAAGGTTGTAAGTAAAACTAGAGGTGAGGCTAAAGTGACCAGTAAGTCTGAAAGCATTGGTAAAGCAAGAGAAGTAAAAGGTGCAGCCAAACCGAAAGTTAAGAAAACAACTACACCATTAAGAAAGACAGTAACTAAAACAGCCGCAAAATCTACAGCAAAAGCGGCTTCAAAAACTACAGTAAAGCCTGCATCTAAAGTAGCAGCAAAAACTACATCAAAAGCAAAAGCTAAACCAACTGTAACAAAAGCAAAGAAAGTTGTCAAACCAGTCTCCAAAAAAGATGATTTGAAAAAAATTGAAGGAATAGGTCCTAAAATTGAGGGTCTATTGAATGATGCAGGGATTAAAACTTGGAGAAGACTTTCAATAACTAAAGCAAGCTCCATCGCAAAGATTCTAGAAAAAGCAGGTCCTAGATATCAAATGCATGATCCAGGTTCATGGCCAAAACAGGCTGGACTTGCCGCGAATGGCAAATGGGATGCATTAAAGAAACTACAGGACAAACTAGACGGCGGTAAATAATTATTATTAACAATTTAAATTCGAAGTAAGTGTTTTTTAGCAAGCAAAGAGTAATTAGAAAGGACATTCCAGATAATGATAAGAATGGCCTAGTGGATTGTATTAAAATGCAAAGAGATTTGACGATCAAGGCAGTTGAACTTGATGTAAATATTAAACACCCGTATAGCGGAGATCTTAGCATTGAATTACACGGACCAAACGGTAAATCAGTAAATGTTTTCGGACCAACAAGAAAACCAGGTCAAAATGTAAAGGAATTATTCCATGGTGATAAGTTTGATGTCTTTAATGGAATGAAAAGTAAAGGTGATTGGAAGATTAAAGTGATTGATTCTGGAGCAAGGGATAATGGTAAATTAGAAGATTGGACTCTAAGGTTTAAGTTAGCCAATTCTAAGAAGTCAGAAATATTTATCACTGATGAAGAGGAATTAACAAGCGTTCAATATTGCCACCAAGGAGATAACATAAAAGAAATATCAGCAAAGGTACACGTAGAACATGGCTTTGTAGGTGACCTAATTTTAGATCTTACTTCTCCAAGTGGTAAAACAGTAAACCTTCAATCTAAGATGGGTGGAGGTAGTAAGCAGATCAAAACAACCTACACTTCAGAATTAAAAGATTTAATCGGTGAAGGCGCAAAAGGTAAATGGTCAATGAAAATTAATGATACCATGCCTCGCGATTCTGGAAAATTAGTTAGCTGGGGATTAAATATTACTTCAGGTAAACCAGCTGCACCAGCTAAACCAGATGATCTAACTAAAATTGAAGGCATAGGTCCAAAGATTGCTGAAATTTTAAATAATGGAGGAATAAAAACTTTCGCAGCTTTAGCCGCAAGTACTCCAAACGATATTAAAAAGATGTTGGATGCAGCAGGTCCTAGATATAAAATGCACGATCCAGGAAGTTGGCCAAGACAATCAAAATTGGCAGCAGATGGAAAGTGGAAAGAACTGGAAGTGCTCCAAGACGAGTTAGATGGAGGTAAATAATCGTAGTACGATTTATCCTTATTTGTAAAAATTTGTTTTTCAATTAATAATGTATTAAATATTCACATATTTATTTTAAATTTGACGTGAAATTCTTTGAACACACTAATTAATTGAAATGAAAAAAACGACAGCAAAGAAAAAAGCGGCTCCTAAAAAAAGAGCTACAGCTAAAAAAACTGCTGCTAAAAAAGCTACGACTAAAAAGACAACGGCTAAAAAAGCAGCTCCTAAGAAGAAAGCAACAGCTAAGAAAACAACGGCTAAAAAAGCAGCTCCTAAAAAAAGAGCTACAGCCAAAAAAGCAACAGCTAAAAAGACAGTAAAAAAAGCAGCTCCTAAGAAAAGAACTGCAGCTAAAAAGACAACAGCTAAAAAAGCAGCTCCAAAGAAAAGAACTGTAGCTAAAAAGACAACGGCTAAAAAAGCAGCTCCTAAGAAAAGAACTGCAGCTAAAAAGACAACAGCTAAAAAAGCAGCTCCAAAGAAAAGAACTGTAGCTAAA
>JAHDGF010000021.1:25888-71379 GCA_020627785.1 Saprospiraceae bacterium
AAGAAAAGAACTGCAGCTAAAAAGACAACGGCTAAAAAAGCAGCTCCTAAGAAAAGAACTGCAGCTAAAAAGACAACAGCTAAAAAAGCAGCTCCTAAGAAAAGAACTGCAGCTAAAAAGACAACGGCTAAGAAGACAGTAAAAAAAGCGGCTCCTAAAAAAAGAGCAACTGCTAAGAAAACTGTAAAAAAAGCAGCTCCTAAAAAAAGAACTGCAGCCAAAAAGACAGTAAGTAAAGCAACTTCGAAAAGAAAGACTGCTTCAAAAAAAAAAAATAAGTAAAGGCAAAATCTTAAGCAGAAAGGTCATTAGTAGAAAACCGATTGCCATGAAAATGGTGAAAGGTGAAATGAACCGAGCTCAGCTTTTTACTTCACTTTCAAAGAAAACAAAGGTTTCTGTACCGAAAGTAGAAGCAATTTATTCCGAACTTGTTAAAACTAAGCTTACATCTAAGCAGTCTTTAAAAACTGCAAACGTAACACAGCAAGTAGCCGTAATAAAAGAAAAGGCCACTATAAAAAAAGTTCAGGTAATTAAAGAGGTTCCTGTCGTTGTTGAAAAGATTGTAATCAAGAACATAGTAAAGGAAGTACCTGTTGAAGTTATCAAGACTGTACAAGTGATTAAGGAAGTACCTATTGAAGTTTTGACGGAAGTAACTAAAGAAGTAAAAGTTCCAGTCATCAAGATTAAAGAGGTAGTTAAAAAGGTTCCTGTAATCAAAGAAAAGACTATTGTTAAAAAGGTTCCTGTGATTCAGAAAGTTGTTGATCAGAAAGCCATAGACAAATGGAAAGCAAAGTATGAAAAGCTTGAACTCGAACATAAAGAGTTAAAGACTAAATATGCTGCTAAGCCAAAGACAATAGAAGTAATCAAGGAAGTTCCTGTAGAGATTATCAAGGAAGTTGAAGTTGTTAAGCAAATTGATTTTGCATCTTTAGCTAAAATGATGAAGGGAATGAAGCAAGTTGAAGTATCCAAAACAGTTGTTGGAGAAAAAACGACCAGAGGAACAGAAACAGTTGTTGAAAGAAGAGAAGTTAAGCCTGGAACTAGAACTAAGGTAACTGGAAAAGCTACTAAGGTCACAGGAAAAACTTCAAGTACAACAACTTCTACAGTAAGTAAATTAAAAGGTTCGAAGGACGATTTAACTAAAATAGAAGGAATCGGTCCTAAGATTCAAGAGTTACTCAATAAAGGTGGTATCTCTACTTTCAAGAAATTATCAACCGCTAAGATTTCAACTTTAAAAGAGATTTTAAAGAATGCAGGTCCTAGGTTTACAATGCATGATCCAGGTTCATGGCCAGAACAGTCTTCATTGGCTGCGGCAGGAAAGTGGGACAAGCTTAAAAAACTTCAGGATGAGCTAATGGGCGGTAAGTGATAAAAATCGTAATAGGAGAGGGTCATTCGATTTAGGTTGGGTGGCCTTTTTTTTATGCCATAAATCGTAGGATTGGTATAATAATCTAATGCTCAGTTGTTATCCTCTTCTACTTTTATTGCACCTGCTCTTCATCGTTCATCTCACTACTGAAATAAAACTTAATAGCAGGGTGGTTTTCTCTCGCCGATTGAAGCATCCATCTAGATTCCGCTAGAAATACGAGATTGCCTTCTATATCTTTGGCAATATTTCCTTTCCGCCTAGAAACAAAATCTTTCATTTCTGTTGCATCTTCTGCATCAATCCAACATGCACGATGGATATTTAAAGGATCATAAAGGCATTTTGCGCCATATTCATGTTCCAGCCTATATTGGATTACATCAAATTGCAGAGCCCCTACCGTTCCAACAATCTTTCGCCCCGTATCCTCTTTTATGAAAAGTTGGGCAACACCTTCTTCCATCAATTGTCTAATTCCTTTATTCAATTGTTTGGTTTTCATTGGATCACCATTTTCAATGTACCTAAATTGCTCTGGTGAAAAACTTGGAATTCCCTTAAAGTGTAATTTTTCTCCTTCTGTTAATCCATCACCAATTTTAAAATTACCGGTATCGTATAAGCCCACAATATCTCCAGGGTAAGACTCGTCTACGATCGTTTTCTTTGAGGCCATAAACGCGGTAGGATTTGAAAACTTGATCTTTTTGTTCTGTCTTACATGTAGGTAGTTAGTATTTCGTTTAAAAATACCGCTACATACCCTCAAAAAGGCGATTCTGTCTCTGTGTTTCGGATCCATATTGGCATGAATCTTAAAAATAAAACCACTAAATACAGGCTCTGAAGCCTCTACAGTTCTTTCCTCAGTAATTCTGGCTAATGGACCAGGAGCAATATCTACAAAACAATCCAGCAACTCTTTTACCCCAAAATTATTCACTGCACTGCCAAAGAAAACTGGGTTTAATTGGCCATCTAAATAAGCTTGGCGATCAAAGGGTGGATAAACTTCTTCGATCATCTGTACTTCATCTCGTAATTCCCCAGCTAGCCTTTCCCCAACTTTTTCTTCTAATATTGGATCACTTAGATCTTCTATTTCAATGACATCTTCACTCGCTTGCTTACTATGAGGCATAAACAAGACTAATTTTTTCTCATATAAATTATAAACTCCCTTAAAATCAGAACCCATTCCGACAGGCCAGGATAAAGGAATGGCTTTCATTTTTAATTTTTGCTCCACTTCATCCAATAGATCAAATCCATCTTTTCCTTCTCTATCTAGCTTGTTTATAAACACAATCATTGGTGTATTTCGTGTTTTACATACACCTACAAGCTTTTCTGTCTGCTCCTCTACACCTTTTGCCACATCTATGACAACAATAGCACTGTCTACCGCTGTGAGGGTTCGATAAGTATCCTCTGCAAAATCTTTGTGACCAGGAGTATCTAGTATGTTGATTTGCTTTTCACGGTAGTTAAAAGCCATCACAGATGTTGCTACAGAAATTCCACGTTGTTTTTCAATTTCCATGAAATCTGAAGTCGCATGTTTCTTGATTTTATTGGATTTAACAGCTCCAGCGACCTGAATTGCACCTCCAAAAAGCAGCAATTTTTCAGTTAGGGTTGTTTTTCCAGCATCCGGATGGCTGATGATGCCAAAGGTTTTTCTTTTTTCTATTTCTTGTAGTAAACTCATATTCTAGGGCAACAAAAGTAAAATATCTACTTCCATAATCTGCAGAAGAGTAACCAAATTTTCATTTTTTAGCTTACTCACTAACAAAAGAAATACTAATTTAGACTAGGATGAGCAAGATCTATTTAATATTATCATTAATCATCACCGCTTGCCCTCAGAGCATCGATAATAATGAAATGAAAACCTTAGAAAAATACCTAGTGGATATTCCACGATTTGAAAATGCACGTATCAGCGAGCAAGAAAAGTTTGAATTCAAGAATTATAAGACTTTTTATGTTTATCCTGAAAATACACCTCCAATAGGTCGGGCCATATTTATGGTAAAAGATAATCAAGTGTTCCCTACCCATAAACGAGAATTCTTTCCAAACCTTATCAAGGATTTACATGATTCTGGTGACTTAGAAGATTGCGACATCATCAAATTTTCAGAGCTATTTCTGAAAATTGGTCAACAGAAGGATGCAAAAATCATCGATACAGAACAGATGGCTCACAGATATCGGAAGAATTTTGAAAATAGAAATTGGACAAAACCGCGAGACACTATGACTACTGATGCTCGTAGGTTCCAATTCTGGGCCATGGATTTCTCGAGGAATAAACCATATTATTACAATATTCTCATTGATAACAATGGGAAACTGGAGGTAAAAGAGTTTAATTAGGGCTATGTTGTCCATTTTTCTAGATAAGTAGTACTTAAGGGGTGTTTTGGAATTAGACTGGAAACAGTAGGCTACTGCTTTTATTTTAGCCTAGTTTACGGTAATTTTGATGTAATTCAAGAGTAGTATGGCGGAATTTATATCTCTGTTAGGTGTAGCGTCTGAGCACGTAGAAAAGGCCAAGAGCCTTATCGTAAAGCTGGGAGGCAATACAAATTATTATGCTGGTGAAGGTCACGATCACATCGCAACCGATGGCTCTGTCACATTTGGCAGACCCGGGCTTCGTGGTGATGCCCAAAGAATAAATCTTGAAATCAGAGAACTCGAGATCTCCCAATTACCTCTTGTCTCGGAACGCAACGATCTCATAAATAATTACATTCAAGCTTCGATGGATGGTTTAGTAACTGAAGAGGTTACAGCAGAGACCGTTAGAATCCTTACAGAAATAGATTCGAAAATTGCAAGCATTGATGATCAGATTGAAAACGAAAAGATCAACCTTGAATCTGAGTTTCAAAACATATATGAATCAAAGTTAGAAGAGCTAGAAAGTAATTTCGAGTCCATACCTCCATTTGAGTCTGACTTGCGAGAGTCTATACTTGAAGAAATAGAACTGAGAGAATCTTTATTCAATTCTGGGGTTACTGAACCATATATGCAAGATGTACTTCTCGGTATGTCCAGAAATGAAAGTGAAGGCATCAGAAATTCAGTAGATAGAATTGTTGAAGGTGATGTAAACATGTACACCTTTACGGAATTAGAAGTGCCGTTGGGTGAAGCAATAGCCTTTGATCGTAACTTTGATCCGACATCTCAAGTAGCACTTTTTGTACCTCCTGAAGATCGAATTTTAATTACCAGCAGAAATGCCGGTGGCTTTTACGTGGGGAATGGAAATATATTGATGAGAGATGATCAAGGTACTGTGGTGATGGTTCATGAAGTGAATCACGCCCTAAATGCAGACAACAATGACATTTTCTTAGATGGACAGACAGGAGATGCCAGAAGAGCTATTACCTCATTCACAACAGAAGTCAGAGCCTATGATGTGGATAATAGGTACTTTGATGAAATGGAAACTACAGTAGCAGCTTTGGCAGCTTCTACAACCTTAGCTGATTACAAAAAAATTATCCTAGGAGAATTGGGTTATGATCCTGAAAACCTTGTTGGAAATCAAATCCATTTAGCGGATCAAATTGATAATATTATTGCAGATCTCCCAGAAGATTTAGCTGATATAACTCCTGATCAAGAACGTCAGATTGAGAGTCTTTTTATCTCTGATTTAATTCTTGTAAGAAGTGATCTCTATGAAGAGGCAGCTGATCAATACGAAAACAATGAAGAGGTTCGAGACATATTGAATGAAATTATGTCTGATGGTCCAGGTGGTAACTTTGATAATTCTGACCCTAATCCTCCCGAGCCAGAACCGGCTGAAGAAGAACCACTATCTTGGTGGGAAAGAATTTTTGGTGGCGGTTAGAATTCTTTGCCTATTTTCGCTTACGCAAATTTTTAGCAGCGAATTCTAAACCATGTTTTCCTTACTTTACCATTTTCTAAAATTTATTCTACTAATCACCTTGCCTTTTATTCTATTAGTCAGGGGAAGTATGCTCGTGATGGAAGAAAAAGGACTTTCGGCATATCCAGCTTTAGTCGTTGGTGCTGGAATGACAGCCTTGGTTCTTTTCGTCTATTTTAGTTTCTTTTACGGTCGTATGGCTGGTAGGTTTGGATCTTTTGATACCGTCAAAAGACGTGCTTGGATGGCCTTCTTAATTGTAGGCATTTATCTCTTTCATGGCATTTTCTTTTTCTCAGCAGAAAATGCCAAAACCACCAGAGTATCTCAAGAATTCAAGGAACTTCATCCCATACTCCGATTAGGAATTAGTACACTTGTTCATTTTGATAAAAAATTGATCGTCACAGATGCCGAGAGAAAAAGTGCTGATTATGCCTCAATGGGGTTATCTGAAAATAAAAATTCGAAACATTACAAACAAAAAGATGGTTATGTCCACGCGGTCGATCTGCGAACTTTAAATCGAAGTGAATTGAGAAACCAATTTTTAAATTTCTATTTTAAAACCATGGGATTTAAAACCCTCAGGCATGGAGGAACTGCAGATCATTTGCATGTTTCCTTGTGAAGGTTTTTACATCCACTCCTTTTGTGAGATTTCAATCTTATAAGTTAGATAGTCCTGAAGATATTCTGCTTCCGATAATTTAATATAAGGTATCCCTCTTGATCCACTTGCTGTGTGTACAATGAAATCAGCTAAATCCTTTCTGTATTGAAATGGAGTTTGTTTTATCTCTGTTGATTGTATTTTGTAGTGCATGGTCATCCATCGACTATGCCCAAAAACACCGCCGCGAACAAAAAGCCCTTGATCATTTAATCCGAAATATGTTTTCTTGAATTTCTTTTTCCGTTGGATAATAAAACCAATATAAAATATAACCAAAAAGGCTAGGGTAGGATATGCCTGTTGAATGATCATGAAAACAATCAAAGGAATTATAATGATACTCATAATTAAGATTGGTCTCCATAAAAAATGAGAACTTACACCATAATACTCAACAGAATCTTCATCTCGTTCTGGAAACAATAATTCTTTTACCTTCTCAATATCCGTTGTATTGACGCCTGGAACTACAATGGACTTTTTTGTGCTTAATTGTGCACTGCTTGCTTGCTTCAATTGTAAATCATGGAAACCTAGCCAGCGTTGTATCATGTTTTGCTTCCATGACAGAATCTGAATTTTTGTATCTAAAGCTGCCACCTCTTTTCGGTTAAATAACCCATTGATAACCTTAAATCCATTGTAGCTTCTTAGGAGTCGTAAGTCAAAATATCTTAAAAATATCCGACCAACGGATATCATCATTGAAATCAGAATAAATAAAATAGTCAGTCCACCAATGAGAAAAATTGATCCTAAAATTCTATTGTAGTATTCATCACCTACCTCGCTGAAATCATAGCCTGCCTCTTGAATGTTATCAACAAACCAAAAGATGGCAAATAATATTACAAAACCAGATCGGATGTGGTTTTCTGTTAGTCCAATCTTAAGTAGTATGGGGAAATCAATTTTATATATTAGTTGCGTGTCTTGATTTTTAAGTTCAATTGCTTCCTCCTCTGTTGGTGCAGCTGTTACCTTTTGTGATAAAATGAAATCTCGAAGGGCCTCCGCTTCTTCTTTCTGTAAGGCTTGCATTTTTATTTCCGACTGAGTCGAACCAGCAGTTTCAATCTTCAATCCTACCACATTAAAAAACTGGTGAATTAAATTTTGTTCGAAATCTATGGTCTGTATTCGATCAAATGGTATTTGCGTAAGCGCATGATTTAAAACTCCCTTTTTAATCATCAATTGATTACCCTCAATCCAGAAGTAATATCGGAAGTAAGCAATGATTCCGAAAACTCCCGTTAACAGAGTAAGACCAAAAATAAACATCGTAAACCCATCTGGATTTTTGAAGCTAAGATCTCCGGTGAAAAGTGCAATAAGTAAGAAGGGCCAAAATCGAGAAATAACGTTTCTAAACCTATTATAAATGATGAGGTAGATGGCCGCTTGAGATTGCCGTTTGGGAATTGAAAAATCTAAATCATTCTTCTTCATAACTCACTTTACCTGTGGTTATTTCAGAAATAATAAAATCTTTCAATTGATTGGCCTTAATAAAACTTAATCCAGGAATGGTTAAATCACTCCCTGATCCTCCAGCAGTAAATACCCTAAGCTTTCCCAAATTAAACATCCGATCAATAGGACCTTGGCTCACTTCACTGTGTTGTATTCGTTTGAATGGAATAACCGTTTTAGATTTCCACAGCCATCCAGTTTGAAAAAAGATGTCTTGTTGTCTTACAGCAAAGGCTTTATTTTTGAAACCAAAATGAATGGATAAAAAACTAAAGATTAAAAGTGTGAAGAACAAAACCGCTGCTGCAACTTGAATAAAGTATGGCAGCTCATCTTTGACTGAAAAGTAAATGCTAAGAGCAACAGTACCTGTTATGGCAAAGAAAATGGTGTTGCCTATATAAAGGACGGAACGATAGGAATTTTCTAATGGTTCAAACTCTAAATCACTGACTGAGTTTAGGTCAGCAGAAAATATCTGAGGGTTATTGAACGGATTCATCTAATTTATTAATAGATTCTTGGATTCGTTCAAGTACAATTCTTGCCGTTTTTAAATTCTTAACTTGGTCCTTTATTAAAATCAAGGCAGTATTTGATTGCTTCAGATGTAAATCTAAACTTGAACCTTCCTCATTCATAAATGCCATAAATCGCTGAAAAGTTTCCGATTGGTAAAAAGTTGATTGAGGATTTCTCACAAAATAGCATCTCAACTTCTTTTTCTTGAGGCTCAATTTCTCAAATCCCATTCGCCTACAGATCCATCGAAGTCTAAGTCCGTTGAATAATTCCTCTGCTTGCGGTGGCGGTTGCCCAAATCTATCTTTTAATTTTTTACGGAATTCAGTGATGTCTTCCTCCTTCTCTATGCTATCAAGTTCCGTGTATAAATTTAACCGCTCTTGGATGTTTGAAATATAATCATCGGGCATCATCATTTCAATATCCGTATCTATATCAACATCTTGAACAAACTTTTTCTCGCTTTCTGGTACCTCCTCAAATAACTCTTTAAACTCAGTCTCTTTCAATTCATGCACGGCCTCCTCCAAGATCTTCTGATAGGTCTGATATCCAATGTCAGAAATAAATCCCGATTGTTCTCCGCCCAATAAATTTCCAGCCCCTCTTATATCTAAATCACGCATCGCAATATGGAAACCACTTCCTAGTTCTGAGAAATCTTCTAAGGTCTTTAATCTCTTTCTTGCATCACCCGTCAGGGTCGAAAGTGGTGGAGCGAACAAATAACAAAAGGCCTTTCGATTAGATCTTCCCACACGACCTCTTAATTGATGAAGATCGCTCATGCCAAAGTGATGCGCATTATTGATGATGATCGTATTAGCATTAGCAATGTCCAAACCTGTTTCAATAATATTGGTGCATAACAATACATCATACTCTCCATTGATGAAGTCAAGCAAACTTTTCTCCAATTGTTTTGGATCCATTTGCCCATGGGCCATTCGGACAGAAACATCAGGACAGATTTTTCGTACCATCACCATCATCTCTGGCAGTGATTTTACTCGATTGTGTACAAAAAATACTTGACCGCCTCTATCAACCTCGTAATAGATGGATTCTTTAATTGTGTTTTCGCTGAATACTCTTCGCTCCGTGTAAATGGGTTGACGGTTTGGCGGTGGAGTTTTAATAATTGATAAGTCTCTCGCAGCCATCAAAGAGAATTGCAACGTACGTGGTATCGGTGTTGCTGTCAATGTTAAGGTATCAACATTGACCTTCAGGTTTCTCAATCTTTCCTTTGCACTTACGCCGAATTTTTGTTCTTCATCTATGACTAAAAGTCCGAGATCTTTGAAGCCCATGTCTTTGTTTAAAATGGCATGAGTCCCTATGATAATGTCAATTTTACCATCCTTCAATTTTTGGATGATTTCTTTCTTTTCTTTCGCTGTTCGGAATCGATTGATATAGTCAACAGTAACGCCAAAATTCTCTAATCGACCATTGAAGGTTTTATGATGTTGAAGCGCAAGTATTGTCGTCGGAACTAAGATTGCAACCTGCTTGCCTGCTACTACAGCTTTAAATGCAGCTCGAACCGCAATTTCTGTTTTCCCAAAACCAACATCACCGCAGATCAATCGATCCATCGGATGTTCTTTCATCATGTCTTCTTTGGTCTTAATCGTCGCTTCGTATTGATCTGGGGTATCTTCAAAAATAAAAGAGGCTTCCAACTCATTTTGTAAATATCCATCTGGAGGAAAAGCGACACCTTTACTAGCCTTCCTCTTGGCGTATAGCTTTATTAAATCTTTGGCAATGTCTTTTACTTTTTTCTTAGTCTTTCTTTTCAGTGTTTTCCACGCATCCCCACCAATTTTATTAACTCTAGGTGGTGTACCATCCTTACCCACATACTTTGAAATCTTATGTAGTGAGTTGATGCTCACATAGAGTAGATCGTTGTTTTGATATATTAGTCGGAGAGATTCTTGTGTATGGCCGTTAATGTCAATCTTTTCCAGTCCTGAGTATTTTCCAACGCCGTGATCGATGTGAACGACATAATCACCTGCTTGTAATTCACGGATCATTTTAAGGTTCATTGCTTGTTCCTTAGTAAATCCTTTTCTTAATCGGTATCGGTGAAACCGTTCAAATATTTGATGGTCCGTGTAACAAGCAATATTACAATCCCGATCAATGAACCCACTGTGAATGTCTATAGCAATTGGCTGAAACTTTACCTCCGCTTTCAAGTCTTCGAATATGTTGTAAAATCGTTCAACCTGCCGTGCATTATCTGTAAAAATAAAGTTCTCAATTCCTTTCTCTTCGTTGCCATTTAAATCTTCAATTAAAAGATTGAAATTTTTATTAAAACTTGGTTGAGGAACTACATTTGCCCTGAGCACAACATCAGCCTTTAATCCAGCTGGCATACGATCGATGAATACCATTCTGTAAGGCTCAATTTCTGCAATAATTTTGTCTGGCTTTATGAAAGCTCTTTCCTTCAGAATTTGAAATAGCATTTCGTCACTGGTCTCCAGCTGTAATTGACTTGACCATTGCTCGGCCTTATCATGGCAAGTCTGGATTTTGTCAATAAGTAAATCAGAATCTTGAATCCAGATGACCGTATTATCATCAAAGGTTTCAAAAACAGAAATTTTATCGTCTGAACTATACTCTCGATTGATGTCAGGAATGATGCTAATCTTCTGAATCGAGCGGAGTGAAAGTTGTGTGGTTGGGTTAAAGGTTCGTATACTCTCCACCTCCTCATCAAATAATTCTACCCGGTACGGCCATTCATTGCCATAAGAAAAGATGTCTACAATTCCACCTCTAATTGAGAAGTGGCCTGGATCATAAACAAAATCTACCCGTTCAAATCCATATTCGATGAGCAGCTCAATGATGGTATCAACATCAACGTTCTCCCCACTACTAATGCTGATTTTTCTTTTATTGATAATTGCAGGATCAACAACCTTTTCAAACAATGCCTCTGGATAGGTTAGCATTACTTCGTGGGATTGAAGCTTATTGGATATTTTATTGATGGCCTCTGTCCGGATGAGAATATTGTTCCGATCGAGCTCTTCATAATTACCAGGTCTTTTGAATGAATCTGGAAAAAACAAGATGGCTTGATTTTGAATCAAGGATTCCAGCGTATTTAGAATATAGGCTGCTTGTTCCTTGCTGCCGGCAATAAATATATGGGAGAAATTTTTGTGCTCATTTAATCCAGCAAGAAGGAAACTTTCAAATGCATCAACACCTCCTTCTACCTTGACCCGCGCTAGATTATTATTGCTGAAGGCAGACAGGAGTGCTTTTACATGTTTAGAATTCTTATATGTATCTATTAATCCCTGAAGTGCCTGCACTGAATTTAGTTAGAGGTCCTATGCCCAGTCAAAAGCGTACACAAGGGAAGTAAATAAAAATGGTAAGGTTACCCAAAACCATTCCGGTAAAATGATTAAAAAAGCGATGGTGGCTACGAGAGAAATCAAGAACATTCCCCAGTATTTCTTAGTACTTTTTGCCTTTGTTGCCATTAAATAGCTGTTTTGTTATTGTGTTAATTAAGCTGCAAAGCTAAATATTAATTGAAGATTTCACAAGCAAAGCGCTTTGGCAATAACTCATTTTTTCCTATTTTCAATTATCAAAGCTATCGACTGTATTTTTCTTATTAATAATAAACCGCGTACAGACAGAAATGTTTGTTTTAAAATTCAATAAACCTAATATCCTTGGCTCCTTATAGATCCTTTTCAGGTAAGATTCTCTTATTTGGAGAATACACCATTTTGCATGGTTCAAAAGCATTGGCAATACCCATTCCTGAATATTCTGGCAAGTTTGTAGAAGGTTATGACCTTCAAGTGAAGGCTTATTTCGACTGGCTGCATCAACAAAACTTAGATTTAGACAATGATTTGATTAAAAAGATGAGTAATCAGCTCACTTTTGAGTCTAATATCCCAATGGGTTACGGTTGTGGCAGTTCCGGGGCCCTGGTTGCGGCTACCTATGATCTAGCTAAAAAGTCAGATAAAGAGCCGACCAGAGAGTTTTTAGGTGAAATGGAAGCTTTTTTTCATGGAAAGAGTAGTGGACTAGATCCTTTGGTTTGTTTTAATAACAAGTCCTACATTCTACATGATGGTAAAACAGAAGAGTTTGACTGGGATGAAGAACTTATACCTGAATATGATCTTTTTGATTCTAACACCGCTCGTTCAACCAATAGACTTGTAAATCTTTACAAGCAGAAGATGACGAAGTCTAATTTTTCTGATGCCATGGATTATATGACGGAGTTAAATAATCAGATCATTAATCGCCTTTCGGCAAATGATTATGTAGACTACGAATTGATAGACCGTCTTTCAGTGCTTCAACGTGAATGGATGGAAGAATTTATACCCGTAGATGTCCAAGAGACTTGGGACAAAGGATTTGAAACAGGAGATCATGCATTAAAGCTATGTGGTGCAGGAGGTGGAGGTTTCTTTTTGCAATTCTTTCCTGACTATGATGAAGAAGATGATGAATAGATAAAATCTCTTACTCGATTTTTAATTTATATAATACGCATCTCTTTTTTACGTTTTTAAAACAACAACAGACGTAAAATCATGAGAGCTTCCTTTTATTTAGTCCTTACTTTATTTCTTCCCTATTTAAGTTTTGCACAAACGGAGTTAAACTTTGGGATGATGGCAGCCTTAAATTATTCAGATGTATCCTTAGGAGGGGATTCTTTTGTCCAAACTTCCGCAAGAACAGGAATATCAATTGGCATTGTCCCAGAAGTGGTGCTAAGTAAACGGATAAAATTTCCATTAAATTTAATGTATAGTGTCAAGGGACATAATGAAGAATCAGACGACCAATTGTTAAGTAGATATGCTTATCACTATTTAGAATTTATGCCTGAGTTTGATGCTCGAGTTATCGGACCATTAAGGGCTGGCTTAGGAATGAAGGTTGGTTATAATATTTTGGAATTTCAATGGATTCCAGGCCAGAGTTCGATGAGGATAGATTTGATGGATCCCTTCGATTTAGGAGTGACTGGAAACATAAAAATTTTGTTAGATCAATGGCAGATTTTCTGTCGATATGATTTAGGGATTATTGGTGTCAACGAAATAAGATTTACAGATGAGAATGGAAATCAAGTAGGCCAGACAGATCAATTTAATCGAAATGCACAACTGGGAGTTGCAGTGATGCTTTAGGAACTAAATCTTAGAAAGTAGTATATTGAAGTGATTAAAGGAGGGAGCAACCTTCTACTCTAAAATATACCTACATGAGAATTTTCAATATTTTAATATTCAGTTTATTACTTTTTTCATGTAATAATTCGTCGGATGTTCCAGTCCTTAAAGCACAAATAAGCACCATTGACTTTGATCAAAAGTTAAAAGACTTAGGTATTGAACTTCCAAATGTCTCTCCGCCTCAAGCAAATTACGTGAACATCACTCAGGCAGGAAAACTACTTTTCTTAGCCGGTAAAGGTCCGCGTAAAGCAGACGGGACTTATATTACCGGTAAGATCGGTGCAGATCTAACACAAGAGCAAGGATATGCAGCAGCTAAGCTCACGGCTATAAATCAAATCGCAGTTCTCAAAGATCACCTCGGAGATCTGAATAAAGTAAAGAGAATTCTTAAAGTAACGGGAATGGTTAATGCAGTCCCAGATTTTGCAAATCAACCTGAAGTGATCAACGGCTTCTCTGATCTACTAGTCGAAGTATTTGGGGATAAAGGGAAGCATGCACGCGCTGCAGTCGGCATGGGTTCTTTGCCCAGAAATATATGCGTAGAAATTGAAATGATTGTTGAAGTATATTAAATAAATATCTGAAAGAGTAATGATTGAAATTTCATTCGAATATTGGAATAAGCTTGCTGATCAAACATTGGTAATCAGTTCATTGTTGGGTGGATTCTCAATTGCAATAATCGCAAACCTTTTAGTGTCAGAAGTAAATACTCGGTCATTTCTCGATGTAAGAATCAGGGTCAATAATTTTTATCAATAAATAAAATGCGATGAAAATAAATATTACTAAAGAAGTCTACGAAGGTGGAGCTTTAAACCATATGTTCAAATACCAAGGAGATTGGTATGGTGCTTCAAATGATCAAATTTGGACAATCGAAGAAAATCCAATCAGTGAGTTGTATGAAGTCTCAGAGGAATACATTTATTCAAGGATACCAAATCTAAAAGGAAAACTAAATCAAGAAGATAAAACAACAGTTTACATCAATTATGCCACAGGAGAAATAAACATAAATAAGCAACATAAACATTTTGGCTTAATTGATCACAAAGCAAGAGCAACCAGACAGGCAAATGTGAAATTTGATTTCATACATTATCTAATGTTGCACAAGAATAAAGTAGTAAAACGAACAGGAATAACTAGCGTTTTATTTCTCTTAGGGATGATCTTACATTGGATTATTTTTATCCCGCTTGCAGTTTACGTTGCCTACAACCTCTTTAAGTTATTTGCGGTTAGAAACGGTTACCAAGCTGGGGATGTTGGTCCAGCAATTGTAATTGATCCAGAGAATTCTAAAATAGCTGCCTTGACAGATATGTCCTTAGGGTTTGGAAAATTTCCAATCGTAAGAGTAATGAGCATAACCATGCCTAGTAAATACAATATTAAAGGACAGAGACTGGCTGTGGCGGGAGGATTTCAAAATACGCACAAGTATGATCATTGGAATTATTACATACCTCAACCCATTGTTTGCGCAACGAAAGATGAAACTTTGATTAAAGAAAGTTTTTCACGAATTAACAGTAATGAGTGGATTAAACTTGAGTCCGAACTTAAAAAATTTGATGCCATACCCTTAGAAGGTTACTATCCCATTGATGTTGAAACCACTAGCTGGAAAGGAAGGGACCTTAATGAAATTCATTGGAATAACTTCGGGAAGGAAAAAGCCAACATTAATCCTAGCGATAGAGAAAGAATAAAGAGAAATGAGGAGCATCAAAAAAGGAAAGAGGAAATGAAAGAAAAAAATGCAGAGATTAAATCCTCACTCAAGGATATATGGAGAGATACTAAGAATGAAATTAAAAAGACTTGGGAGGAGGAAGGAAAAATAGCGGAAGAAAAAAAGAGGAAGATAAATGAAAAGCTAGGCATTAAGGATAAGTCGAAAAAGGATAATAACTAAAACCATATATGCATCATAACATAGATGACTCCATCATTCATCCAATCGGTTCACTTCACGTGTATCATAGGTGGCATGGTTAACTACTATCACCCATAATTTAATTTTCATGAATCAAAGTGAGAATTAAATAGCTCACGTCAATGAATATAATCGTAATTTGCAGTCTGGAATTGCTGTATTTTTAAATCTACGAATGAATCAAATACCCGGTCTTTATCTATTAAATACTGAAGCCAAAGGCAGAGGAGTTTATACGGCTGGCTCTATACCAGAAGGTTCTACCATTGAGGTTTGCCCAGTAATTGTAATTCCTGAAGAACAAGTCGAAACCATCCATAAAACTGCACTGCATGATTATTACTTTCGGTGGGGTAAGGATCAGAAGGAGGCAGTCATTTTATTAGGTTTAGGCTCATTATATAATCACTCCAATACGCCTAATGCAAAGGTGATACTTTCTTTCGAAGAGAAAGAAGTAATCATTGAAGCGGATCGTACCATCAATCCAGGTGAAGAGATTACCATTGATTATTTCGATGATGATAGTAGGGACGAACATATTTGGTTTGAAATCGTTGATAAGTAAAAAGCTAAACTTTTATGAATATTTTGGTCTTGTGTACTGGGAACTCTTGTAGATCTCAGATGATGCACGGTTTTTTGAATTCGATGGGGGAGGGTAAACTCAATGTTTATAGTGCAGGTGTTGAAACCCATGGATTAAATCCATTTGCGGTCGGAATTATGACGGAAGAAGGAATCTTAATTCACGAACATACCTCCAATCATGTGGATGAATATTCCGATGTTACCTTTGACTATGTGATTACCGTCTGTGACCACGCCAAGGAAGTATGTCCGGTTTTCCCTAATGCAAAAAAAGTAGTTCATCATTCTTTTTCTGATCCATCGCACGGAACAGGAACCGCTAAAGAAATTGTCCAAGCATTTCGGACCACTCGAGGTGAGATTAAGGAATTTGCAGAGAACTTTGTCCAAGAGGTCTTAGCCTAGTCTTTTAAAATTCGTCGTTGATTTTATGTATTTTGCTTTTAAGCTAATGCATAAATTATTAAATGAATTCCCAAAGTAGATCCTTTCGGCAAGTTTTAAAATCAATTGGTCCAGGTTTACTCTTTGCAAGTGCAGCCATCGGTACTTCTCATTTGGTTTTATCTACTCGAGCTGGGGCCAATCATGGAATGATTTTCTTTTGGATCATTCTTGCGGCGCTCATCATTAAATATCCCTTTTATCAATTTGGTTCGAGATATGCTGCAGCTACAAAGCATAGTCTTGTCAAAGGATATAAAGACCAAGGGACTTGGGCGATCCTACTTTTCTTAGCCATTATTTTTGTAAACATGTTTGCAGTAACTGGAGCTGTTGCTGCTGTGAGTGCAGGTCTCATGTCAACCATGTTTGGAATCACTTGGATTAAGCCACCTTTACTTACAGGGCTTATACTTTTATCATCAATCACCTTACTTTTAATGGGAGGGTATCGTGGACTTGATTATTTCGTAAAGTTGATTTCAGCAATACTTTTAGTCACCATCTTAGTTGCCTTTGGGGCAGTGCTGGTAAATGGTCCGGTTGAGCAAGTCGAGGGATTTACCGCTCCATCTTTATTGGATGGCGCAGGGTTAACGTTGTTAATTAGTTTGCTTGGGTGGATGCCTGCTGGGATGGAAGCATCTACCATGAATAGTATTTGGATGGTGGAGAAGATGAAGACTGAGGATTATGAACCTAATTTCAAACAGCGTTTATTTGATTTTAATTTAGGTTATCTTTTTACCAGTATAATTGCGCTTATTTTTATGACCATTGGCGCATACACGGTTTTTGGTTCAGGAGAAATATTGGAAGGTAACGCCACACAATTTTCTAACAAACTTCTTTCGATTTTCACTGCAAATCTTGGCTCATGGGTTTATCCTTTTCTCGCGATTGCAGCTTTTGGTACCATCTATGGGACCTTAATAACTGTGCTGGACGCTTTTCCTCGTTGTTTTATAAGAGGGTATAGAGCATTAAAATATGACACCATCAATGATGATATCTCGCAACTACAATTTCTTCAAACCAGCTATCGGATTTGTTTGATAATGGTTGGGCTAGGCGGATTTCTACTTTTTTATTTTTCCGCAGCAAGTATGATAAAGATTCTCGAATTGGCGACCATTCTATCTTTTTTAACTGCACCGATTTTGGCCTTCTTAAATTTACGTGCCATCCAAAGTCCAATAGTCGACAAAGCATTCCGACCGAGTAAGTGGCTCTTGATGTTGTCTTATCTGGGATTATTTTTAATGGTAAGTTTTGCCTTTTATTATTTGTCAACCTTCATTTGACCTGAGCGTAAAAAATAAGAAAGGGCTTCGAAATTAATCAAAGCCCTTTCCTTCTTATGGGATTAGTATATTATTAATCAGGCAGGTTGGTCGGAGCTAACAAGTCGTAAAACTGGTTCAGCTTCGGGAGAATAATAATTCTCGTTCGTCTATTTATTGATCTGCCTTCTGCGGTATCATTACCGGCAAGAGTATTGTATTCACCTCTTCCAGCTGCAATCAGTCGGTTAGGGTCAATACCATGTTTAGTTTGTAAAGCACGTACAACGGAGGTGGCTCTTTTTACGGATAGGTCCCAGTTATCTTCTATACAAGAAGATCTCATCGGAACATTATCTGTGTATCCTTCAACCATAACTTCAAAGTCTGGTTTGGATTGAACGATTGTGGCAATTTTACCGAGAACTTCATTGGCCTTTGGAGTCAATCTCGAACTACCACTCGTGTATAACATTTTATCTGATAGGTTAATGAAGACAACAGTTTTGTCAACTTTAATGTCTATGTCAGAATCGGAAATACCATCTTTTAAAACTGACTTTAAATTAACAGCAAGTGCTAAATTTATAGAGTCTGCTTTTGATTTTGCATTTTGTAGAAGGTTGATATATCCATCTTTTTTCTCAAGTTGAGAAAGTGTTTCTTTTATATTCTCGTTTGCTGATTGAGTCAGAACGGTAAGATCACCTACCTGATCAAATTGTTTATCTCTTGATCTTTTTAAGTCAGAGATTTGACCATCTTTTTCAGATAGCAACTTATCCTTATTTTCAACTTCAGATTGAAGTACTGCTTTATTCTGTTCTGCAGCACGTAATTTCTGCATACAGTCATTTACTTCTGCAGCGTACTTTTCAAGTTGGCTTTCTGCAACACTCAATTCACTCGCATGAGTGCCTTGGATTTCCGCTAGTTTTTTCTTACTGATACAAGAGGTGCCTAAAAGGCTCAGTCCCATTAATAGGAGGAAATTTATTCGCAAATTCATATTACAAAAATGTTTAATATAAAAGTTGCAAATACCTTGCCGAAAAAAAAAGAGTCCCGATGAGGTCGGGACTCTTTAAACCAAAACTTATCGTATGAAAAACTAACTTTTAAATTCTCATGCCAAAACCTGCATGTATTCCTATTCCTCTGTTGATCATTCTCACATTGAGTAATGGATCATTAAGTAATTCTGTCAAGGCATGTGTATAACTTAATCCCAAGTCAAATTCTCCTCTTCCATATGGAATCTTAATACCGGCTACCCCTTGCGCTGCTACCTCAAATCTATTATATCTATCCTTTGAAAGATCCAAGTCCACAGATGGGAGATTCACTTCAATGATCACTTCTGCAATTGGTTGGATTTCTGCTGCTGCTGCGTAACTGAAGGCAGGACCAACTTCTATGTAAGGAAGTACCGCTCCACTTTTATTGAAAGTATAGTTTAAGAGAATTGGTACTTCTAAGGTATGTATTCTCGTTTCTGCTCTTGCTCCCACAGGGATGTCTACATTAAATACGTCTAGACTTATTGCTTCACGAGCGACGAAACCTTTTCTCTTGTAGTGTAATCCTGTTGTTAATGATAATTTATCATCTAAAACTTTGTTGACATAAATCCCACCAGCGAATCCATTTAATGATTCAATATCAGGAGTGATAATTTCACTTAATCCGTCTACTTGTACATTTCCAATATTTGCTCCGATCCTTGCTCCAATCGTTAAAGGATTTTTTGAATCGGTAGCTTGATCTGTTGTTGTTTGTGCTGTCATGGTTAAGCTACCCATTGCGAGTAGAACCATTGTTAATTTTTGTAACCGTTTCATACTTCTCTTTTTTCAATGATTAATAATTCAAAGATGTACTTACAAGATGTTAAGATGGGTTAACCGCTTGTTAGGATATCCATAAATTATCAAAGTGTTAAGTAAATTTATGTAAAATAAGTTAATAAAATATATGTAATTAATTGGTTTTCAATTCAATAGGTATTTTACACCAAATGTAGCGGGTCCCGTCAAGAAGAATTGTTGGTTAACTTCAATAAATTCAATGAAAATGGTCGGTTGGAATCCAATACTAAAAGCTAGACTCACTTCAGGGACAGAAAATTCCATTCCCACTGAACCAGCAATCCCGATTTCATGACGTTCAATTCTGCTATATCTAGTTCCTATCCCTGCCCCATAAAACCATCGAAGGTTCTCAGTTTTTAAATCATGATGATATTGAAAAACTACATTTGTAAAAATCCCTGGATATTCAACTAAATAAATTCCACTACTAATATCAATGGCTAGGTGATCATTGAAGAAACTTTTAAATTCCACAACAGCCATATTTCCTACCTTTAAACCTATGGCTGATTTATATTGTTGGCTAAGCATATTTCCGCTCAAGGCAAATGTAAATGCCAGAATCAATAATATGTTCCGATTTGAAATCATTTAGATTTTAAAAAACCAAGAATTAATGTTCCCCAGGCAAGAATGAATAATAATCCACCCAAGGGGGTGATTGGGCCTAGGATGTTACTAAAGCCTATTCCTGTCAGTTCTCTAGTCGTTAGTAAATATATACTCCCTGAAAAGCACAAGATGCCGATTAAGAAAATGATGGCTGCACGCTTGAATTGTTTGTTGGGAAATAATTGAAATAACAACAAGGAAAATAAGCTGGCTAAGGCATGGATAAAGTGATAAAAAACTCCCGTCTTGTAGCTTGCTAATGAATTTGGGTGAATCTTATCTTCTAATCCATGTGCGCCAAAAGCACCAATGATTACTGCAAGACCTGCAGTGAATGAAGCAATAATGAAAATATTTTTGTTTTGTAATTGCATCTAGGTTTGCCAATTTATTTCTTTAATCCCTTTTTCTTTAAGAAATACATTTGTTTTGGAAAAATGTTTTGAACCAAAGTAGGCGCCTCTAGCCAATGGGGAAGGGTGAGCTGCTTGAAGGATTAGGTGTTTCTCTTTATTTATGAGCCCTGCTTTCGATTTCGCAAAATTACCCCACAGCAAAAACACCAAGCCGTCTTTATTTTCTGAAAGCTTCTTAATTACTGTATCTGTAAAGATTTGCCAACCGATATTTTTGTGAGATCCAGGAGATTTATGCTCAACGGTGAGCATTGCATTTAACAATAATACGCCTTGTTCAGCCCAAGCGGTGAGGTCTCCATGCCTTGGAATATCCAGTTCTAAATCATGGTGTAATTCCTTAAATATATTTTTGAGAGAAGGAGGTATTTTGAAATCTTTTGGAACAGAAAAAGATAATCCCATGGCCTGGCCGGGATTATGATATGGATCTTGGCCTAGTATCACTACTTTCACTTGATCCCACGGGGTTAACAGAAAGGCATTGAAAATGTGGGATTCAATGGGATATAATTCTTTCCCTTTGTCTTTTTCAGTGAGTAGAAATTGGCTTAGATCTTTGAAGTAATCTTTATGAAACTCTTCGTTTAGTATTTCTTTCCATCCTGCTTCAAGGTTTATGACTAACTCTTTTTGGGGCATGAGTTAAAATTTTAAGCAGAGGTTGAAATTAGTTTTGGCCCAGTGATTTCTTTAATGCAGCCAATTCGTGGTGTGTTTCAAAATGTTTTTTCTCCCAGTATTCTAAATCCGTTTGAAGTTTAACATTCTTCGCTTTTAGTCTTCTGTTCATTGCATTTTTCTCATTGATTTCACTCATTTTTTGAAACTGCTTTTCTAAACTTCCTTTCATGGATTCGACTTGCTTGCTCAGTTTTTCTATTTCTCCAGTCTTAGTAACATCGGATTTTCTAAGAGCTTCTAGTTCCGTTTTATATCTTTTAATGGCTTCCTTTTCGCTATTCATTTTTCGCTTATAAGATTCAAACTCATTTCTAAGTCGATCATATTTTGTAGCGCCTTTATGTTTTTCAGCCTGGGCCTGTTCTACTTCTTTTTTACCTTTTGCGATTTCTTCTTTTAAAAGTTTGATCTGATTTCTTTCTTCACTTTTGTTTGAAACCGCAGAATTTTTAGACTCGTTGAATTTATCTTTCCAAGTTTGAATTTCTTTCTGAGCCTTTTCTAAACTTTTCTGCGCTCGTTCATTGTCTTTGTTTAGACCTGCAATTTTTTGATTGAAACCTTCAACATCTGCCTGTTTGTTGATGCCTTTTTTTGAAAAAAGAGTTTTCAATAAAAATCCAAGGATAAGGCAAATAAGAGCGATTAGAATTACTCCTGGCTGTTGTAGATGATATCCAATTTCCATATGAAAACTTGTTTGTAGTTATTTTTAAGACTTTCGGTTTCTAAGAAGTAACTACTGCAAATATATTAAAATTGCTAATATGTTCTCTACGCCTATAGTTTAACTACTTTCTTGTAGTACGTTTTGTCAGAAATTTTCAAATTAAGAAAATAGACTCCAGGACTTAGTGGCTCCATATTTATCTCAGATGAACCTCCATTAAGCATACCGCTTAGTAGTGATCTACCTTGGATGTCAGTAATGTAAAATTCAAACTCAGTTGAATATTTGGATTCAATGAATAATTGGTCAGAGACGGGATTAGGGAAAATATCAAACTGGTCCGCTGGAACTTCTTCAATATCAGATGTAATTACTTCAATGCATTCTGATTCTACAACGCAGAAACCGTTATTAATGATTACGCCATAAGTACCGTCATTAGCTGGGCTAAAGCTTTGATTATTCGCATTGAATATTTCAACATTGGTCTCACAGTTAAACCAAGCGTATTCAACTCCTGGTTGATTGGATGTAAGTGTACCATTTCCAAGTGTCAAAGTCTGATCAATAAACTCTAAATCAACGTTTATTGTAAAGATGCTATCACAGCCATCACTAGTCAGCTCGTTAATCTCTATGAGGGTGTCAGACATTATATCTTCTATAACAATCAAGCCAAAATCGATGGTTCCAAATTCGCATATAATGGTATCTAAAACCTCATTGTAAGATTGAGTTACAGTCACAACTGAAAAGAACGAACTATCACAACCAGCTGCTGTAGTATTTATATCGTTATAAAAGAAATCATCTTGAATGTCATAATTAACCGTACCATCTGATAGTACTAAAGAATCTCCTGGGCATACCACAATGTTGAGTGTCTCTAGTATACTTTCGGTCACTGAAAGATTGGTTACTATGACGCTATCACAACCGTTTATTGTTTCAAGGGTACTTACCTGAGTGATGCTATCTTGTATGTTGTTGATGGTTGTTCCATCAAAAAAGGTATAAGAATCTCCAGCACATACATCATCATTCAGCGTGAATTGATGGGTTGGAAAAACATTTATTTCTGTTGTAACTAGTGTATCACAACCGACGGCAGAACTCAAGGTAGTTTCAATGATTTCGGATTCATTAAAGACTTGCGAACTTCCATCTGGGAGCACTACAATTTCTCCAGGACAAATAGCAACTTGATCATTAACAGAAACAATATTTCCTACCAATACTGTTGTAAAAATTGTACTGTCGCAACCACTTACAGAGGTAAGCATGCTCGTGTGCATGAAATCGGTCATGACATCATCAAACCTTGTACTGTCTGGCATGATGACTGTATTGCCAACGCAGGTTAAGATGGTGTCGTTTATTTCAAAGGATTCCACAACATTCACTACAACGTTTGAAATACTATCACATCCAGATGCATTCGTATGCATGGTTGTAATTTGAAGGGTTTCATCTAGTGTAATGGTAGAACCATCGGGTAAGGTTGCTTGATCACCGGAACAACCAGTAATTATGGAGGTTGTTTCACTCGTCAAACCAGAAATAAATACTTCTGTATAAATTAAACTATCACATCCATGGATGGTTTCTAAAACGCTTGTATAGCTAGTATCATGTGTGATGTTTATTGTTGTTCCATCCGGGAAAACGAAATCAGTATTCTGACACACAGAAGTGGTCTGGTCCATTTCAAAGGCTGGAAAGTTAATCGCTGTTAAGAATATAGTTGAATCACAACCGTTAGAAGCAATAAGAGTATCTGCATACATACCTGGCTCAGAAATTATTTGTCCATTCCAGTCAAGCGTATCTCCTTCACATAAATATTCATTAACAAACATTCCATTGGGAGGACATCCATCTTCCATAAAATAGTGAGTCATATTTAGCGTCGGATTTTCAACAGTAAGAACTTTACCATTTGGCCAACGAACAACTAAACTATCGACCACCTGATATCCACCTAAACCAAAATGAGCATTTAATGAATTTGATATCCCGTAACCTTCTCCTGATCTGATTTCTCTCACCTGAGTTCCCCATCCACCGTGGAGTTCAAGCTTGGCGCCGATGGCATTGATGTTGCTTTCAGTTCCTTGAAGGCGAATGTTAATCCACTGATTTCCATTCCCATCATTCAGATATAATTTATCTGGTTCATTATTTGGACTATTGAAGAAACTTCCGAAGCTGCCTAAGACATCCTGAAAGCCATCGTTGTTTAAGTCACCAATAGCCAAAGAGTGCATTTTGAATGTGAGCGTCTGAAAAGCTCCGAAGATTATGGTGAAGGTTTTATCTCCATTGTTGCGAAAGAATTTATATCCTCCTTGCGAACTGGTCATTACTAGGTCTACATAGGTGTCATTATCGAAGTCTGCAAACTTTACTTGAATACCTAGACCTAAATTATCTATGGCTGGTGAAAAACCTGCATTTGCTGTAATGTCGGTAAAGTTTCCATTGCCATCGTTTTCGTAGAGGCGGTTGGTGGTATCATGATTAAGAATGAAAGCATCTAAATCTCCATCGTTATCAATATCAGCAAAATCTGTTGACCATGATTGAGCTTTAGGTAAGAGTCCTCTTAGCTCTGCTTCTTCAGTGAAATTATTATTTCCATCATTGATGAAAAGTTGATTTAACCTTCGTGGGTCATTAATGTCTGTAATTCCTTGTCTACATTTTGATATGTATAAGTCATTGTCATTATCACCATCTATATCAGCCCAGATCGAAGCATAATTTCCTGAATTATCAGATTCGATCATTGTTGCAGTATTTAAAAGAGTAGTATCATAACCCATATTTCCAAATCCATCATTTCTATAGACCGAATTAATAGAGTGGTCACTACAAACAAATAAATCAAGGTGTCCGTCTTTGTTAATATCAGCAAAGTTGGCTCCTTGAGCAAAGATGTCTGGACCACCTAATGCAACAACCTCATAGCTTCCATCTTCTCTGGCTTTCAGTATTCTTGAAATTGCTCCGGTGGATGATCCTAAGAAAATGTCATTTAAACCATTTCTATCATAGTCCCCTATACAAAGGCTCCAATTACTGGTGTTGGTTGTAATGTTGACTAGGTTATTTTCAAAAATTCCTGATTCTGTTTGAAGATCAATTCCAACAACATTCGTCTTGTGTAATCTAACAATGTCGTCTAATCCATCCCCATTTAGGTCCGCAACTCCTATGGGAGCTCCAGAGGTAATGAATGCGTTCGCTAGATTATTAGAAGAATCAGTAAAACCAATTTGACAGAAAGATTCATTTGCGAAAGCGCAAATAAACAGAAGTGCCAAAATTCCTTGAATGAAAGATTTAAGGTTCATAGATATTGAGTATTAACAATAGCCAAACTGCAACGAGAGACTATATTGTAAGAACGATGTGGAAAAGGGTTCGTCCCACATATGAACCACAAAAATAAAGCGAATTGCTTATTAAATCACATCAAAACACTAGAAAAACACATTAGTGATTTAACTAATTCCTTGATTCATATTTGGCTGGAGTCCCATCTTTAGGCATAGAATTCAAGATGAATTCGCGGAGATGTTGATTTGAAGATTCCAGATCTTCTTCTCTTAAATACATCATATGTCCGCTCAGATAGCCTTTAAAGCTTAGCCTATCTTGAAATTTACCGGAAGGATCGAGCTGCCACATGGTATATTTAGCATCAAAGTAAGTGGTCGCACCATCGAAATATCCAGATTGAATCATGACATTTAAATAAGGATTTTGTGCCATTGCTTGGCGCAAATTTTCACCTGTTTTGTCATTTTCGCGATTCCAAGGACGCACAGGTCCAAACATATTATACTTGATATCGGTTTTGTAGTTCAATTTTTCTCGTAGATAGTAGTTTATGGCTGGAGTGAACGAGTGAAGCCATGAAGTCAATTCTGAGTTATAATCGGGTCTACTGCCTGCTTGATTTTTATCGATCCCGAGGTATCTAGAATCTAATCTTCCCACGGTCAATCCCTCATCTCTCATCAATTCTTTCCAGAAAAATGAGGTAGGTACATCAAGATTGTTGTTTAAAATTGCTTGCTCCGATAATCCAGAGTAATAAGCCATTTTTTTAGCAACTTTCATTTTTTTATCCTCCTTTACAAAACCACCCATGGCTAAGGTTGGCAAGAGTTGATTTATGGCATATTCTTCTACTTCTGGTAGTAACTCAAGTAAGTCTCTTTCTTGGAGTTCAGGAGCTAACTGACCTTGATACCAGGCAGCTGCAGTAAAGTAGGGTAGTCTGTTGGCTGATTTAACGGCGCCATCTCTTTTGATTCCAAGGTCGGTTGGTGAAACTAGGATGACTCCATTTAAGTACATCCATTGTCTGTTTTGCAACTCCAATGCAAGACCTGAAACCCGAGTGGTCCCATAACTTTCACCGATGAGATATTTAGGTGAAGTCCATCGGTTATTCTTCGTTACAAATGTATTTATCCATTCTGCTAAGTACTTCACATCTGCATTTACTCCGAAGAAAGTTTCTCTATCCGTCTCCTTATCCAAGATCCTAGAATACCCTGTGTTCACAGGGTTGACAAAGACGATGTCAGCTACATCTAGCACCGAATGAGGATTCATTTTAACTCCATAAGGTTGTACTGGGAAACCTTCTGAATCTACATTAAGAATCATAGGCCCGGTGTACGCTACATGCATCCACACAGAGGCAGATCCTGGTCCACCATTGAAAGATATAACCAAGGGTCTGTTTGATCGATCAGATATTCCATCTCTCGTATAGTATGTATAGAAAAGCGAAGCAATGACTTTGCCGTCTTTATCCCATACTGGTTGAGTTCCACAATTTGCCGTATAGCTAATGGGCTGGCCTTTAATGGTCGTTTTATGATTGGTAACTACCATAGATTCGGCTTCAAGCATTCTATCTTGGGAATGAATGGTTAGGAAGCTGAAGGATAGTAAAAAGAAGAGTATGTATTTCATATTATCTACTTGAAAATTCTGATTATTATCACTTAAATTACTGGATTTATAAGTGAACTAATTAATTATTGTGGATTTATTTTAATTGCTTTCGCCTATGCCTTGAAAGTTGATGCTAAAACCTCTGTAAGGACTATAATTGCTAAGGACTTTAAACCTTGCTTTATTTCTAACTTTTGTCTTTAGGAACACTTCTTGAACAATGAATGAGAAAAAAAATCCCATCTTAGACAACGCTTTGCAGGATAATGACATTATATTAATGTCTAGATATTTAAACCCTAGTCCATTAACGCGAAAAGAAAAATTGATGAATAAACTCTTATACTGTATCTCTCTTTCATTGTTATGTTTTCCAATATTTGCTCAAGATGGTGGTGAGCTCGGAGAATTTGTTCCTTGGTGTGGTACTATGGGTGCTTTAGTTCAGCAAGAAAATGAAGATCCTACCTTGAAAAAGCGAATGGACTCGATTGAGAAGGTAATGCAGGAGTACATCAAAAATCCTACAAGAGATTTAGGACCAGGCGGAGTACTGATCGTGCCTGTTGTGGTACATGTAATTCATAATGGTGATCCAGTTGGTTCGAATGAAAACATTGATGACTTATATATCCTAGCCCAATTAGATCAAATTACGGAGGATTTTCGGAAAATGAACTCAGATGCTTCAACAGCTTGGGCTCAAGCTGCGGATACAGAAATAGAATTTTGTTTGGCTCAACTCGACCCGAATGGTGATCCGACAACGGGAATTTTAAGACATGATATATCTGGAGGTCCATGGACTAGTGGAAGTTTTGATGCGAATGTGAAACCATCGACCATTTGGGATCGTGACTTGTATATGAATTTTTGGATCGCTGATTTACAAGGTGGACTTCTAGGATATGCACAATTCCCTGGTGGAAGCGCCAATACTGATGGGATTGTTTGTAAGTATAACACCATAGGATCATTGACTACTCCTTATACCAGTAACGCTCCTTATAATGTAGGTCGAGTAGCGGCTCATGAGGCAGGTCACTGGTTTAACTTACGACATATATGGGGAGATGAGAGTGGTTGTTCTGGCACAGATTTTTGCGCAGATACTCCTAATCAAGCGGGGAACACTTTTGGATGTCCATCAGGGGTAGTAACAGATAATTGTGCGACAACGAGTCCAGGTAAGATGTATCAGAATTATATGGATTACACGGATAGTGACTGTATGAATATTTTTACACAGGATCAAGCCGATAGAATGTGGGCTGCTGTCAATACTTCTAGACCTGGTTTAATTACTTCTGTTTGTAGTTTTCAACCACCAGTCGCTTATTTCAGTCCCAACTACGGTCCTTTGACTTTTTGTGGCGCAACATCAGGATTAATAAATTTTGAAAATCTAAGTTTGAACGGAGCGACGACCTTAGACTGGACTTTTACAGGAGTAGGAGCGACTCCTGCTACTTCTACTGAAACCAATCCAGCCGTAACAGTAAATTCGTCAGGTATTTTAACTGCTTCTCTGACGGTTACCAATCCACAAGGTGTTGATACGTATACCGTTGACCTTTCTGTTGGCGTCTATGGATATGGTGCTACTGAATGTGATTGTGATGAAAATTATAGCGGTATCAATGCATTGTCTGGCATTGAGACAGGTAATGGTGGCCCCTTATATAATGGAGATTATGAAACATATGGTGTCATTGAATCTACGCAGATGATTACAAGTGGTACTGTAGATTATGACTCTTCATTAGAAATAAACCTTTTTGCTGGATTTGAAGTTGCTACAGGAGTTACCTTTGATGTATTTATCGATGGATGTAATAATGGTGGCGGTGGAAATTCACTTCAGTCAGAAGATGATTCTTCAGATAATAAATAGCCATAAAATTTGCTTTAGCACTCGGCAAAAACGGTTGAAGTAATATCTTTACTTCAGCATGAGACTTCTTGTATTGCTGATATTTACTTTCTGTGTTTCTTTTTGCTTTGCGCAAATGGATACGATTGTGCAACATCAGTTACTCATTCCAGAATCTCATATTTCTCCCCTCAAGTATCCAAAACAAATTAGCCGAATAAAATTAGATCGACCTGGGTACATTCATGGCTTTGTATTCCATATGGAAGGAAATGGTTTTGGAGAGTTTGATGTGGATGTGTATGGAAGTGAGGGTGGGGCTTATGCTCCTTATTTTAAGCAGAAATTATGTCGTTCTCATAGTGGCATTAAAACAGAACCTGGTCGGCAATCTATTGAAGTTATATTTTCCGATCCATTGTATGTTGAAGGCAGTCAGTTTTTTGTTTCAGTAGCAGGCTTCTCCTCAAATTTTGGGATCATGCAAGATTCAAGTTTAATTGATGATATTTGTTATTCAGAGTTGGGTGGAGATTTTTATCCAACAATTTTAATGAATAAAAAAGGAAAGCATCGTCGTCTAAAGTCAACAGGTGCATTAGAAGTATATTTTGAATTTATTCCTAAAGAACCTAATCTATTTAAAGAGGTAACAAAAGAAATACGCCTTCCAGAAAATCTACCGGATCACTCAATCGCCGTAGCAGATGTAGATAATAATGGTTGGCAAGATCTTTTAATCGGTTCGCAACTATTCTTCAATTCCAATGGTGTTTTTGAGAAGCAAGAGGTGTTTCCAATGAGCAATCAAGTGGTCCGTAAGAGTTGTTTTATAGACATGGATCTTGACGGTGATGAGGATATTTTGTTTTTTGGCGCAAAGTACACCAAGCTTTGGGTAAATGAAGGTGGTGGTTTTTTCTCAGAAAAAATTCTTGACCTTCCTAACCTGAAATATTTACGTGCCTATAGTATTGCGGATATTAATGGAGACGGTTATCTCGATTTATTCTGCGCCCAACTCTGGGATGAATATCCTTGCCCTCAAGCCAATTACCTTTTTGTCAACGATGGTAATTTAGGTTTTTTGGATGAGACTCAAAGAATTTACCCAAAGCATAAAGGCAATTCAAATTTTCCACAATTGAGGAAATGTAATCCAGGTTCTTCCAATACCCACCTTCCTAATCGAAATCAAAACCGAAGGAGTAGGGCAACGAGCTTTGCTGATTATGATCAAGATGGTGATCAAGATCTCTATGTTGCCAATTATTATCTTGAAAAAGATGAGTTATACATAAATGATGGAGCAGGCAATTTTAAATTAATTAAAGCGCCTAGGCCAGAAGGACAAAGTAGTAAAACACACAATCATAGCACAGGAGTCAATTGGGTGGATTACGATAATGACTTGGATTTTGATTTATATGTTTCGGCCCTGGCACATCCGCCGAATATGGTAGAAAATGATCATCGAGGAGGAGTATTGTATGAAAGGTTAGGAAATAAATTTGTCGATCAGAGTTTTTTCGATGGCATTCAATACGAGGAAACTCAGGCAGGATCTAAGTTTGGAGACGTAAATAATGATGGATATATTGATCTGATTTCGACGGCTTATTATGAGTGTCGGTATCCAAGTCTTTACCTTTCCGATTCAACGCATACTTTTAATTTGGCAACACATTTTTCGGGTTTTCAGAATTTAGAGGCAGCTCCTGATTTGTGTTTTTTTGATTACAATAATGATGGTAAGTTAGACGTAGCCATGATTGTGAATCAACAAGTAAGAATTTTCAAGAACGTTTCTGCTAATGATAATCATTGGATCGGATTGAATATTATCGATGAGGAAGATGGGGTTATTCCTGTCGGCTCCATCGTAAAGGTTTATTCCGGAACTGCAAAGTGGATGCAGCAGATTGGTTCTGGTACTGGACAGGCCATGCAAGAACCCAAGAGGTTACATTTTGGTTTAGGTAAAGAGACGGTTGTAGATAGTATCAAGATTAGCACCGGTATTAAGAAGGTTCAAACATTTTTTAACCTTTCTTCAAACACCATACACGACCTCACTCTCAAAAATTAAGTGTTTATTTACATTTAAGTTATTTCTTGGTTAATCCCTTAAAACAGATAGGCAACTGAACTACTATAGGTGTATCTTATAGTAAGTTAAAACATTAAAATCCACTGCTATGAAAAAGTCTTTAATATTAACCACGCTGTTTTTAACATCCCTCTCTTTAATAGGTCAAGTTGATCAACTTAACTTCAATGACTTTAAATTAGTTGACTTTTATTCGCCAATTGATCTGAAAGGTCAAAGAGATCTTGAAGTTTCTTATGTTTCAAATTTTAATGGTGAGCCTGCGCTGCTTGTTTCTTTTAACACAGAATCACCAGAAGGTCGAAAGGTTTTAGACGTGAAATTTGTGACAGATGGTGCTCGAAAGGAGAAGGTGAATTTTACGACTTCAGTGGAAGAAACTTCAGAGCAGATTACAGATTTAGTCCAGAATAATCCATTATACGGATATGATAGTTATTATGATGGAGATATCAGAACCGTTAACAATGATGGCACACCAGTATTTAATAAATCTAAAAAATCGACAACCGTTATAAACCCAGATGGTACTCACACCATTTATAATCATGAGAAAAAAACATCAACAACTTTTCATCGTGACGGAAGAGCTACTGTTGCTAAACACGATGGGAATCACTCAACTTATTTGACAACCGGAGCAAGACCTGTGCATAGATTTTACTATAGAAATCCGTACACTTGGAGACAAAATAATCGATGGGCCATAAGTACGCCTGGATCATTCACTCAGTTTACACCGAACGGGAATTGGGTAAATGTCATGGGTAATGGAAACTCTTCTGTCATTAATCCAACCAGCAGAAATCCAACTTTAGTACCAGGCAGAGATCTCTCAAATGATTATTTATTTAATCCGCCGAATATTATTACTCGGGACTTAATTACCAGTAGGCACGAAGTTGTGATTCCTCTTTCTGATTTTAAATCAAGTATTAGAAAAACGAAGACCTTAGTTTTGAGAATAACAACAATGAATCAAAGAATGGATGTGCATTTAAAAGGTAAACATATAAAGCAGATTAAGAAAGCGCTTTAGAAGGTAAAAACTTTTTATACCAATTTTTATCCATACAAGGACGCTCAATAAGTAGGAAGAAAATTCCACTAATTACTAAAGAAAGAATTAATAGAATTGTACCGATAATTAAATTGTCAATCAATTTGTTTTCGGTACACTTGTATTTAACGATGATGTTTCCTGCCATTGAAATGATGGGGAAATGCAGTAAGTAAATTGAATAACAGGCGCCACCGATGTTTGTAAGCCATCTGTATTTTAAAAAGGGTATGGATTTTTGAATAATGCTTAAATAGAATACGCCAAACAATAAAGGCAACTGAAGACAATTAAATAGGATGTTTAATTCTGTTGGAGCGTCATGTCTCTTTAATCCAAAATATATATACAATAAGGTGAGGGCTAATAGGGTACTTAAAGTTGCATTCAGTGGTTTTCTATGTGCTCCATTTTCTGTAAATAGATCAGTGATTAAAAAACCCAATAAAAAGTACTCCATGAAATCATAAATGCTCACAAAAGGCAAGGGTAAATAATGGGGTACAATTGCAAAGAGTATTATTCCGGCTATTAATATAAGTCTTCTCCTAACCACTGTTTTCCATCTAAAAATAAGCCCAAGTAAGGGGGCCAAAATGTAGAATTGGACCTCTACTTCAAGAGACCAAGCAGCTGCCATCAACTTTGGAAATTCTCCAGGATATGCAATGTTGTGACTATATAATAAGGAAGCAATTAAACTCTTTCCTGCTTCGACAGCACTTAAATTTCCAGCGACAAAAACAGATCCGAAGAAAAGTAAAATCATGGCAAGAATATAGGGCGGTTCGAGACGTGTGAGTCTGCGAATGAAATAGGATTTATGGCTAACTTCTCTACCGTTTTTGTAGGCCTTGGCAAAGAATAAACCAAGTATAAATCCCGAAATGACAAAGAATAGTTCGACCCCTAGACTACCATTTACTATGAAATCTGGGGCGTAGCTTTTATTTGCATTTAGCTCATATGGATTGAGGTTTTTATCCCTTAAGAAAATGTGGATATGATAAAGAAGAACAGATGCAATCGCAACAAATCGAAGCCCATCAATTTCTGGGATAAATTTGCCTTGAGCGATAATCCTTCTGAATTCAATTTTCTTCACAAAATGCAAGGTAGATAAAAATACAAAGGCTTAAAAGGATGTACTTGATTAAATTATCTCTATGCTTAACATGTAAAATGCAGTAAATCAATTGATTAGAGGTCAAATGTATAATAAGTTACATTTTATTTAATAGTCCTGCATTTGATTTCAAATTCAATGATATTTGCCCTTTCTGAGAACACTTCTACCCAATGAATTGAAACCACTCAGTACCTGAAGTCTTTAATTCATTATCATTCTAGTTTTTAGCACCCATTGTTAATTGTCTGTACCCCAGATGAAATTGAATGAGAAATGAGAATTTTACTTGCTATTGAAGCATTATTAGATGCTATTTTTGTCAAGGCAGTTGCTGCCCCAGTTAGAAAATCAGCATTACCTTCTAAGCCAAATCCAGTTTGGCATAAAGAGACTTTTAATTTTTAAAGATTTATCCTTATTTACTTAAGGATGTACTTGATAAATAAACCTATTTCACTTTGTGCGATGGTGCTACTAAAACCTGTTTGGTCATTGAAACTTGACTGGAAGGGAAGCTTGTAGTTTGCATTGGCTCCAAGTTTCATTTTATTACAAACAGCATACTCCACTTGCGCCCCAATATTCACGGTAGTCAAGAATCTATTGATGTTTTGCTGACTATCAGTTATCTTAAATTCAGTACTTTCAAAAGCATCATGGAGAGAATTCACCTGAGCCAATTGATTGCTGATTTCATTAAGATAGTACAAGCCTACTCCTGCACTTGGTCCGAATGAAAAGGATTTAAACTTTAGTAAATTGAAATTTAGACTTGGTTCGAGCCCAAGGCTAGTTATTTTATGTTCATTGATTAAGCCAACTCCAAAATCAGTTTGTGGATCTGTTATGTTTTCATCTACTCTTTCGATTTCCACCTCTGAATTTATAAAACCGAGTGGAGTAGCCATTAAGAGCGTGAATGAATTAGATTGATCTTGTTCTTCTGCTAGCGGATATGTTAGTTGCGAGTTGTGCCCAGACTCTAGGGATACATTGTTAAATATGAAATCTAAATTGAAGTCAACTAAATTATTAATTGCCTTTCCATATCCGAAAGTTAGATTGAACCCACTAGCATCAGAACTATAAAAATCTGCCGGGTTTAAGGCAGACGAGTAGTTATCGTTTAAATTAAAACTCCACTGTGTTATTCCATATTTTAATCTCAGCCAAGATTGATTTTGATCAACTTCATTGGCATCGTTTTGTAGCATTACAATTGGAGCAAATGCTGTTTCTTCAATTTTGATTAGCTCATTATTTTTAGAAACCAATGGGTTTAAAATTATATCAAATAATGGACCTTGATTAACTGTTTTATTTGGCTTTTCAGTAGTTATTACTAAAGATGAAGTTATATTCTGATCTCTAATGGTGTTTGATGTGTTCGAAGTTTTTTTATTGTATGAATGGCTAGCAACAGAACTATTTACATTTTGATTTTTTTGTCCTGGGATTGAATTATAAGTTAAGTCAGTTTTGCTGATTTGTTTTGACTGACGCTTTGTTGGTGTAACCTGATTTATTTTTGACTTACTTGTGGCTAATTTACTTTTATTCTTTATTTCATTCTGACTTTGCTCATCACTTATAGTGTTTGTTTCTTTTTTAATCTGTTCTTGAACTGCAGATTTACTATCACTTGAAATTGCATGGTTCGTTTGGGTATCCGTTAATTTACTATCCTCTATATCCGTGGACATTGAAATAACTTCGAGGTTTGGTGTCGGATTAGCTAGGTACTGCATTAGTACAAAACCTATGGTAAAAGCAATCAGACTTCCAGATATAAGCCAAATGAATCCAAACTTTTTTCTTGACTTTTTTGATTCCGCCTGGGGAAAGATTTCCTTCTCAATATTCTGAAATACTGAGTCTTTCGGTTCTAACCAATCCTCTCCTTCGAGATTTGGTTCATTGAACTTGTCCCATATGTTATTATTATCCTGCATAATTTCCTTTCGCAGATTTTTCAGTTTGAGTAATCTTCAATCTTAAAGCTTTTTTAGCTTTCATTAATTGAGTTTTGGAAGTGTTTTCAGTGATTCCTAATTGTTCAGCGATTTCTCTATGATTGAAGCCATCAACGACGTACATGTTGAATATTGTTCTGTAGCCTTTCGGCAAACTTACAATCATGTTGGTTAGATCTTTCAGTTTTAAATTATCTATTGCCTTTGGTTCTTCTGCTGGAAGTTCTCCTTTAATATCGACGATGTTGTCAAAGTTGCTTAGAATATTGTTTTTTCTTAAATATTGTAAGCAGACATTTATGGTGACTCTGTTTGACCAATTTACATATTTGCCCTTTTCGGGATTAAATTGATGAAGATCTTTGAAAATCTTGATGTAGGCTTCTTGTAATAAATCTTCAGCCTCTGGCCTATGCTTGACATATCTCAAGCAGGTCAACATATGCAACCGATAGTATCTCTTATACAGGATGTTAAAGGAATTTTTATTTCCCTTATTTATATCCTTAATAAGCTCTATGTCGGTTATGGTTTTCGTCAATGTTCTAATCCTATACATACTCAATTAAATGAGATTAGGCAATAATTGTTTAAAAGTAGAGGGAAACAAATCTTTCCCTCTTTATTGATCCAATCAGCAATACTTTATTTTTTGACGATTAGTTTTTTGAAAAACCGACTTCCATTATTGTTTATTTCAACTAGGTACATGCCGTTTGTAAATTCTCTTACATCGAATATTTGATCTGATTTTACATTTGCGTAAGCGCCCACAATCATACCTTTCATATCTACAATACGCACTTGAACCTGATCTGATTCTAATAAATTTAGATTCAAGGTGAAATTTTCAGTGGTCGGATTAGGGAAAACATTGACGGTGGCAAAATCACTAATTACTTCCTCGGTTGAGGTCGTTCCTGGTAATAAAATCCCATTAATGGCATGAATTACTCCATTATCAACTCCAATATCCGCTTGGATGACTTGTGCATCTGAATTTATGAATACTCCATCATTGTTGATTGTAATATCTATGTCTTGACCATTAAGTGTTTCAGCAACTTGGCCATCTGAAAGGTCTGTTGATCTAATATCTCCTGCAACTACATGATATAATAAGATATCAGTTAATGCTCCCATTGGATCAGCTAGTAATACATCAAGTGTTCCGTCTGGTAGGGCAGCAAAAGCATCATCAACAGGCCCAAAAAGAGTTAATGGTCCCACTGAATTTAAAGCATCTTGAAGTCCAGCTGCTATAATGGCTGCTTCTAAGGTATTGTGTGCAGAACTTGCTTCAACTGCTTCAAAAATGGTCGTACGATAATCTAGTACAGCATCGATCACGTGCACAACTCCATTGTCTGCTTCAAGATCCGCAACCGTAACTTTTGCATTGTCAATGAATACACCATCGTTATTAATGGCAACTATAACATCTCTATTCGCCAATGTAGTGACAAAGGCACCATCTGTTAAATCTGTGCTTAGAGCAGTAGAGCCTACGACGTGGTGAAGTAATATTTGTGTTAATACTCCATCTGGGTCCGCTAATAGTGCATCCACAAACCCATCTGGCAAAGCAGCAAATGCATCGTCTGTAGGAGCAAAAACAGTGAATGGACCATCCCCTGAAAGAGTTCCAGCCAAGTCTGCTGCCAAAACAGCAGCCTCCAGCGTATTATGATCATCGCTATTTACGATGATATCTACAACTGTGTTCTGTGCTGTCAGTCCAAAGCTGAGTAAGATTAGTAGACTTAGGTATAAATTCTTCATTTGATAATTTTTATTGTTTGTATTAGAAGAAGTGCAGAAAAGGGTCAAAGGGTTGCCTGAGGAAAAAATATTCTTAGAATTCAAGTGCATTTATAAATGATTAATCCCTTAGGAGTGATAGTTACCTATAATCTGTAAATTGTTGGGATATTGAGCATGATGCAGCATAAGCAAAAGGTAAAAACCATATATGAAGAAATTAGGCCTGCCTTAGAAATATTTGATTGGCGAAGAAAGGAGGCCTTAAAAAAGACCACTGATCTCAGTGTGGTTTTGTTCGTGATTTGTTTGATTGTTGTTGGGGTAGTGAGTCTATCTTCTATCGCTACTCCATTAAAGTTATTTATTGCATCATTGGTGGCAGCTGTTAGCATTGGGATATCCACTACTTATCGTCGAAAGTATATCAAGAAGTTTAAAAAGGATTTATCTGAATTGTTGTTTGATAGAGAAGGAATTCAAGCAACCCATGAATCCTTTAATCAGATTTACTCTGGACATTTTAAACAATCTGATCTTTTTGAAGAAGGAAATGAGTTTACTGGGGAAGACTTGATTACCGGTGTCAAAGGAGATTTATATTTTATTGGCTCGGAATTGAGAGCAGCTTATGTCAGGCGCAGAAAGAACTTACCTGATATCAACCGATTTGGCTTCAACGGTAAGGAAAAGGATGATGGAGGAGAATGGGGGTCTGATACGAATTATGATTATGGGTTTAGGATTTATAATCCTAGAATTGGGAAGTTCTTGAGTGTGGATCCGTTGGCAAAAAAGTATGCAGGAATTTCACCATATGCATTTGTTGGAAATATGCCTAATCTTGCAATGGAAGTAGATGGTAGATATTTTGTGATTCGTGGATCAAAAGAGTACAAGCAGTTTATTAATAGGCAATTAGCTTTACTTCAATTAACAGATGCTGGCAGGCAAGTTTACCTAGCTATAAAAAATTCACCCCATCCAGTGACCATAAGGGAAGCACGCCAAGCAGATTATGAAGCTGCAAAACACAGACTACGGGAAGTTCCTTTTACCGCTATGCATATCTCAGATGCAGAAATTGCGTCTTATAATGATCGAACAAATACTTTGTTAATCAATCATAAGTCAAACCTTAGTTTGGGTTTATTTTCAAGTACTGATATTCTTCCTGTAATTGCCCATGAACTGTATCATGCTTATACAGATAATATTGATTATGAGAATAAAAAAAGTCTTCTTGAAGGAGATAGAAAATATTTGTCCAATAATCAAATTATGGAATGGCCAGCGATGGCATTTGAAAATTATATTAGAGATATTTTCTCCTTTAGCAGAAGATCACAATATGGATATAAAGCTGGGTTTTTTGGAAAAAATGAAATTGCCAAAAGATTTGATGCATTGTTTTATCAAAAACATAATCCAAACGATCTTAATTCTAAGATTGAAATATTGAGTTATGGTATTAACCCTTTAAGAGAAGTCAATAGTATGGATAATGTTCCATCTTTAGGTTTATACATAGCAACTGGAGAAATCAAATATACTAAGCAAGGAGATGATTCAAGTCAAAATTATATTCAAACTCAGGAAATACCTACTCATTCCATAAAATAACTTAATGCTCACTAGAATATAGTTTCTATGAAATACATGATAATTATAATAATAGTTCTTTTTAGCAGTTGCATTTCTAAATCGGTGAATTCCGATTTATCAAAAAAGTCAAAAGCTCTTAATTTAAATTCGTTTGAAGAGTTAGTAAACCAATCTATTTTGGAATCCTCAGTAGATACAATCAATATAAATAGAGTTTTGGAATATAGGTCTGACTTTTTTGATAAGGTCAAAGAGAATCTTATTGAAAGCGATAGAGATTTTCTATTAATCGAGGAGATTGATTATTACAATGATGATTACTATGCTATCCTTATATTGTATTCTTTCCATGAAATATCAGTATTCAAATATCAAACTTTGCATCGGGAGAATGACCAATATTTTAAGTATGAAAAAAATATTGATAATGATAGATTTAATTTTTTAGTATTTCATTTAGGACATAACATCATAATCGAACCGTCAAAACAATTCGAAGTTTTGGATGAAGTGACAACAAATACAATTATTTCAAAACTTAGAAATCATCCAAGTGAATTTTATTTTTCAGAATTTAAAAATTTGAGGGAATCAATAATTAAACTTAGGCAAAAACTTGGTGATACAATTTCAACAGACAACAAAGACGAATTCTTACGATATGAATTACTTTCAAATATTAATTATCTAATTATTATGTCGACGGAGTTTTAGTTCTTTATCGATTATGTCAGTTTAGCAGATCAATAATTATGATATCAATTGTTATTAATTACAAAATCAAACCAAACCTACTGTCCTATATTTGGGGGATTCCGCAAATCATGTGTCCTTGTAAATTACTATTATTTTTTACAACATAGAAATCTTAGCAGATCGAATGAAGTGGTCGATATTAAGAAGTAGGGATTTTCTTTGGTCTTCAGGTAGATTAATGATGTCCTGAAATCGTTGTAACATTTTGGGGTCTTTGAATAGATCTGCGGAATCTGTTTCCCCAAGTAAATACCCAACAGTAGTTTCTAGAATTTTAGCAAGCTTTTTTGCAGCTTCAATAGAAGGGTTCATTTCGTCACGTTCGTACTTGCCTATAGTAGTGTGTGAAGTATTAAAGATCTCAGCCAGTTCTTTCTGCGATAAATTTTTTGCCTTCCTACATTCTGCAAGCCTTTTGCCAAAAGAGTCCATAAATACACCTAATTATAGTCTAATAAACCCCCAAATAGGGTATTGAGACAAAGATATGTATATTAAAATGGGTATGGAAATATAGAAATGTTGTTGTTATGAATAGAATTATGTTTCTTTGTACATAATAATGTGTTTATAACTTTTTTTAGATGCCCTCTCAGTTTAATAAGTCTAACGCAGAATCCCTCCGCTACCAGAATGGAATCCTCAAGCTCACGGCTTTAGGAGGCATCAAGCTTGATGGCTTAGACAGAATGCGAGTTACTTTAAAAGTGGAGTTGAAACAATCCAGCATTCCACCCATCAGACATAATCTAGATTTATACAATGACAATCAACTAGAGAAGTTTATTAGAAAGGTATCAGAGCGCATGGAGATAGCTACATCTGTCATCGCAGCAAGTCTCGCAGAACTCACAGAGCAACTAGAAATCTACCGTTTAGAAGAAATCAAAAACAAGCAACCAGAAATCCCGCAAGCTCCTGTGCTGGGTGCTGACCAAAGAAAGGAAGCTATAGATTTTTTAAAAGCTCCAGGTTTGATGAAACGGACGGGTGATTTACTAGGAGCGTCAGGCATCATTGGTGAAGAATTAAATCGCCTTCTAATCTATGCTATTTTTACGAGCAGAAAATGTGCACAACCATTACATGTAGTTTGCTTTGGATCAAGTGGAACAGGGAAGACGCATTTACAATCAGCAGTGGGAGATGTAATGCCAGAATAAGATGTGATAGAAATCACAACCTTATCAGAGAATGCCTTTTATTACTTTGGAAGAATAGAGCTAAAACACAAGATCATCTTAATCGAAGATCTGGACGGCGCAGAAAATGTATTGTATCCATTAAGAGAACTGCAAAGTAAAAGAAGGATCAGCAAAACGATTGCGCACAAGAATGCGAAAGGAGAAACCAAGACAGTACACCTAGTCGTAGAAGGTCCAGTATGCGTGTCAGGTTGTACCACCAGAGAATACATCTATGAAGACAATGCCAACAGAAGTTTTTTAATATACCTGGAGGAAAGCGAGACCCAAGACGCACAGATCATGGATTATCAACGAAAGATATCCGCAGGAAAAGTAGACTTCGACGAACAAGATAAGATCAAGACATTATATAAAGAATGTACAACGAGTCTTACGTCCCGTGAAGATCATCAACCCATATGCTGAGAAACTAAACATCCCAGCCGAAGTTCTAAAACCAAGAAGAACGAACAACCACTATCTACAGTTTATAGAAGTCATTACTTATTATCATCAGTATCAGCGAGAAGAAAAGGTAGACAAACAAACAGGCGAAGTCTATATCGAAACCACCCTTGAAGACATCGAGGAAGCCAACAAGTTATTAGCAGAAATCCTGCTTAGAAAATCAGATGAACTCACGGGTGCATGTAGAAACTACCTAGAGCAAGTGAAGCATTACATCAAGGAGCGAGAGAAGAACAACCAGTCAGAAGAACCAAACATAGGATTTACGAATCGAGAAATCCGCCGAGCCTTACGCGTAAATCCCAACAATCAAAAACGCTACAACCTAAGCTTAATTAGTAATCACTACATCAGAAAGGTAAAAGGAAAGAAAGGTCAAGCCTACCATTATCAGATCGTGAGTTATGAAGAGTTTACGGCATTGCAAAGTAAGATTACCAATGTACTAGACGATAATCTAAAGAAGCTGAGAGCAAAGAAAGGCAAGAAAGCCCCTGTCGCGGTCGCATAAATCAAGAAAGAAAGAGTGGTTCACTGGTTCAGTAGTGGTTCACTAGAGGAAATGAACCAGTTTTTACTTAGAGAATCAATGAGTTAGGTGAGTGGTTCACGTGGTTCTCCGAAAAGGTAAAGTGGACTAAAAAAAATAGCTATAAATCGCCCGTCAAAATACTCATTAGATGCGCAAACTTCTCTTAAAAAACAGCAGTTACGAATACTTACAAACGGCCTTTGCAGAATGGTTGAACGTACTGGGTTATTGTTGGCAGACAGGTTACACGATGCCATCGATCGTACGCGAGTTCCTACACTTTTTAGAAAGCCGCAAGGTTTTACACATCACACAACTGAGACAACAACACTATAAAAAATACTATGACCATATCATGGCCAGAGCGAATGAAAGAAGAGGGGGAGGACTTAGTAATAATTATATCAACAAACACATCCAAGCCTTAGAGAAGTTCTACGAGTTCTTAAATCACATTGGAGTAAAGAACATTCCACCCGTTACACTTCGACCGCTGAAGCTACCCAAAAGACACACGGTCGTTCTGACCAAAGCAGAAATAGAACAAATGTATGAAGCCACAAAGCTAGAAAGTGGCCTCAGCCATCAACAGGCGATCAATGCCAGAGATCGAGCGATACTCACGGTGTTTTACGGATGTGGTCTGAGAAGAAACGAAGGTGTGAACTTAATCGTTGGAGACATCAACTTTGATACAAGAATCTTGCATGTAAGAAAAGGGAAGAACTATAAAGAACGCTTGGTTCCGATCAGCAGAAGAGGCATTGACTATTTACAAGCATGGGTGTATGATTACAGAAGAGGATTATTAAAGACGATGACAGAGCCAGCCTTGTTTGTTGGTAAAAGAGGCAAGCCACTGCATGCAAACACCTTGTACAGACGAGTAAAAATGATCCAGATACAAACCGATGACCCAGTATTACAAAGAAAAGATATTGGGCTTCATACGCTACGGCACAGCATAGCCACCCACCTACTTCAAAACGGAATGGAATTAAAAAAGATACAACGCTTCCTAGGACATAGCAGCTTAGAAAGTACTCAGCAATACACACATTTAATATGAACAGCTTCAAAGAATACTTAGAGTCTTTTGGCAAGAGCAAGAGCACGGTGAAACATTACAATAGTTATGCACTAGACTTTTTAGCGTGGTTAGATCGAGATAAAACAGAGGTAGAAAATGCAAGTGCTAAAGAAGTCATGAGCTATATGAATCATCTGCAGAAATCAAAACTAAACGGAGGGCGAGAACAATGTAACCAAACCAGAAATACAAGACTGAGCGTCATCAAGCAGTTTTTTAACTGGCAGATAGAACAAGGAAAACGGACAGATAACCCAGTAGCACACCTGAAGATCAGAGGCGCCAAAACAAGTAAACTTTATCCGATATTAAGTCTGCAAGATCTGGATGGACTCTATATGAATTATGAAGTTCCGAGCATGGAAGATCCAAGAGCTTCGCGAAACTGGTTTGCTGGATACCGATTGAGTAAATCTAGAAACAAAGCCATCATAAGTTTGATGGTAAACCAAGGCATGACGACACCAGAGATAGAAAAGTTGACAACAAAAGATCTGAAGTTGAAGGAAGGAATGTTACACATTAAAGGTTCGAGAAAAAGCAATGAACGCACCTTAGACTTAAAATCTAATCAGATCATTGAGTTGATGGAATATGAGTACAAGACGAGAAAGGAGCTACTAAAATATCAAGCAGAAAAGACGGGTCGATTGTTTTTATCGATGCCGAGGTCTGGTCAGAGCTTGGCGGCAGATAGTCTACAAATCTGGAAAGGATTAAGTAAAGAGATCAAGGAAAGACACAAGAACTTCATCAACTTTAAGCAGGTCAGAACGAGTGTGATTACTCATTGGTTGAAGCAACATAACTTGCGACAGGTGCAGTACATGGCGGGTCATAGATACGTGAGTAGCACAGAGAAATATCTGGCGAATCATACGGAGGATTTATTGGCGGATATAGATATGTATCATCCGTTTTGAAGGATGAGGTCGCAAAATGCGAGAACAAAAAAATAACTTTGTAGTAATGGAAATTAGTAAAACAGATTACCGCGTATTCTTTGAAGAAATAAAAGAAGCGATACATCGGTCACAATATGAAGCCTTAAAGCAAGTAAATAAAGAACTGATCAACTTGTATTGGGAGATTGGGAAGATGATTGTTCAGAGGCAAGAAGAGTTTGGCTGGGGTAAATCAATAGTTGAGACTTTATCCGTAGATCTTCGAAATGAGTATCCAGGAGTGAAAGGCTATTCGACAGTCAATTTATGGAGGATGCGTAAATTTTATACAGAATATGAGGGAAATGAAAAACTCTCACCATTGGTGAGAGAAATAGGATGGAGTCACAATACAGTAATAATAGATAGGTGTAAAGATGATTTAGAACGGGAATTTTATATTAAGATGACTAGGAAATATGGTTGGACGAAAGCAGTATTGACGCATCAAATAGAAGGTATGGCGTACGCAAGTTTTATGTTGAATCAGACCAACTTTGATAAGTCGCTAGAAGAGAAATATAGACATCAAGCAAAACTCGCGGTGAAGGATGAATACAGTTTTGATTTTTTAGAGATGAGTGAAAATTATAGTGAACGGGAGTTGGAGTTGAGTTTGGTGAGAGACTTGCAAAAGTTTATGACAGAATTGGGAGGCGACTATTCTTTTATAGGAAATCAATATAGGTTAGCCGTTAATGGAGATGAATTTTTTATAGACTTGCTACTGTATCATAGAGGCTTGCAATCGTTGGTGGCCATAGAGTTGAAAACGACAAAGTTTAAGCCTGAGTATGCTGGGCAATTACAGTTTTATTTAAGGGTACTGAATGAACAAGAAAAGAAAGCCCATGAAAACCCAGCGATAGGAATACTGATATGCAAGGATAAGAATAGAACAGTAGTAGAGTATTCATTAAAGATGATAGATCATCCGATGGGAATATCGAGTTACCGCACAGAAAGGAAAGTTCCTGAGGAAATGAAATCGTACCTACCAACACCAGAAGAAATCAGTAAAAGGATAGAACACTTTTTAGACGAAGAATAGATGATTATGGTATCGCAATTTGCGATAGGTAATGATTGCAATTTTAAAGTAGTTGCCTACGCCCTTCGGTCGTAGTTATTTTTTAGATGATCTGCTCCGCTAACGCTGTACAGATCAAGCAGAGAAGCGGCGTTCGTCGGGGTTCGGTCGCACACATACCGCGCCAGAGCACTTCGTTGGCTCGCAGTCCGTTCCACTACGTTACACTTCCTTTGTCACGGTCTGCGTCTCCCTCAACCTCTTCACACGGCTGTTTTACTGTCTGCGACAGACTATGCCTTCACTACGCTGAAGCTTCGTTGCGGTACGCTTGCGCCATAGACTGCCACATCCATCACAGCCTGGAATATTTGGCGGACTGCTCGACTCACTCGGCTGCGTTGCGTCGGATAAGAAAATCAAATTGAAAAAAAGTTGTTTATCCTCCTTACTTGCTGCACGCTCGAATGCTCGGGCACCTCGTCACTTCGTACGCTTCACCAGCCTCGACAAGCTACGTCTGGTTGTCGCTACTCCGCATCCTCGAAGCTGCAGCAACTTCACCTCCGTGCTGATACGAGTCAGCACTCCCGGTTCACACCTCGTTCGTGTCCGCAAGAGTCCGCCCCCGCGAATGCTAGACACGTTGAAGGCTCTTTCTCTGCTTTAGAAATGAGAAGAAGAGAACATACAAAGAAGATGATGACCACGTAAGCCACCCAAAATGCGTCAGCATAAATTAGCTGGAGTGGTTATCATCTGGTGCCGGGAGAGGACCGCTACAGCAAGATAGGCTGACGCCTTTTTGAATGCTTACGCGATCCTCTCCCTTGGGGCTCTGTCCTTGCTGTTGAGTTGGTGGTGAAAGTAAGAGGTGTTTGGCAGGAGCATGGCACATAAGGGGGTAAAGCTATGTGTCCTGTACGTGAGTATGACATCATAGCGACTCTTATGTGTGGTGCTGAGGGAAGGAAAGGTAGGTGTGATAAAATGATTATATTGAGAAGGTAGAAGGTACTAAAAGTAGTGCTGGATTTTTTTGAATGGGAGGGAGGAAGAAGAAGGAATGCGGTGTTAAAAAAAAGAGTTAGAGGTGTACCCCTTAATTTTTAACGGTCTTTATTTGTGTGCAGAGTTGCCGATGGGAATATCCAATAAACTGTGTCAATGATTAAAATTAGATAAATTATTATAAAC
>JAHDGF010000022.1:0-41442 GCA_020627785.1 Saprospiraceae bacterium
CTCGTCGGGCTCATAACCCGAAGGTCGTAGGTTCAAGTCCTGCCGCCGCTACAATCAAGACCCTAACTCATTGAGAGTCAAGGGTCTTTTTTTATGGGTGCCGCTTCTTCTTTCTTTCTCATTAATTGCATTCTCAGTTTTTCCAATTAGCTTTTCAATTTTTGCAGCGATCAATAGCAGTGATTTATTTAATTGGCTTTGGCTCTTCCTTTGTGTAATTGAAAGGGACCGACCCTAAGACCAGCCCCAAAGTTTTTACTTTTTCCATTTAGCGGCGCCTGCAAGAAATATTACACCGCACATTAAAATTGAAAACCCAAATGATTCAGCTGTTTCCAATACTGGTATAAGTTACTCAGAATCTGGAACTTTAGGTTTGCCTAATAAAACGAATCTAAAAAGGTAATAGACTATTGCACCAACAAGCACCAAAAGACTGAATGATAGTATTTTTTTCATTTTCATTTTATTGTTCACAAACAATCACTGTCTGAGTATGCATTCGCTGCACCAAAAGCAGATCCGATTGCTGTTGTCAAACCCTAGGTCCTAAGAATAGCTAAATTTGTGCCTGTTGCTTGAATTTATTGTGGAACCAAATTCACATCTAAGGTCTGATATGGAATACCAATTCCAAGTTTATCAAATTCCTTTTTTACATTTTCTTGCATGAAAAATTTAGTGTCCCAATAATGCTCGCTCTTGCAGAATGGTCTGGTGGCAAGATTAACAGAACTGTCTGCTAATTCTGCGACCACGACTCCTTGTGCCGGGGTTGTAAGAACGTGAGGACATCTTTCACCGACTTCAATGATAGCCTTTCTTGCTGCATCGATGTCATCATTGTAACCTATTCCGAAGGTAAGTTCGACACCGACTGTTCCTTGTCCTGAAATGTTGGTGATGTCGTTTCCGGTAACGTTGCTATTACCGATGATTATTCTTTGATTATCTAAAGTTTTTAATGTGGTGTTGAATGCGTTGATGCCCTCAACGGTACCAATGGATGCGCCGCCTCCGATTTTCACCAAGTCACCGATTTTGAATGGTCTAAAAATCATAAGCATAACTCCTGATGCTGCATGACCAAGGGTTCCATTTAAGGCCATTCCGATTCCCACCATTAAGGCTGAGAAGACAGCAATAAATGAAGTAGTGTTTACTCCAAACATCCCTGCTACCGAAAGTAATAACATGACCTTTAGTGCCATACTTAATAGGGAGGAGATAAAATTAGATAAGGTTTCATCGGTGCCAGATCTTTGAATTGCCTTACTGCTGAATGCAACGATTCTTTTGATGATCCAAAATCCTATAATGAGGGTCACGATTGCTAAAAGAGCTTTCGGTGCGTATTCGATTATTTTGGGTAATAACAAATCAGAGTACTTGTTAAAGTCCATGTTTAAATTTTAAGGTTATAAATATTGTTAGTTTGTATTATTTGAAATTCTGGAGAATGCTTGATTGTCTGATAACAAGTCGAGCTTCAAAAGTTCGTTCAAGTCGAGAAACACCTCCGATGATGTTTTGCTGTAAAAAGGCGAAGGCTTGTTCGCCCATTTCAATCCCTGGTTGTTCCACTGTGCTTAAAGTGGGAGTAAGGTGTTTTGAAATTTGAGAGTTGCTGTATCCGACAATTCCTAGTTCCGTAGGAACGTTTATTCCGTACTCTATGGCAGCTTGGTAAACGCCCGACGCTACGTTGTCCGTCACACAGAAAATCGCATCCGGTCGATTTTTTACAAATAGCATTTGTTTCGAAAGTTCATATCCGTCATTGGGTTTATCAATGTGAATGCAGGATTTTACTAGACTTTCGTCAAATGGGATGTCATATTTCGCTAAAGCTTTTTTATATCCAGAGTATCGAGCGTTAGAAATCACGCAATAGTCATAGCCTTTGATGAAACCAATTCTTTTGTACCCTTGCTGGATCAGGTGCTCAACCGCCAGAAAAGCGCCATTGGGATCATCATACCGTACAAATGAGTGGTTAGAATCATTGGTCGGTCGATCTACAAGGATAAAGGGGATTCTTCGGGTTTTTAACAGATCAAGATTATTTCCGTAGGTCGTTTTATCCGAAGGAGATATGATCACTCCAGTCACACAATGGGACATGAATTGCTCGATGATTTCTTTCTCTCTTTCAAGATCATGGTTACTTTCTCCAATCAGGACTAGATAATTGGCTTGGTGGGCCTTGTTCATGATTCCTTTAAGGACGGTGGAAAAAAAGTAGTGATCAATTGACGGTAAAATGACGCCAATCGTGAAATATTCATTTTTCCGTAAGGAAACGGCATAGGCATTTGGCCTATAGTTTAGTTCATCTGCCTTTTGCAGAATGGCATTTCTTGTTTCTTGATTGATATCAAATTTATTGTTCAATGCCCTAGAAACAGTGGTTACTGATACATTCAGTGCTTCTGCAATATCCTTAAGTCCAATCCTCTTTGCCAAGTGTTAATTTTAGTTTTCGAAAAATAACGGAAATTTGCGAAAGCGTAGAATTTAAGAGATGTATTTCCCTGAAACCCCCTAATAATTGCTCGTAATCGAAATTTCGGAAACGTTTACGATGAATTTAGTTAAGATTATATTAAGAATTTGCATAGGAATAAGTAAATCAATTGTAACTTTCATGGGTTGAAGCACAACTGATTCAACATTGATTATTTTCAATTAACTAAACCAAATTGATTCATAACATGAAAAAACTATTTACCAAGTGGCTTCTGATGTCATGTTTTTGTATGATAGCGGTATTGAGTTATTCTCAAAGAACTGTCACCGGAACCATAACAGATGGAGAAACAAATGAAGCACTTATTGGAGCGAATGTCTTAGTTGCAGGAACGACAGTAGGTACTATTACTGACATTGATGGAAATTTTTCATTATCAGTGCCCAACGATGCTACGGCATTAGAAGTAACTTATACGGGTTACACTTCCCAGACAGTTACCATTGGTGACAGAAATGTTGTCAATATTTCACTAGGAGCTGGAGAGCTTTTAAATGAAGTCGTCGTCGTCGGTTACGGTTCTCAAAAAGAAAAAGAGGTAACTTCTGCAGTTGTAAGCATCTCAGAAGAAGAATTTAACAAAGGTCCAATCTCAGATCCTGCCCAATTACTACAAGGGAAGGTTGCTGGACTTCAGGTCTATAACAGAGGTGGAGATCCAAACAGACCAAGCGTTATAAGACTACGTGGTATTTCTACCGTAGGAGCAAACGTTGAACCACTGGTTGTCATCGATGGTGTAATCGGAGCTTCTTTGGATAATGTTGATCCTAATGATATTGCTTCCATCACTACCTTGAAAGATGGATCTGCTGCGGCGATCTATGGTTCAAGAGGTTCGAGTGGGGTAATTATTGTAACCACTAAGACAGGAAAAAAATCTGATAGCGGATTGAAGTTGTCTTACAACGGTCAATATGGTGTATCAAATGCTGTGAACGGGGTTAGTGTGATGAATGCTGCTGACTTCGTTGCTGCTGGAGGTACTGATTTAGGTTCATCCACTGACTGGGTTGATGAAGTTACACGCCAAGGAACGAACATTGTAAATAACTTCTCTGGAACTGGAGCAACAGGTAATACGGATTACCGTATATCTGCCAACTTTAGAAATAATGATGGTATCCTTCAGAACTCAGGCTTTGATCAATTTAACGCTCGTTTGAATGTAAATACCAAAGCATTAAATGAAAAACTAAAGATCAATTTCACGACTTCATTAACAAACAGAACTCAGGATAATGGATTCTATGAGGCGTTGAGATATGGATTACTATACAATCCTACAGCTCCTGTTTTTGGTGATGATTCTCCATTTGAATTTAATTCAGAGCAATTTGGAGGATACTTTGAGTCATTAGGATTATTCGATAGTTTCAATCCTAAGTCAATTGTAGATCAGAATAAGAACGAAGGAAAGAGAAGAGAGTTGAACTATGGTGCAGCTTTTACGTATAACTTCCTTGATAATCTATCTGCAACTTTTAGAGCAGCTCATCAAAGTTCAACGTATAATGAAAGTGTGTATTATCCAACGACTTCTCACTTTAGAGGGAATGCGACAAGCCCATTAAGAAAAGGTTTGGCTAATTTTTATGATAACCTAACTGCATTTAAATTGTATGAAGGTTATGGAACATACATATCTGATTTTGGTGCTTCAGCCTTAACTGTGACTGCTGGATATTCATTCCAGCAAGATAACTTCTCTGAGAAATTTTTAAGTCTTGGAGATTTCCCGGATAACCAATATGACTATAGTAATATCATAGAAGTTTCGCAGGATTTAAATGCAGCTGGACAGATACAAGCAAATTCAAGTACTGCACCTGATTCTAAAATCATTGCCTTCTTCGGTAGAGCAAACTTAAATTTCAATGATGGAATTTTTGTGAGTGCATCTGTAAGAAGAGAGGGTTCATCTAAATTGGGAGAAGGTAATCAGTGGGGTATATTCCCAGCATTGAGTGCTGGTATCGACTTAGCAAAATACATGAACATTGGTGGTCTTGATATATTGAAATTGAGAGTTGGATATGGTGTTACAGGTTCTTTGCCTAATGACACTGGATTATCTCAACCAATCAGAAATATTGTAAATGGTGGAGATGGGTCAGTAGCGACTGAATTAGTGAGAGCTGCAAATCCTGATCTTAAATGGGAAGAAAAGGCTGAGACAAACATTGGATTAGATTTCGGTGCTCAGAGACTTTCAGGATCATTAGATGTATACAGAAGAAATATTAGTGATTTTATCCTAGAAAGAACGGTAGATGTTGCCGTATTCGGTGTAGATAAGAGATTTGAAAATGCTGGAAGTTTAAGTACAAATGGTCTAGAATTTGCATTGAACTATGATGTAGTTCAAAGTTCAAAAGTGAATTATAACACAGGAGTTGTATTTTCTACTTACAAAACAATTCTTGACGAATATGTTATTCCTGCGGAGGTCAGAGGAAACTTAGGGTCACCTGGTCAGAACTCTACCAATATGATTTTAGTAAAAGAAGGAGAAGAAATTGGACAGATTTGGGGACCTGTATTTACAGGTGTTGAAAATGGATCTCCAGTTTTTGAAGATGTAAATGGTGATGGAGAATTAGTGACTGGTCAAGAGGCTGCATTAGAAGATAATGTTGACTTTGCTGTACTAGGAAACGGAACTCCTGATTTCGAGCTTGGATGGACGAATCAATTATCAATTGGTAATTGGAATGTAAATGCATTCTTTAGAGGAGCATTTGGACATAGCTTGGTAAATACTTTTAGAGCGTTTTATGAGCCTCAAGTATCTACTCAATCTTCTTACAACTTTGTAAATACTTCTAAAGCAGTAGAAGGATTGACAGATGCAAGATTTAGTTCTTTATATGTTGAAAAGGCAGATTTCTTTAAGTTGGATAACTTGACCATCTCAAGAGGATTTTCAGTGCCTAACAATTGGGCAATTTCTAACTTAAATGTGTCTTTAACCGGACAGAACCTATTTGTAATTACAGGTTACACAGGTGCTGATCCTGAGCCTTCATTGGTTGATTATGGTACTGGAAGTAACGGAGACTTTGTCGGTTTCGACAACCCAGACATTTTAGCACCGGGAATTGATAGAAGAAATAATTACTTTTCTTCAAGAACTATTTCTCTTGGTTTAAGTTTAAACTTTTAAAATATATTTAAAATGAAAAATATATATAAATATTTATTACTTCCTTTCTGTGTTTTGTTGATCAACGCTTGTACAGATTTGGAAGAAACTCTAGTAGGAGATATCACGACCGATGTAAGTGTTCCTGGTATTGATGCTGGAGGATCTAGTGGAGGTTCTGGTGCCTTAACGGCTGCATATGCTGAGTTGAGGAATTCAGGTTCTGCTAATCACAGTTCTTACTATTCATTACAAGAGCTTACTTCAGATGAAATGCTTATTGCTGCGAAAGGTGGTGATTGGTTTGATGGAGGAGTTTTAATTGAATTACACAATCACTCTTATACTGCGAGTAATGGATTTTTCAACAATGCATGGACTGGACAGTACAATGCGATTAATACCATTAATGGTCTTCTTGACGGAGGAAGTTTAGATGCTAATCAGACGGCACAGATGCAAGCTTTAAGGGCTTTCTTTTATTTCCGATTGATGGATCAATTTGGTAATGTAAAAGTTGTAACATCTGCTGGAGCGGATGCACCACAGTCTACGAGAGCTGAAGTATTCGAATTTGTAGAATCTGAACTATTGGCTGCTTTAGGAATTTCAGAAGTTTCAGCTTCTATGGATTTATCTAGTTCTGCTTTAGGAACTGACCCTAGTGCATATTCTCTTAATCAGTATGGCGCCATGGGAATTCTTGCAAAGCTATATTTGAACGCTGAAGTTTACACTGGAACAGCGATGTATGATAAAGCTGCTCAAGCTGCTGCCTTTGTTATTAATAGTGGAGCATACGCTTTATGTGGTGCTGGATGTGCGGTTCCTAACTTAGGAAAAAGAGTTGCCGTAGATTCTGATCCGGATATGTTAGAAGGTTATGCTGCTGTTTTCGCTCCAAACAATGACGGAAATCCAGAGCACATTTTTACCATCAATTACGATGAAGTAAATGGAGGAGGTATGAACTTCTCTCAAATGAATTTACACTACGCAAGTCAGTTTACTTGGAATTTTGAGGCTCAGCCTTGGAATGGTTACGCAACTTTAGAAGAATTTTACAACTCTTATGAAGATGGTGATGCAAGAAAAACAGCTAGTTTCATTGTTGGGCCACAATTAGATTTTGGTGGTTCAAGCGTATTGGACTTTGCTTCTGATGACGGAAACTTAGTTTTGGATTATACTCCAGCGATTAATGAATTACAGCCTAATTCACTAAGAGAAGCAGGTGCTAGAGCAGCAAAATTCAGCTTCCAACAGTTTGGAAGACCTGATATGAATAATGATTATACCATCGTAAGATTGGGAGAATTATATCTAATTAGAGCAGAAGCAATGTCAAGAATGGCTGGTGACTGGAATGTAGGACTTGATGATGTGAATGTTCTTAGAGCAAGAGCAGGAGTATCAGAGTACTCTAGCTTAGATGCAGATGAATTCTTAGCAGAAAGAGGAAGAGAAATGTTCCAAGAGTCTGCAAGAAGAACGGATTTAATTAGATTCGGTAAATACACGGATGCATGGTGGGAAAAGCCAGTATCTGAAGATTACAGAACTCTCTTCCCTATACCACAGCCTCAAATCGATGCAAGTGCAGGGACTCTAACTCAGAATCCAGGTTACTAATATAAAATACTAGTACATAACCAGAAGGGTTACTTCTTAATAGTTGTAACCCTTTTTTTTATATTTATTACTGTAATGAAAACCGATCTTTCAGTAATTTTTTGCTGTATACTTATTCTTTTGAATTCCTGTTCAGAGGATAAAGCTCAATTCGTACAATTCAAACAATTATCCTCTTCTCAGTCTCAAATTAATTTCCAAAATACCTTAGAATATACTCCAGATTACAACCCTTACACCTATCGAAATTTTTACAACGGGGGAGGTGTAGGTCTCGGGGATATCAATAATGATGGCTTATTGGATATTTATTTTACCGGTAATTTAGTTCCAAATAAGCTATACCTCAATAAAGGTGATTTGGTTTTCGAAGATATCACTGAAAAGGCTGGAGTTGCTTGCGAAGGTGTATGGTCCACTGGGGTCAACTTTGTGGATATTAATGGAGATGATCTGCTTGATATTTATGTTTGTAAAGGTGGAAAGCCTGACGGTGAAAATCGTTACAATGAGCTCTTTATTAATAATGGCGATCTAAGTTTCACGGAAAGTGCAGCAGCTTATGGTCTGGATGTAGTTGGCTTATCTATCCAATCCTCTTTTTTTGATTATGATCAGGATGGCGATTTAGATTGCTACCTATTGAATAATTCAATACGTTCTGTTGGTGGTTTTGATATGAAAGAAGGACTTAGGAACGAGTATGATCCAGAAGGTAATAAACTATTTGAAAATAGAGATGGAAAATTTATTGATGTAACACAGGAGGCTGGTATATATTCCAGCAGCATAGGTTATGGTTTAGGTATTACTTTGGCTGATTTTAATTTAGATGGTTGGACAGATATTTTTCTTTCCAATGATTTTTTTGAGAAAGACTATCTATACATCAATCAGCAGGATGGTACATTCAGTGAGAAGATAGATGAGCAAATCAGTTCACTTTCGATGGGTTCGATGGGTGCCGATGCGGCGGACTTGGACAATGATTTATTACCAGATATTTTTGTCACAGAAATGTTGCCGAAGGACGATTCAAGAAAGCTCACGAAGACCGTTTATGAAAACTGGGACAAATATCAGCTGGCAATTGAAAAGGGGTACGGCCATCAATTTGCACGAAATGTATTGCAGAAAAACTTGGGTAATAATCAATTTGTAGAGTTGGGTCGATGGAGTGGTGTAGAGGATACGGATTGGAGTTGGTCCGCGTTGATCCAAGATTTTGATAATGATGGTTTGAAAGATTTATTTGTGAGTAATGGAATTAAGTCTGATTTATTGGACAAGGATTACTTAAACTTTTTTGCCAACGATGTACGCGTAAAATCTATGATCGATCAAGACGAAGATGTGTTGACAAAATTAATCGACGCCATGCCTTCGCAAAAGTTGACCAATGCTTATTTTAAAAATCAAGGTGAATTGAAATTTGAATATTTATCGGATGAGGTTGGTTTGGGCTTAGAAACTTTCAGTAATGGAAGTGCTTATGGAGATTTAGATAATGATGGTGATCTTGATTTAGTATTGAATAATGTAGATGATGAAGCCAGTATTTTTATCAATCAATCTACTCAGAAAAACATGAACTCTATTGCCTTTCGATTGAAATATAAAGATCAAAACTTGAAGGGCATTGGAACAAAAATTAATCTTATTTCGGATAGCCTTTCTTCTATGATGGAATATTTTCCGGCGAAGGGATTTCAGTCAACCAGTAATATTCCTTTGTTTTTTGGGTTGGGTAATCGTATAGAGATTGATTCGATTCTAGTTACTTGGCCAGATGGTGTTTTGTGTTTTTATGAAAGCCTTTCGGCAAATGAGATTTACAATTTAGATTACAGTGATTGCAAAAGAATAACACCTAAAAATGTGAAAGTAAATAAAGTAGATGATTTTGTATTAAGGACTCAAAAAGTATTAACCAACCATAAAGAGCCAAAACTCAACCACTTCAATCGAGAACCATTATTGCTTTCTATGGTAGGCTTTTCTGGTCCAAGCATTTGTACTGCTGATATTAATTCTGATGGGGTTGATGATTTATTTGTTGGGGGTGGAAAGAATCAAGAATCAGTTTTGCTGGTCTCAAATGGTTCAGAGTATCGTGTTCAAAATCATTTTACAGATACCAAGGCTTCTGAAGTGGTTGCTTCTAGTTTTTTTGATTCCGATAATGATGGTGATCTTGATTTATTCATATCTCATGGCGGAAAGTCCTTTTCTATATATGCACCAGAATTGCACGATGTTTTATATATCAATAATGGAGAAGGTAAATTTGCGAAAGCGAAAAATGCGGTAAAATTTCCACGGCCAATTTCAAGTGGAGATCATACAATTGTAGATTTGAATAAGGATGGATATTTAGATCTCATCATCGGTGAGGCCTACAAAACAGATTTACATGGTTTGCCTGGAGACTGTCTAGTTTTTCTAAACAATCAGAACAATACTTTCTCTCTTGACAAAGATCTTAGTCAGGAGAAATTAGGAATGATTACCGCCGTTGAGTACCTCGATGTAAACAAGGATGGCTGGGAAGATTTGATAGTAGCAGGGCAATGGATGCCAATCATACAATTGATAAATCAGGAGGGAAAAAGTTTTCGGTCAGCTGTTATAAATTCAACTTCTGGGCTTTGGAATAGTATTGAGAAAAGTGACATCGATCAAGATGGGGATTTAGATTTAATTCTTGGAAATCAAGGACAGAATAGTTTTTATAAAGAAGGTCTTCACATGTTTATCAATGACTTTGACAAAAATGGGCGTCCGGAGCAGCTGGTGTGTAGAGAAGAATCTGGTGACTTTTTTCCTGTCCATGATGTCGACGAGGTTTTTTCTCAACTATCATTTTTAAAACGCGACTTTCAGAGCTATGAAAAATATTCTGAAGCTACTTTACAAGATTTGGTAAATCTTCAGAATCACGAAAGTACCGTTCGGCTTTCATTGGAAGAATTATCATCAATTATGCTTCGTAATAATGAAGGCCAATTAGAGATAATAAAACTCCCATCTCAGGCACAATATTCAAGTGTCCATGGTATTTTACCCATTGATCATAATGGTGATGGAATTATGGACCTATATTTGGGAGGTAATGAATATAGGAACAAGTCACAGGTGGGTAGACAAGATGCATCGATGGGTTGGGTTTGCTTCGGTCAAAAGCATGGAGATGAGATTAATTTTTCATCTTGTGATGCCTTAGGAATACAAGGGGAGATTAGAGCTTTGCGACAGCTCAGTAATGGAAATATAATTGTAGGGATAAACAATGGACCTATTAAGCTATATGAATAATTTTAAAACACTACTTTTTTTATGTATTTCAATCTCTGTATTTACTTCCTGTAAATCAGAATATCAACAATATGTCGATAAGGAGTTGGGTTCTGGAATTAAAAATGACAGTCTATTTTTGGGTATGTACATGGGGCAAACGAAAAAAGAATTTTTTGCTCGGTGCTGGGATTTAAATGCCCAACAAATGATTTCGCAAGGCACGGGAAATAAGACTGCAAAGCTGATTGAAGATAAAGGCACACCTAAAGCAATGAATGTGCTTTTCTATGGTAAATTCGATGAGCAGCAAATTATGCGAGGAATGGACATGACCTATAGTTTTGAAGCTTGGGCACCATGGAATCGGCCACTGCAATCAGATAGTCTATTGTTCCATATAAGAGATGGTTATTTGAAAAGATATCCGGGGAATGAATTCCTCCCAATTGAAATTAAAAACTCGAAAGAGCCAGCCTTCGTGAAAATCGATGGAAATAGACAGATTCTCATGTATGCAAAAAATGAGAAGGAAGTGGTTGTTGCCATCGAAGATTTAAATTATAAGCTAAAAGAAGAATGGGGTCAAGAATAATAATGTGCTTTGTTTTATTTGTAACGCTTTGGGCGTGTACGAATGATAACCCTGATCATGTTCCTTCAGTAAGTTTTGAGCAAAAGGACAATACACAAACAGGGATTGTGTTCTCTAATGAGCTAACCTATGACAAGGATTTCAACGTTTATAAATACCGGAATTTTTATAACGGTGGGGGAGTTGCATTGGGTGATTTAAATAATGATGGCCTAACAGATATTTATTTGACTTCCAATCAAGATTCTAATCGCTTATTTTTAAATGAAGGTGATTGGAAATTCAAAGACATTACTTCTACTTCTGGGGTAGCTGGAACACGCGCATGGTCAACGGGCGTAACTACGGTTGATATTAATGCTGATGGCTTATTAGATATTTATGTTTGTAATTCAGGCGATGTAAAAGGTGACAACAAAGTAAATGAGTTGTTCATCAACAATGGAGATAATACTTTTTCTGAGCAAGCAGAAAAGTATGGTCTGGCAGATAAAGGCTTTTCTACACACGCTTCTTTTTTTGATTATGATAAGGATGGCGATCTAGATGTGTACTTACTTAATAATTCTTTTCAGGCCATAGGTAGTTTTAACTTAAAGCGAAATGAGCGCCCTATAAGAGATGAATTGGGAGGCGATAAATTAATGGAGAACAGAGATGGAGTTTTTGTTGATGTGAGTATAGAAGCTGGAATTTATGGGTCAGTGATTGGGTTTGGATTAGGAGTGACGGTAGGTGATGTGAACAATGATGGTTGGGAAGATATATTTGTTTCCAATGACTTTTTTGAGCGCGACTATCTTTACATCAATCAGCAAGATGGAACCTTTAAGGAAGATTTAGTTGCTCAGATGAATTCCATTAGTGGTGCGTCGATGGGAGCTGATATAGGAGACATTGATAACGATGGCTTCAATGATATTTTTGTGACAGAAATGTTGCCGTCAGATTATGAGCGATTAAAAACAGTAACCACCTTCGAAGATTGGGATAAGTATCAATACAATGTAAAGAATGGTTATCACCATCAATTTACACGGAATACACTACACTTAAACCGTGGGAATAATAGTTTTAGTGAGGTTTCTAGATTGGCAGGAGTGGAGGCTTCTGATTGGAGTTGGGGCGCTTTGTTTTTTGATATGGATAACGATGGCCTAAAAGACTTATTTATAGCCAATGGAATTTATAAAGATTTAACCAATCAAGACTATCTCCAATACGTTGCCAGTGAATCTGTTATTCAATCAATCATCAGTGAGAAGGGGGTAGACTACAAGAGACTTATAGATATCATCCCATCCAATCCGGTCCCTAATCAAGCCTATCTTAATACGGGCAATTTAAAGTTTAAAAGACTGCCAGAAGCAGGACTTGACCTGCCTAGTTTTTCAAATGGCGCGGCTTACGGGGACTTAGATAATGATGGAGACCTTGATCTTATTGTGAATAATGTAGGTGCTCCTTGCTTTGTATTAGAAAATAAAAATTCTCAGAATAATTATTTGAAGTTTAAACTTAAAGGGCAAGGTCAAAATACTTTCGCCATCGGGGCTAAAATCGAAATTCAAGGTGCAGAACAAAAATGGATGGTTGAAAATCAACCAACCAGAGGATTTCAATCAAGCATGGATCCAGTAATTGTATGTGGTCTCGGTGGAGAGACAAAGGTTGACGTGAAGGTTTATTGGCCCGATGGTTCAGTGACTGAGCAAAAAGCAGTTGACGTTAATCAAACACTGAGTTTCGACCAGAAAGGTTCTGCCAAAGGTATGAGAGAAAATCCAAAGCAAACATCCATTGTTTTTGAAAGCAAAGAGCTTTCATCGATTAAGCATGAAGAGAAAAACTTTGTTGATTTCAATAGAGAACGATTGGTTTATCAAGGGCACAGTACGGAAGGGCCAAGAGTAGCCATGGCTGATTTTAATGGGGATGGTGATATAGATTTGGCACTTCCTGGAGCCAAAGGAGCTCCAACGCAAATTATGCAAGATGTCCATGCGCAAACGAATGGTTTAAATCCCATCAACGGAATTTCAATCGAACCAGAGTACCAGACTGCTCATGCTTTCGATGCAGATGGTGATGGGGATCAAGACCTATACTTGGCGAGTGGTGGTGTAGAAATTACCCCTTTTTCGAATTTACTTAATGATGTAATAGCCATTAACGATGGGGCTGGTAATTTTGTAGAGAATAAAAAGGTCTTTACTTCGGGTACTGAAAAATTAAGCACACTAGCCGTCGATTCTGGAGACATAGATGGAGACGGAGATTTAGATTTATTTGTTGGGGAACGAATCAAAGTTGGAAAGTACGGAGCAAAATGTTCTGGCTATATTCTGTTGAACGATGGTCAAGGAAATTTCGAGGATGTGACTGAAGATTATTCTCCTTCTCTTAAAGAGATTGGTATGATCACAGATGCTCGATGGGTTGATTTGAATAAAGATGATAAACTTGATTTAGTCGTTGTCGGTGAATTTATGGAGCCGATACTTTTCGAAAATCAAGGAAATAAATTTGAAGTAAAATCTTTGCCTGATAATTTATCTGGATGGTGGAATAAATTGCATGTGGATGATTTCAATGGAGATGGATTGCCTGATTTAGTTTTAGGCAACCTTGGGCTTAATTCTAGGTTCAAGGCCAGTGAAGAGCATCCATTGCGATTATATTTTAATGATTTTGACCAGAATGGTTTTCCAGAAGGAATTCTTTGTTTCAGTGCAGAGGATGGGAAAGATTATCCATTCGCTCTGAGGCATAATTTAACGAATCAACTGAAATACCTAAAGAAAAAATATCCGGACTTTGAATCATTTAAGCAAGCAGACATACGCCAGATATTTGACGAAAGTCAGATTGAAAGTTCAAGCATCTTGGAAGCCGTAGAGTTGAGTTCGATGTTGATGTTGAATCGTGGTAATTTTTCATTTGAGAAAAAAGCTCTTCCAACAGAAGTTCAGTTTAGTCCGATATACGCAATCAATGCCCACGATGTTGATCAAGACGGTGACCTTGATTTATTGATGGGCGGAAATCTGTATAAGGTCCAACCTGAGATTGGAATTTATGATGCATCTTATGGTCATTGTTTAATTAATGATGGGAAAGGGAATTTTGTTGATCGATCCGTAGACTTTGGTTTTCATGTAGAAGGTGAAGTCAGAGATATTCAGGTCGTTGAAGATTTAATATATGTGTTCAGAAATAATGATTCAGCACTCGTCTTTAAAACAATTGATGAATAAATTTTGTCTTAGTCTACTTTTAGTTTTTCTTTTGGGTTGTGCAAATGACACAAGTAATTCTGATCTCAGCTCATCGGGTTTGAATACTCAAGAAATTAAGCTGCCGTTTGTAAATGAACTTATAGATTCACCTAATTTAAATATTATTAATTACCTCTATTATTATAATGGGGGAGGTGTTGCCATTGGTGATGTTGATAACGATGGTAAAGAAGATATTTTTTTGACAGCTAATCAAGGGTCTGATAGGTTATTGAAGAATACTGGTGCATTAAATTTTGATGACATAACAGAAAGTTCAGGAATTGAAATGGAGACTACTTGGTCGACTGGTGTTTCTATGGCTGATGTAAATAATGATGGTTTTCTTGATGTTTATGTTTGTAAAGTAGGTGTAGATCCATTGCCCGCCGCACACAATCTATTATACATAAATCAAAAAGATGGGACCTTTGTTGAGAGCTCTGCTGCGTATGGTTTAGATTTTAGTGGCTATTCAACCCAAGCAGTTTTTCTAGACTATGATAAGGATGGAGATTTGGATATGTACTTATGTAATCACAATGTACATTCTGTTAGGAGTTATGGTACGGTGAAAAAAAGGAAAGAAAAGGATTCGGTTGCTGGTGATCAATTTTTTGAAAATAGGTTAATGCAGGGGGAAACAGGTTTTATAAATGTTACAGAAAGTACAAGAATCTATAGCAGTCCTTTAGGTTACGGTTTGTCCGTAGCGGCTGCTGATATCAATGGCGATGGTTGGACCGATATTTATGTGGGGAATGATTTTCATGAAAATGATTATCTCTACATCAATAATCAGAATAAAACTTTTACTGAATCTATTTCCGCTTTCGCAAATACTAGTTCTCAGTTTAGTATGGGTGTGGACATTGCAGATATTAATAATGATCAGTTGAGTGATATTTTTACGACCGACATGCTTCCGTATCAAGAGGAAATATATTTAAAGTCAGGTGGAGAGGACACAGATCAGATTAAACGGATCAAGAAAGACTTTGGATTTGAAACCCAAAATGCAAGAAATCATTTTCATATTAATTCCGCCCAAGGCTATCTGACTGATTGCGCCTATGAGACGAATACTTTTGCAACGGATTGGAGCTGGTCGGTACTAGCTCAAGATTTTGATAACAATGGTTGGAAAGATATATTTATCACCAATGGGATAGTGAAGCGCCCCAACGATTTGGATTATATTAATTTTTTAAATAGTGAGGCGATTTCTTCACTTACGGAAGGTGATGAAGAGCGAACAAAAAAATTAATTGAAAAGCTTCCTTCTCAGAAGTTAAAAAATATCTTATTCTCTCAGAGTCAAGAGATGAACTTTTCTGAGGTTAATAATTCTGAAGTAGGGAGTCCAACTTTTTCCAATGGCGCGGCATATGCAGATTTAAATAGTGATGGGGTTCTTGAGGTGGTTGTGAATAACATTAATGATCAGGCATGTATACTTTCCTTTTCGCAATCTGAAGCGGCTAATTATTTATCTCTTCAGTTGAACCATTCTGAACACAAACCAATGCTGGGGTCAAAGGTATATTTATATGCAGGAGAAGTTATTCAGTTTCAAGAATTGCAAACGGTGAAAGGCTTTCAGTCGTCTTCCTCTTCACTGGTTCATTTTGGTCTAGGGGATATCAATAGTGTTGACTCAATAAAAATTATATGGCCGGATCAAAGTGTTGAAGTAAGGTCAGATTTAGAAATTAATAAAGTTCATTCCATCTATAAATCTGATAGTGCCAATGTAATTGTTCCATTGGTTGTAAAGAATAAAGGGGAAGCACAAAAACTTGAATTGGTGCATGTGGAGGATATATTTAACGATGATGAAAAGGAAAAACTGATACCGTTTCGATTATCAGCAGAAGGTCCTGCCGTAATCTATGAAGACCTAGATGGTGACGGCATAAAAGATATGTTCTTAGGAGCAGCTAAAGATCAGAAGGCCAGTTTATTAAGAGGAAAAAGGGATGGTGGTTTTGAGAAGTTAGAAAACATTTCATTGGATAGAGATGCTAAGTATGAAGATGTGAGTGCTGCTACTTTGGATTTTGATAACGATGGTGACTTGGATATATATGTAGTAAGTGGAGGGAATCATGTGAATGAATTAGATAAGCTTTTAGAGGATCGTATATACCTTAATAATGGTGAAATGTCATTTCGTAGAATTCCTTTGTCATTACCGCATACGAATGGGTCAGTTGTACGTACCATGGATTTCGATAAGGATGGGTATGACGATATTTTTGTAGGAGCGAGATCAATGCCGGGCTTCTATGGTCTGTCGCCCTATAGTTTTGTTTTAAAAAATAGACAAGGTGTTGCCGTTGATATTGCTTATAAGCAAAGACTAGGAATGATCACAGACGCAAGTTGGGGAGACATCGATGGTGATGACGATGAGGATTTAATTTATTGTGGGGATTGGATGTCGATCAGTATGCTTGAAAATGTTGATGGAGAATTAAAGATGAAGATGCCAGATGGATTAAAGGGAATGCAAGGTTTTTGGAATGCTTTAAAGCTTGTTGATTTAAATAAAGATGGAAAACTGGATATAGTTGCTGGAAATATTGGTAATAATACCATCCTGCAAGCAGATAGTATTTCTGCCATAAAAATGTACCTCGGGGATTTTAATGAAAATGGAACTTCAGAACCTTTGATTTTCTATAAATATTTTGATCGTTATATCCCTCTAGGATCTAAGGATAAGTTGGTTTCTGAGCTGCCTCAATTGAAAAAGAAATTTGCAGTGTACAACACTTTTGCGCAAGTTGAAAAGTTTGAAGAGCTGCTCCCTGATGGTCCTGAAAAATTGATTGAATCGAAACAGGTGAATCAAATGAAGAGTATGATTTTCTTGCAAGAGGAAGCAGGTTTTTCTAAGCAAGCATTACCAGAGCTTGTTCAACAATCTAAAGTACAAGCCATTGAATTTGATGAATCATCTGGTTCGCTTTATTTCCTTTTTAATGGTTATGAATCTGTCGCAAGTCTTGGTAGTTCACCAGGGCATTCTGGTATACGCATCGGTGGATATTCTGAAGTAGATGGAAGTTTTTCTGAAGAAGAAATTCTAAATCTCCCGCCTGGACTAAATGCCAGGGCCTTGCTTCAAACCACTGAAGGAGACTTTTATGTCATCTGCAATAACGATCATGTATATTTTTTAGTCAGGTCATAAAAGCTTAAATTTAGTAATGATGAAAAATTTTCAATACCTACTATTCGTCGGGTTTTGTTTACTCATGAACAATGCCCTAAGCCAAACCGCTTGGGAAGTTTCCGCAAGCAAAATTGATCCTTCAAGTTATCACGGAGTTACGGTTGCTAATGGAATCATTGGTCTTGTTTCTTCAGCCGAACCTATGAAGGTTAAAGACGTCGTTCTTAATGGAACCTATGATTATTATCAAAGGGGGAGAGTATCTAATATTTTGAAAACCTTCAATCATGTCAACATGAACCTAGATGTGGATGGACATAGAATTGGAGTTAATGATATTCAGGGTTATGAACAGACATTGAATATGAAAGAAGCAAGTTTGGAAACAAGATTCAAGGTTGGTTCAAAGGCAGAAGTAAAGACTTCTATGATGGCTTTACGTCATCTGCCATATACAGCCATAATCGTTGTAGAAATTCTGGCAAATAAAGATATTGAGATTACTCCAATGTCCGTCATAGAAGCACCAGTCCATCTAAATGATGTGCGGAACTATTATGCAGAGATTGATCGACCACATGTGAAAATTCCATTAATGACCTCAGTAGGTCTTAGCCCTTCTGGACGAATAAAAGTGGCTGCTTCTAATAGCTTTATTTTTGAAGAGGAGCATGGGGAGGAACCTGATCTAATTCATGAAGATTGGGATTATAACATGCATTTGACAAAGTTCCGAAAGAAGCTAACTGCAGGTCAGAAATATACTTTTTCAATTGTTGCTTCCACGTGTTCATCGGAACAATATGAAGATCCACATAATGAGGCTGAACGTCTTTCTATCTATGCCATGCTTGAAGGCAAAGAAAGATTGTTGATGAGGCACAAGGAAGCTTGGGAAGAGTTATGGAAAAGTAACATAACGGTAGAAGGCGATGAAGACATTACCAGAGATATTCGATTTGCTTTGTACCATTTATATTCCTTTGCTAGAGAAGGGACTGCTTTCTCGTTGTCTCCGATGGGGCTTTCTGGTTTGGGGTATAATGGTCATGTTTTCTGGGATACCGAATTATGGATGTACCCACCACTACTAATCATGCAACCAGAGATTGCCAAGTCTCTATTAGAATACAGATTTGAGAGATTAGAAGCGGCGAAGCAGAATGCTTTTGCTCATGGTTATAAGGGAGCTATGTTTCCATGGGAGTCTGCTGAGGATGGTTCTGAAGATACTCCCGTATGGGCGCTCACAGGACCTTTCGAACATCACATTACTGGATGTATTGGATGGGCATTCTGGAAGTACTATGAGGTGACGGAAGATAGAGAATGGTTGGAAACGAGAGGATATCCGGTGTTAAAAGAAATTGCAGATTATTGGGCAAGTAGAGTGGAGCGTAAAGGGAAAGGTGATTATCAGATCAATAATGTTGTTGCAGCCGATGAGTGGGCAGAGAATGTAGATGATAATGCTTTCACAAATGCAGTGGCCATACTCTCCCTACAATATGCGACCAACGCGGCTTTAGAATTAGGAAAGATCCCGAATGATGATTGGTATCATGTAGCAGCCAATATTCCAATCCTACAATTTGAGAATGGGGTGACGAAAGAGCATAAAACATATAAGGGTGAAGAGGTAAAACAGGCGGATGTAAACTTGCTTGCTTATCCACTTTTAATGATCACAGATAAAGAGCAAATCCGAAAAGATGTAGAATATTATGAGCCGGTGATGTCTCCAACTGGTCCCGCCATGGGTTCTGCAATTCTTTCGGTACTTTATAATAGGCTTGGAGATGCGGACAAAGCAGCAGATATCTTTGCCTATGCTTATAAAAGAAATGAAGTGCCTCCCTTTGGCGTAATTTCTGAAGCCGCTGGAGGATCAAATCCATATTTTGCTACAGGAGCCGGAGGGATGCTTCAAGCAGTCCTTGCGGGTTTTGGAGGCCTTGATATAACTGAAAATGGAATCGAACAAATTGAATCTAGCATTCCTGCTGCATGGAAAAAATTAACCATCACTGGTGCAGGTAAAGATGAAAAAACATATACTGTTGAAAATGAATAAACTAATCTTCTCTTTCTTAGGAATGATGGCTGTAATTTTCTTTGCTTGTGAAGCAGATGTAAAACAAAGCATAAATTCTTATCAGAATAATTCTTTTAAAACACCCGCTGAACTTTACCCTGATCTTTTTCAGGCCGTTCAAATGGGCGGCGTATTTCCAGATAGTAAAACCTTTGTTGATTGTACCGCTAAAACCGAACCCAAGGAAATAAATCGTGCATTTGCGAAAGCAATGCCAAAAAGCAAAGAAGAATTATCTGCCTTTTTAAATACACACTTTGAAATACCACCCTCAATTTCTTCCGACTTTAAATCCGATCCTAATAAAACAGCGGCTCAACATGTTGAATCATTATGGCCTGTCTTAAAGCGAGATTCAGATGCAAAAGTAGGAGGCTCAACATTAATCCCATTACCTAAATCCTACATCGTACCTGGTGGAAGATTCAGAGAGGTTTATTATTGGGATAGCTATTTTACCATGTTAGGGTTGGTGGAAAGCGGTGAATTGGAATTGATTGAAAACATGCTGGATAATTTTGCATACCTGATAGAAACCATTGGGCACATACCTAACGGTAATCGAGTATATTACAAGACACGATCTCAACCACCATTTTTCTCACAGATGGTGAAAGTGCTTGCAGAAGTTAAAGGCAATGAAGTCTATGCCAAATATTATGATGCTTTAAAATCGGAATATACATTCTGGATGAGAAGAAATATTGATAAAGGAGATTTTGAGCATACCGTTGACTCGCCGATTGGAGTTGTTAATCGATACTATGATGCTGGAGACAAACCACGACAAGAATCTTACATTGAAGATTTTGAATTAACGGAAGCTGAGAAAGGTGGAGCAACCATGTATCGACACTTAAGATCAGGTGCGGAGTCTGGCTGGGATTACAGTTCGCGATGGTTTTACGATCGTGAGAACATGTCAACCATTAGAACTACGGATATTGTGCCTGTGGATTTAAATGCCTTGTTGTATGGTCTAGAAGAAATTCTAATTGCTCATGGTTCAGATGAGGCCTTTACCTCTTCTTTGAAAAAGAGCCAAGATGTTAGGAAAGAATATTTAGAGAAATATTGTGTGGCTGGTGACGGCACTTATGAAGATTACAATTGGCGAGAAGCTCGGACCACTAAGGTTAAATCTTTAGCCATGGTTTATCCATTGTTTTTCAAAATGGTCAGCCAAGAAAGAGCAGATAAAATTGCGAGCTACGTTCAAGAGAATTTCCTCAAGCCGGGCGGTGTAGTTACAAGTATTCACAATACCGGTCAGCAATGGGATGCACCTAATGGTTGGGCGCCATTGCAATGGATGACGATTATTGGTTTGGAAAATTATGGACATACTGCGCTGGCGCGGGATATCGCAGAACGTTGGACCACGCTAAATGAAAAAGTGTATAAGAACACAGGAAAGTTTGTAGAGAAATATAATGTAGAAGATTTAAGTCTTGAAGCAGGAGGAGGAGAGTATCCTGTCCAAGATGGTTTTGGTTGGAGTAATGGAGTATACTTGGCATTAAAGGCTTATTTAAAAGAACAAAGTTAATTCATGGAAAAGAAGTGGTGGAAAGAGGAAGTAATCTATCAGATTTATCCTCGCTCTTTTATGGATGGTAACGGAGATGGTATTGGAGATCTTCAAGGCATCCGTTCTAAGTTGGATCACTTAGAAGAATTAGGAATAGATATTATTTGGCTGAGTCCAATTTATCAATCACCCAATGATGATAATGGATATGACATCAGTGATTATTATGACATTCATCCAGAGTTTGGTACGATGGAAGAATTTGATCAGTTGTTAAATGACATCCATGCTCGGGGGATGAAATTAATTATGGATCTAGTAGTAAATCATACCAGTGACGAGCATCAATGGTTTGAAGAGTCTCGGACATCTATAAATGATGCGAAGCGTGATTACTATATTTGGAAGCCAGGTAAAAATGGCGGCCCTCCGAATAATTGGCGTTCCTTTTTTGGTGGGAGTGCGTGGGAACTTGATGAAAAAACCGGAGAATATTACTTGCACCTATTTACTAAAAAGCAACCGGATTTAAATTGGGAGAACCCGAAGGTCAGAGAAGAAATTAATGAAGTACTTCGATTCTGGTTGGAAAAAGGGATTGATGGATTTAGGATGGATGTTATCCCATTAATTTCCAAACGTTTAGAATTTGCTGATGCTCCGCAGCCTTCTTTTAATGAGGTAGTTGCAGAGGTATATTCTAATGGACCGAAAGTTCATGAATACATAAACGGCATGTATGAATCTGTTATTAAGCACTACGATGTAATGACGGTCGGAGAGGGACCTGGGATAACTAAGGAAGTGGGTTTAAATTATGTAGGGCATGACAGGGGAGAGTTGAACATGATCTTTCATTTGGATCATATGTTTTTAGGTCATGGGCCGAAAGGAAAATTCGATCCAGTCAATTATGGTTGGCCTGAGATTAAAAAGATATTTAAGGATTGGGATGAGGCCATGGGAGATTCAGGATGGATCAGTATCTTTTTGGATAATCATGATTTTCCAAGATTGGTTTCTCGTTTTGGCAATGATCAAGAACACAGAGAAGCCAGTGCCAAACTTTTAGCAGTTTTGATATTGACCCATAGAGGTACACCTTGTATTTATCAGGGAACAGAAATAGGGATGAGCAACGTAAAGTTTAATGACATCAATCAATATAAGGATGTTGAAACTTTAAATTTCTATACTGAATTTACAGAAGCAGGAACAGATCCAAAGAAATTTATTGAATTAGTCCACGAGCATGGAAGGGATAATGTCCGGACTCCCATCCACTGGACAGACGGAAAAAATGCTGGCTTCAGCGAGGGTACGCCTTGGATAGAAGTCAATCCTAATTACAAGGAAATAAATTTGACGGAAGTCAAATCAAGAAAAGATTCAATCTTCTATTTTTATAAGGAATTTCTAAAATTTAGAAAAGAGCAACCGGTGTTGATATATGGAAGCTTTGACGTAATCGAAGAGCCTAGTGAAAATTTATATGTGTATAAACGAGTTCTTGATGCTGAAGAAATGTTGATCATATTGAATCATTCAGATGAACACAGTCCATTGGCCTTTAATCTGGATGGATATTCTAAAATCCAGAATAATATGGAAAACACAATGGAAAAAGTTTTACTACCTTGGGAGGCTAGAATTTACAAAAGAATTAATTCATGAGTTCACGCTTATTAAGTTTAATTTGTCTTATTTGCCTTTGTTCATTAATGGCCTGTCAAACAGGTTTGGATACGAAGCAAACAAAGGAGTTGATGGTGAAAGGGGATCATTTTCACTATGCTCTAGATAAACTCACGGATGTCATTGTTCATGATATTTTTTCACCGCCGGTGGCTAGCAGAGTTTATAGTTATCCATGCATTGCGGCGTACTCCACGATTCAGAAGGCAAATCCTTCCATGGAGGATTTAGGAGGTTAATGAGTTCAGTTCCGTTCCAAACCCCAAGGATACTTCAAATCTTTCTTATGAGATTGCAGCTTTAGAAGCATTTTTTATAGTCGGTAGGCAATTGATTTTTTCTGAAGATATGTTGAATGAGTATACGACCGGATTTTATAAGGATTTAGATTCATTGGGTGTGAGTAGTGCCATCATTAATCAGTCCAAGGACTACGGTAAGATTGTGGCGGATCATGTATTGGCATGGGCAGATAAAGATAATTATAAGCAATCTCGTTCGTTTACAAAATTTACGATTACGGACAATCCAGCTGAGTGGAAGCCAACCCCTCCAGCCTATATGGAAGGTATCGAGCCGCATTGGAGAGAGATTCGCACCATGGTTTTAGATTCTGCCAATCAATATCTTCCGGCACCACCACCTGCATTTGATACCAATAAAAATTCAACATTTTTTACACTTACCGAGGAAGTCTATAAGGCCGTTAAAGAAGGAACCCAAGAAGAAAAAGAAATTGCTAGCTTTTGGGATTGCAATCCCTACGTAATGAATCAGCAAGGTCATTTAATGTTTGCTACGAAGAAAATAACTCCGGGTGGACATTGGATGGGAATTGCAGGTATCGCATCTCGCACAGCAGGTCATGACTTGGCTAAAACCATTCACACGGCCACCTTTGTCTCTATCGGATTGTTCGATGCTTTCATTGCTTGTTGGGATGAAAAATATCGGTCTAATTTAATCAGACCTGAGACCGTTATTAATGAGTTCATAGATGAGGAATGGATCCCATTACTTCAGACACCACCATTTCCCGAGCATACCAGTGGGCATAGCGTAGCGTCCACAACTTCAGCTCGAGTACTTACTGCTTTGATGGGGGAAAACTTTGCTTATAAGGATGATGTAGAAGTGAAGTACGGATTGCCTGCACGATCGTATAAATCTTTCAATGAGGCCGCGGAGGAAGCTTCCATCAGTCGATTGTATGGCGGTATTCATTACATGCCTGCCATTACAGAAGGGATTAAGCAAGGAACAAGTGTTGGGAATTATGTGGTTGCCAAGTTAAAGGCCAATAAGCTATAATTAGACGTTCATCAATTGTTGGTTTTGCGCTCCTAGTTTCTAAGAATTAAATGTATCTTAGAAACGTATCTCAAAAGCAAAATCATGGAATTTAACCTCTCCAACGTTGACTTAAGCATCATTGTTTTTTACCTCTTAGCTGTCGTAGCTTTGGGTTTCTATATTGGTAAAAAACACAAAAATGCAGAAGACTATTTTCTAGCAGGTAGAAATCTTACCTGGCCCATCATCGGCTTTTCTCTTTTTGCCTCTAACATGTCTAGTAACAGTTTGGTTGGTCTTGCTGGTGCAGGTTACAAGGATGGTTTTTCTGTCTTTAGTTATGAATGGATGGCAGTGGTTGTTTTAATCCTTTTTGCCATATTTTTTCTTCCTTTTTATCTTAGAAATAAAATCTTTACCATACCAGAATATCTTGAGAGAAGGTATTCATATTCAGTGCGAGCATATGCTTCCATCATAGCGATTACTTTAAACATATTGGTAGATATTGCGGCAACCTTATATGCTGGAGGTTTAGTCATAAATCTAATCTTTCCTTCATTTGCTTTGTGGCAAATCATTGTAGGCTTGGCTTTCATTGCGGGTATATATACCGTTACCGGTGGTCTAAGTTCAGTGATGTATACAGATGCCGTTCAGGCTGTAATTTTGATTTTTGGATCGACTGTAATCTCTTATATGGCCTTTATTGAGATTGGTGGTTGGGAGCCACTGTATGCCATTACTGAAATGAGTCATTTTGACGTGATGAAACCGATAGATGATCCGACCCTGCCTTGGCCGTCGGTCTTTACTGGAGTATTGCTGATAGGCTTTTATTTTTGGGGGACCAATCAATACATTACCCAGCGTACATTGGCGGCGCGTGATATACGCCAAGGTCAATGGGGAGCATTATTTGCTGGATTTCTGAAGTTGTCCATCTTGTTTATCATGATCTTTCCTGGTGCCTTTGCTAGGGTAATGTATCCAGATATGCAGGATATGGATATGATCTATCCGACCATGTTATTCGACCTTCTTCCGACTGGCTTATTAGGAATTGTATTGGCAGGACTGATTGCTGCGATGATGTCTAGTTTAGATTCAGGTCTCAATTCAGTGTCAACGCTGATTACCATGGATTTTTTAAAGAAATTCAAGCCAGATGCAGATTCTAAAACACTGATGAATTTTGGTCGAGTTGTTACGGTTGTGGTCATGATTATTGCCATACTGTGGGCGCCACAGATTGGTAATTTTGAAAAACTCTGGGATTATTTGCAGAATACGTTGGCTTGGTTTTGCCCACCGATTGTAGCCTTATTTGTGATGGGCTTATTTACGCGTCATGTGAATAATATGGGCGCCATTGCTTCTATAGTTGTCGGATCATCCATTACAGTTTGGTTGATTGGGTTAAAGTTTACGGGATCAACCTTAGTCCTTCCTAATTTTCTTTACGTAGCCTTCTTGCATTTTCTCCTTTGTTGCGCAGTTCTTTATTTTTTCAGTTTCTTAGGACAGACAAAGCCTGATGCTGAACTTGCAGAGGTTGTTTATAGTAGAGAAGAATTAGATCGAGAGACCCTTAGTTTACAGAGTCTTCCTTGGTATAAAAATTATCGATATCAGGCCATTGGTATTTTAATACTTACAGCGATCATCTTGTTAATATATTAATTAAAATTTATTACTTATCAGCAGTAACATACTCTTGTTGCGTTCTTTTTTATTCAAGATTTATGTAAATTAAAAATTAAATATTTTCTTTGTTTGAATAATGGTTTAACGTTCACCCCTATTTTTCATATTCTTACATCGATTTATAGTATAAATGTTTAAGAAAGGTTTTATATTGCCAATGTAAAGAACGATCCACTAGTAAACAAGGCAACGATATAATAGCTGATAGATTTATCAGGATAAGAGTAATGTTCGACTTACGTTGAACATTTCAGGAGTTTTAATAAACCTCAGTTGTAGAGATACAGCTGAGGTTTTTTCTTTAGAAGATGTTTATTACATCAAGCTTTTGAAGCTTGGTCTTTTCAATTTGATTTCACCCAGTCTCTCTTTTTTAGCGGCTTCATAACTGCTAAAGTTTCCTTCGTAAAATACGACCTGTGAATCACCCTCAAAGGCCAGAATATGCGTTGCTAATTTATCAATGAACCAACGATCGTGAGAGATTAACATGACGCAACCTGCAAAATTTTCTATGGCCTCTTCTAACGCCCTCAGTGTATTTATGTCAATATCATTCGTCGGCTCATCGAGTAGTAAAACATTGCCATTATTTTTTAAGGTCATCGCCAAGTGTACTCGATTTCTTTCCCCTCCAGATAATACTTCTAATTTCTTTTGCTGATCAGCGCCAGTAAAATTGAACTTACTTATATAGGCCCGTACATTAACGGTCTGGTTACCGACGACTATGTTATCATTTCCTTGTCCCAGAATCTCAAATACTGTTTTCTCAGGTAATAAATCTTTGTGGGATTGATCTACGTAAGAAACAGCCACTGTTTCCCCTATAGCAATTTCGCCACTGTCCGGTTCCTGCTCGCCCATGATCATTCTGAAAAGGGTAGACTTACCCATACCGTTTGGTCCTATAATTCCTACGATGGCATTTTTAGGAACCGTAAAGGTCAAGTCTTCAATCAGGATTCTATTTTCAAATGACTTGGTTACATTTTTGAAATCAATGACATTTTCGCCCAAACGTGGTCCAGGAGGAATAAACAACTGAAGATTTTTCTCACGTTCTTTTACATCTTCGTTTTTCAATTTATCGTAGGCATTCAATCTTGCCTTTCCTTTGGCCTGTTTTGCTTTTGGATTTAATTTTATCCAAGCAAGTTCTCTTTGGAGTGTTTTATTTCGTCTCGATTCTTGTTTTTCTTCTTGTGCTAATCTTTTTGATTTTTGATCAAGCCACGTAGAATAATTTCCTTCCCACGGAATGCCTTCACCACGATCAAGCTCTAAAATCCATCCTGCCACATTATCTAGGAAGTATCTATCATGCGTTACTGCAATGACTGTCCCAGGAAATTTCTGTAAATATTGCTCAAGCCAATGCACACTTTCCGCATCTAAGTGGTTCGTTGGCTCATCTAAAAGTAGAATGTCTGGTTGGCTTAGAAGTAATCTGCATAAAGCTACACGTCTTCTTTCTCCCCCAGATAAAACATTTACGGGCGTATCATCGGGTGGACATTGTAATGAGTCCATTGCCATTTCTAGTTTGTGATCTAGTTCCCAAGCATTGAAGTGATCCATCTTTTCTAACCATTCACCTTGCTCCTCAATCAATTTCATCATTTCATCGTCGCTCATTGGTTCGGCTAGCTTAGCGCTGATTTCATTGTAGGTATTGACGACATCAACGATGTGTTGAACTCCTTCCTGGACAACTTCCTTCACGGTTTTTGCTTCGTCTAGTTCGGGTTCTTGGGGAAGATATCCGATTTTATATTCCTTGTCAAAAAATACCTTTCCTTGATAATTGGTATCAAGTCCTGCGATGATTTTTAAGAGTGAAGATTTACCTGATCCATTCAAACCAAGGACTCCGATTTTGGCTCCATAGTAAAAGGATAGCCATATATTTTTTAATACTTCTTTTTTGGGAGGATAGACTTTCGTTACGCCCTCCATTGAGAATATTACCTTATTATCTGACATGTTTTTGATTGTTTATGCTTTCGCAAATATAGAATTTACTTTTGAGTCTGGTCCTATCCATTGATTCAACCATGCAACTTGAATTATGTATGAGTGATGGGACTTTCTAATTCCTTTATGACTCTGGAATTTCCCATCGTGTATTGGTATAAAATTTGCATGACAATGCTAAACCATTGTGAAATGACTCAGGTAAAGACCGAAAGGACAAGAGCACAAGAATCTCGCGCAGCAATCCAACGATTATACATCGCCATGCGCCATTTATTTCTAAGAGGCAGTTATAAACCTCTTGGTGTCTCCGGTGAAGCCATGATTAATTCACTTCTTCTTCTCAAGCCAGAAATTTATGGTTCTATCGCTGATCCCGAAAAGGTTGAACTCTCTGGATTACTTTATATATTTCAACGATTACCTCAAGGCATCGAAGAGTGTCGATATGTAAACCTAATCGCAGGAGAAGGCTTTGAGCAAAGTGAATTTACTCCGTTAATCCCAAGTAAGCGAAGAAGAAATTGTTACAGAATCGATGATGAGCAGATGTATATTGAAATGACTCGTGGTCGCAGTGACATTTATGACGTACTTACCCACCTTACCTTCCTGTTTGTAGAATCTGAAAAGATACGAAGAAATAGTTTCGACTATAAGAATAGACCAAAACGGGAATGGTTGATGCTTGAGGATATTGTCCAGCGCATTAATAAAGGTGAAAATTTCAACAAAGAAATAGGGTATACCTATTTAAGCACCTTACTCGGTAGAACCTTTAAGGAAACTGCAGTGGGCGCTCAGAATTTTGAAGAAGCGGATCGGGTCAATAATTTGTTTAAGATCACTTATTGGCTTGGAAAGCGGAGCATTGAAGAACATCTGGAAGAAAAAGATCGAGAAATTACTTTCTCATCTGCCCTAAGAGAAAATGTAGGTAACCACATACATGGCGAAATCTGGGCGAATAAGATAAAGCAAACTTTGTTTGAAAAGAAGTTGCACAAAAGACCATTGCACATCATCAGTGCCAACTTACATAGTGTCATGAATATACTCTATGCTAAAAAGGCCCTTGGTAAAAAACAAGCAGGTAAGTCCTTAGAGACTATTGCTCAAAAATTAAGCATTTCCACAAATACAGCCCTAAGGCAGAAAGTCAAACAATATGCGATGGCAAATGGAATGACTTTTATTCAAGATGAAAGCGGGACCAATATTTCAGTTCAGATTTTCGACCTAGAACAGTTAAATAAGAAAAGTATTCCCGCAGAAATTGAGTGGGATAGGAGATATGTTGAAAAAATGAAGCCTGTATTACTGGTTATTGATTATCCTTTTGGCGAACAAGCCTATGAGATTATTGATGAACTATTGAAACCCTATGTTTCCGGCGACCAAAAATTTCAATTAAATGTTGATTCTATTAACATCATGGGAAAAGCTGGAATTCTGAAGGGAGGTAAAGGAGACATTATGATTCCAACGGCTCATGTTTTTGAGGGAACTGCTGATAATTACCCATTTGTCAATCAGCTAGACCCTAAAGAATTCAAAGGGCATGGCTTGAATGTGTATACGGGACCCATGATCTCTGTTTTAGGAACTTCACTGCAGAATAAGGACATTCTTAGATATTTTTCTCGATCCTCCTGGAAAGCCATCGGACTTGAAATGGAAGGAGCACATTATCAGAAAGCGATTCAAGGTGCCTCACAAATCAGAAATAGCATTTCTAAAGATGTTGATCTCAGATATGCCTATTATGCCTCAGATAATCCATTGGAAACGGGAAGTACTTTAGCTTCTGGTGGACTTGGCTTAGATGGGGTAAGACCTACCTACTTAATTACGAGTAAAATCCTTTCAGGTATCTTAAACGGCTAATATTCAGGCATTTTTCGGTTTTTTTTACTGCTGATTTTTTTCAGAAGGCAAACTTCGACTTATTGTACGCTATATACTATCTTAGAATTGTATATCTTCCGCTTTATTATAGACCACTTACCTTTATAAAAAGATAGAATCGATTTAATATGGCAGATTTTTCATTGAAGTATAGTACCGAAAAAGGTGAGTTTTATAAGGTACTACACAAGCGTGTGAACGCCTACTTTAAGGATAAAGGCATTAACAGGCACGCGAATAGTCGAATGATCATAAAGACTACAATCATGCTGAGTCTTTATTTTTTACCACTTATTTATATACTTTTTGGAAGTGTTAATAACACTGGATTATTATTGGCTTTGTGGGCAACGATGGGAGTTGGAATGTCAGGAATTGGGTTGTCAGTCATGCATGACGCAAATCATGGCTCATACTCCTCTAATAAAACAGTCAATTATCTCTTAGGCTTTGTGCTTAATTTCTTAGGAGGCTACCATAATAATTGGAAAATTCAGCACAATGTACTTCATCATTCATACCCGAATGTTGATGGTTACGATGATGATATCTTTAAACCTGGCGTTTTTAGACTATCTCCGAGTCAACCGCGAAGTAAACATTTCAAATTTCAAGCATTTTATGCTCCTTTGCTATATTCCATCATGTCTATTTACTGGTTTGTATGGAAGGATTTTGAGCAATTAAAAAGGTATAAAGAACGAGATCTTCTAAAGACACAAGGGATGACCTTTTCTAGCGGTGTTTTCTGGGTTTTGTTTCATAAGATTTGGTACGTTGCTTTGACCTTGGTACTTCCTATTTTAGTCACTCCACTTCCTTGGTGGCAGAATGTTTTAGGCTTCATAATTATGCATGTCATGACCGGTCTGGCTTTGGCTTTGATTTTTCAAGCGGCGCATGTGATTGAAGAAACCCATTTCTTTGAGCCTATTGAAGGATTGAGTTTGGAAAATAACTGGGCGATTCACCAGATGAAAACAACCGCTAATTTTGCAAGAACTAACAAGATGTTCTCTTGGTTTATCGGCGGCTTAAATTTTCAAATCGAACATCATCTTTTTCCGAACATTTGTCATGTTCACTATAGAAAGCTTTCTAAAATTGTGAAGAGTACAGCGGCCGAGTTCAATATTCCTTATTATGAGCATACGACTTTTTTGCAAGCACTTAGAAGTCATTTCTCATTGTTGCATCGACTAGGAACCGGAAGTTATGACCATCAACTGGCTTAAGTTCTTATTTTCCGAAGCTTAAACCGTTTTTCTTTTTTGTCCAGATAATAATAATTGTTCCAATGATGGTTGGTAGCACCCATGGTATGGCTATTAAAGGACCGGCAAAAATATTGGCAAACATTCTTGACGCACCGAAGGCAAAAAACGCTGTATATGCTGCAATTCCAGTCCCTATCATACCTTCAATATGTTCGGAAAGCCATGACTTTTTAGGTCCAGACCTGCTTATGACTATTGGAGTCGCACTAGAAACACCTAAAATCCCAAAGATCAGCAAGAGAATTGCTTGACCTTGCATTTTTAATGCAATTGCCCAAATAATTAAGCCTAGTCCACCGAGGAGTATTAATACGTTCAGTAATTTTCTTATGGCTAGCATATTTTGAGGGATATCCTTTTTGTATTTCAAAATACTAATCCCATACCATAGAGGATAGGCAGTAATTAGGGCCAGAAAGCCCAAAAAAGCAGCTATTATTGGATTGCCTTGGATTAAATTAATAATTGATAACAGAACTGCTGTAATTAGTACATACCACATCGTATAAACATATGCCCAGCCAACTTTAATATGGACATTTCCTCCTTTTTTAACGAAGACAGGAATCCAAAATAGAATAAGAGATAAGGAGCCTACGAAGATGTGAGAGTACAATAAAAATTTATCTAAAGCTTCCATTGTTTTGATTTGAAATGAATTAATACTTGCAATGTATGGCAAGCCAGAGGTCTTATTTTTTTATTATGATGATGAACAGGAAATAAGGACGAATGTCATGCCATCTTGCCGAAATACAAGCTTTCTTGACCAATGACAAGCCTATTTTCTAAAAATTGGGATGTATTTTCTAGACACTGGGACCTGAAAATCAGTCCATGAACCCAAGCTCAGGAGAAGACCCTGAGCATTTCCTTTGATTTCTGTGACTTGGTCTTTGTTTACAAGAAAGGATCGATGACATTTAATCACAGAGGTCTCTGACATCACCTTACTTACTTCAGTTAAGGTATTTCGGATGACTTCTTTTTTTATTCCTTCTTCTGAGCTGTAATAGATTTGAACATAATTCTGCATGGAAGCACCATACAAGAAATCAGAAACCTCTATTTCAAAAACTTTAGAAGAGTCCTTAATGGGGATGACGACTTTTTTTGAAATAGGTCTTGTAGGACTAATATCATTAAGTGTATCCGCAATATTTTGATAGTTTCTCAAATTAGAATTTAGGTGTAAACCACCTAAAGTAGCGATGGGAAAGATCCCTACCAAAGAGGTAGCCATCAAGGTGCTTAAGAAACTCTCGGGAGATAGTGGATTATTGTATAGGAAGTAACTGTACAAACTGTTGGCAATGGTAATGAGTAGAAGAACGCCCAGAGTTGTAAGTATCCACTTACCAAAGGTCCAATTGGGTTCATCAATTCTTATTCTTAAGAATTTTTCAATTATTAAATCAAAAAGTAGGCTAGCAATGAAAGTGATCAGTCCAAAACCCAGACAATGCACCCATTGATTTTTTTCGAGTAGATGCATTCCGAATGGCTTAAATGCTAGTAAAAATAGGAACACAATAAGTCCTGCAATTGATGCTGAACGGATTGATTCTTTAATGCCAAGCTTAACTGGAAATGGTTGATTTAGCCAATATTTGATTTTCTGAATCATTGGGTGTTAGGAACAATTGGAGGATTATTTATCTAAAATAAATTATTGGGGATTTAAATTAAGATACTGCCTTTGTTTTTTTAAGTTTTCGCTGTCCGGTCGTTTCCAAAATGTGAGGTATCTGGACGGAGAATTTACAATACTTTCCCGGCTTTGAATCTATTTTTAAGATTCCTTTATGGCTATTTATTATTTTGTTGCACACCGCAAGACCTAGGCCAGTTCCTTCTATATCCTTCGTCTTATCTAACCTTTGGAATAACTCAAATACCTTTTCTTGGTCTTCATTTGATATCCCGATTCCATTGTCTTCGACAATAATGTTCCATTTAAATCCAGGATCAGGTTCTTCTTGGTAAATTTTAATGACCGGAATTTCTTTGTCATTAAATTTTAAAGCATTTGTAATTAGATTCTGAAAAAGCATACTCAACTGTAAATAATTGCCGGTTATTTGAGGTAATTGAGCAATCTCAACATTAGCTAACTTTTTCTCAATGATGGAATTTAAATCTTTTATTTTTTCATTTATTAGTTGATTAAGATCTATCAATTCAAAATCTATATCTCCCTTATCAACACTTGAAAAAGCAAGAATACTTTCAATAAGAAAGTACATTCTTTCTACTGCAGAATTAATCAGATTCATGTAGGAGTCTAATCCAAGATCTTCATTTTTTATCTTTCTTTGAATAAGTTGATTAAAGCTTTTAATAGTTCTTAAAGGTTCCTTCAAGTCATGAGAAGCTACGTGTGCAAATTTTTCTAAATCTTGGTTAGATCTGCTTAATTCATCGTTTGATTCGATTAGGCTTTTTTGGGAATGTAATAATTCGGCTTGAATGCTTTCTCGTTCCGATATTTCATGTTTGAGTTGTTGATTTAATCTTTTCAGTTTTATGTTTCTTTGAATAACATTCTTAATATAAGATCTTACTAAGAGAATAGCCGTTAACACAAACAAGACGATGCTGAGAAATCTAAACCAAATGGTTTGCCAGAGCGCAGGCTTGATATTAATGTCCATACTTTGAACGTCTGACCAATCACCAGATTTGTTGCTCATTTTTGCTTTAAAGGTGTAGCTCCCGTTTTCTAAATTGGTGTAAACAATTTGATTAGGATTTTCTGTGTACATCCAATCATCATCAAAACCTTCTAGTTTATAGGCGTATTTATTTTCCTTTGGTTGATTATAACTTGCTCCAGCAAAACTTAAATTTAAATAGTAGTCATTGAAATTTAAGTCTAAAGATTCTTTGCCTCTTAAGGAAACTGATTTTTCTCCAGCTGGATTCAAATAACGGGCGCTCTGGATGACGACAATTGGTTTATCTTCTTTTTCATCCATATTATTAGGCTGAATGAAAATGGCACCAGGGTCATTCCCAAATAAAATATTCCCTTGAGCATCCAATGCAATTGAGCCAGGGACAAAGGAGGTGTTATCCTTGATACCTTCAGCTTGTGTATATTCTCTAATGAATCCATTGTTCATGTTATAGCGAAAAATGCCATTGCTTGTTGCTCCCCATAAAGCATCTGGGTCTAATTCCGAGTAAATCATGTTCAAGGTTAGAATTTCTTCTTTTGAATTTAAAGAATCCACAAATTCATTTTTCTTGACATCAAGCACAGAAATTCCCTTTTCAGTCCCTACATATAAAAATTCTTTGTGAGAAAATAAAGTAAGACCTCTGTCTGAAACCAAGACAGGATAATCTTTTTTCTCGTAGGATTCAAATTTTGTGATTTCTCCATTTTCGATAACCTTGTTTAAGCCACTATAGCTACTCACCCACAGATTTCCTTCAACATCTTTTTTAATGGAGGTTACAGAATTGTCTGAAAGTCCATTGTCGTTCTTATCAAAAATTTCAAAAGAATTCTCTACTAAATTAAATTTTATTAATCCTAATTCTGTGCACAGCCAAACCACTTTGCCATCACCCACATACATGTGTTTTGCTAGGAAAAAGTCATATTTGTCTAATACCTTCTTAGATATTGGAAATTTCTCTACACTCGAAGTATTCGGATCAATTTTTAGTAAGCTAGTAACGCCTGTACACCAAACATTACCTTCTGCATCTTGCGTGATTGATGAAATGTATTCGAAACATTCATTGGTTTTCAACTCTTCTGTTATGGGGACGAGTGCGTTTGTTTTTAAGTCGTAAACAAAAAATCCATTTTCACCAGCAGTTTTCCAAATCTTATTATTCGCTATTACTAAATCTTGAGCATAAACCGATGAAATATTATCTGTAAACATTAATTGCTTAAATAGATTATTATTTGCGTTATACATATTTAGACCGGCCGAACTACAGATCCAAATCAAACCGTCATCGTCTTGAAATACGGATGTGATGTTTGAATCAAGCAAGGCAAATTTTAAGGTTTCATCGGACTTTAAATTTATTAGCCCGGAGCCTCTATTTTTTGATTGATCGGAGATGAAGTTATTGTAATTTTCCTTTTTTAAAATTGTAACACCCGAAGCAGTTCCAAACCAAATGTCACCTCCGGTTTTATCAATTACAATTGATTGAACAATATTATTTTGTAAGGATTTAGGATCATTTCTATCCGATAGATAATTTTTTAATATTGGCTCCCATTCTTGATTACTTATTTCTTTACCCGCGTTTGGTGGAAGCTCCATTGTGAATAATCCTGAACCATGACTTGCTAACCAGTAAAGACCTTCTTCGTCTTCTTGTATTGCCCATATATTTTTGGACCCAAGTTGTTTTTTAGGGATGAACTGTCTAAATTTTAAATCATTTACATTTTCATCATTGAGCACAAGGTAAAATCCGCCACCCCATGAACCTACCCATTTCCAGCCCTGCGTGTCTTCATAGATAGAAAGGATGGCTGAGCTTTTTAAAGCATATTCTTTTTCATCAGCTTCATAACTGATGAATCCATCAATGGTGGGATCGTAAATATTCAATCCCATCTCAGTGCCAACCCAGATTTGATTATTGTCTGTGTGCTTTATGGATAGAACCTCATCGTTATTTAAGCTATTCGCATCTAGAGGATCGTGTCTATAATTTTTCCAAGTATTGTTATCAATATCATGGATTACTAAACCTCCATTACGAGTACCAATGTATAGTCTATTTTTATTGTCTATTTCAAGTGTGGCAATGTAATCTGAATATAGTTCAGGCGTGTTTTCTGAATTGAACGTCTTCATGTTATTGTAGCCGTCGTATCTGGCCAAACCACTAGTTGTGGCAATCCAAAGGAAACCTAAATTATCCTGAATGACCCGATTTACCTGAGAGCCAGGCAGTCCGTTTTCTTTTTCAAGTGCCGTAAAATGAAAATTGATATCGTTTTGACAGAAAACAATTGATGAAAGAAATAGCAGTAAAATTGAAAACTTGTTCATTGCTCTATTAATAGGACAATTATTAAGCCTATATCAGAACTTAATTCGTCCACTTTTGCAATAATTTAATGATTTGTCAGCTGATTTACAATTGTGTAGCCAAATTATCTATTTACGGGCTTCCTGAGCGGTCTTAAGAGTCTAGATCTTCCAATACTTCGTGGAAACTTTGGATGAAATGATCTACATTTTCTTTAGAAAAGCATAGAGGTGGTTTTACCTTGATAACATTATCATATTTTCCATCCGTACTAGTTAAGATAAATTTTCGACGCATCTCGTTTTTGATGGTCTTTGCGAGTAATTTATCTTCTTTCAGGCCATCCATAATTTCAATACCCAAAAAAAGACCTTCTCCTCTCACGTCTCCGATGCAATGATGATCTTTTTGTAGTTCAATTAATTTGTTCTTCCAATAGGCTCCAACGGATTCAGCGTTAACTTGAAGTTCTTCTTTTTCTAAAACGTTTAGGACTGCTAAGCCTGCTGCACAGGAAACCGGATTTCCACCAAATGAGCTAAAGAACTCCATCCCATTATCAAAAGCCTCGGCTACTTCTGAAGTGCATACGACCGCACCTAATGGATGCCCATTGCCTATCGGCTTGCCTAGTATAACAATATCTGGTGTAACCTCTTGCATTTCAAAACCCCAAAACCAATGACCCAATCGTCCAAATCCAGTTTGTACCTCATCAGCGATACACAATCCACCTTCTGCTTTAATCAGGTTAAATAACTTAGGTAAATATCCTTTTAAGTGAGGAACTTGACCACCGCAACCGGAAATCATTTCAGCAATTATTGCAGCAGGTTTTAAATGTTGCTCCTTAAAGTTGTTGATTTTATTTTCCGCCTCTAGGAGAAATGAGGCTAGATCCTTATTCGTGTTGTATTCTTTGGCGAGCGGTAACTGATGAATAAAGGAATGAGCTCCTTTTCCTCCTTTGTTTCCAAATTTATATGGACTCACGTCAATCCCAATTTGTGTATTGCCATGATAGCCTTCTTCAATTACAAAAATATCTTTCTGGCCAGTGAAATTTGTAGCCAAACGAATGGCTAGATCAGATGCGGCTGATCCACTATTGACCAAAAAGATCTTATTTAAATGCTTTGGAAAATAAGACAAAAGTTTTTCAGCATATTCTCCAAGTAAGGGATAATGGTATCTGGTATTGGTATTTAATTTTTTAGCTTGTTTAGAAATGGCTTCACTTATTGCTGGGTGTGTATGACCCACTAATGGAATATTATTGTAAGCATCCAGAAAGGAATTCCCTGAATAATCATACATGTATTGAAAGGCAGCTGAAGCCATATGAATCGGTTCGGCATAGCTTAGAGATAGAGCAGAAGAGAAATTATTTACTCGGTGTTGCTCTACCTTGTCAGCTGAGTATTTTTCTTCTTCTGCCGAAAGTCCGCAGGCATCCAAAGCCATTTTTTTAAAAGCCAAAGGGTTTATCTTAATCCATTGATGAAGTAAATGACGATACGGTTTTTCGCTTATGCCTATGTACGGATTGTCCGGGTAATCTTTTTTTGATTTTGCAGAATTGCAAAGACTTGTAATGATCCTTCCAGCAATCAAATGGTATAGTAATTTTATTTCCTTTTTTTCTAAAGGCAAGACTTGGTGGTAACTTGATATTACCAGGCGAGCATCTTCTAAAATATTTTTACTGGTCGTTAAAACATATGAAAGCGAGACGGCTAGCTCACATATAATAGGCCCATAAACCATGTCTCCAAAATCTATCAAACCAGAAACTTTTTCATCTCCTATTAGGACATTCCAAGGATTGAAATCATTATGAATTAATGACTTTCTAAGATTCGAAAATTGAGTGAGAATAAACTCATTTATCTGATCAAAATAATATTGGATTAAACGAGCATCTTCCACATTCTCGACCATAGATAAGTAGGGCTTGTTGGCCATAACATTTTGAAGATCCCAGACGATATTTCGATGATGGATTGCATTGGGTGCTGTTTTGATTAATGCTAAATCTAAGGAAGCCATGGATATCCCTAGGGATGTTAAGCTCGATTGACTTAAGTGATTATCTCCCCAAAATTCACCATCTAAATATTTCAAACATCGTATGATTGAATCTTCTTTTTTAATCAAATGATGTCCTTCCTTGTTGAGTATTGGAATAGGTAACTGATAATCTACATTTGCCTTGAGCGAAAAAAGGATATTATTCTCTGCTAAAAGATCTTGATATTGATTAGAATCATAGTCGTTTATTTTTAAAACATACCTTTCTCCATTCTCGCAGTTAATCAAGAAATTCTGTGAACCATAACCTTCTAATTTCTTAAAACTAGAAATCTGAAAATCATAGCTAGAAAGGAAGGAATTTAATGCCTCTTCAGTCAATGCAATCTATTTTCATCAAATATCTACTTTGACAGTTTAAATGCTAGAATTCTTACAAATTTTTTGAAAGGATTTTTAAAATATCTAAGCCTAATAGATCGCAAGCACTTTCTTGGTCTTCAAGTCCACTGTTATTCGCCAAAACAATAACCGCAGCATCGTGATTATTTAGAAATCCTGCAAAGGCTGTGTAGCCACCAGTCTGACCATTGTGCAGTACAATCTCATGTTCGGAAAAGTCGTATTTAATAATGTGCCAGCCCAATCCAATCCATTTGTTGTCTCCAATCTCATTTATCTTATTTGTAGACTTTGTGCTAACAGAATCACTCATTACGTGCTTCAGAAATTTAATCATGTCTGAGGTAGTAGATCGAATTCCTCCAGGTGCCGGAAAAGTGGGCATATCCCAGACCTCCGCTGTATTTCCATTAGACTTATGACCTTGAACAATTTTTGAATGAATTTCTTTGTTGCCCATCACAAAGGTTTGATACATCTTTAAAGGCTTCAATAGTCTTTCAAGTAAAATCTGTTCATATATTCTTTCATCGGCTTGCTCCATTATATAGCCTAGAATCATAAATGCGTAGTTCGAGTACTCGTAGACTCTTTCATTTCTTGGAGTAGGGTCGTAGGATTTTATAAATCGAAACAACTCCTCTTTTGTATGATTTTCATAGGGACGATTCATGTCCTTTACGGTGCTAAAAAAACTGAACGGTAATCGAGGAATACCACTGGTGTGTGTACTTAATTCTTGGATCGAAATTCTTTTTTCCTCAGACCATGGGCAATGATCTTTTGGCATAAAATCACACATGGAATTGTCTAGACTTAGTTTATTCTCTTCCAGTAATTGCTGTAATAGTGTGCCAGTGACAGCTTTTGATATGGAACCTATTTCATAAATAGAATTTTCGGTAGGGGCAATTGGATTTTCATCGCTTATTTTGCCATAATTATAATAGTTGACTTCTTTATTATGAATGATGCCTATAGATATCGCTTTCGCAAATTCACTCCCAAGATACGTAGATGCAAGGCTGTCTATTTGTTGATTAATTTGGGCTAGGCTTTCGCAAATGAAGCTGATGCAAAAGAAGGCAAGTAGACTGGTTTTTCTCATGAACATTTATTCACCATATAAATGTCTTTACATTAAATTTAGTTCCTGTTTTGGGTTGTTATATTTTAGAGTTGTAATGAAAAAAGAATACGTTAGTTTCGATACTAGTCTTGAGAATTTTAAAAATAACCTTTGGGGGCATCATCTGGTGGTGCCACAGGATATTAAAGATCAATTCGTCAAAGAAAAAGATAGGCGGGTGGTGATTAAGTTGGACGGAATGAAGAAGGAAATCCCTTGTGCTATTATGTACAAAGGAGAGGATTATTACTTTATTAATTTGAATAAGGAAATTCGTAAAAAATTACGTTTAGAGGTTGGGGCTAAATTAACGGTATTAATTCGAAAGGATACAAGTGAATACGGAATGCCAATGCCTGAAGAGTTGGAAGAGATGTTTTATCAGGATCCTGAAGCCAGTAAATATTTCCATAAACTTACTCCAGGCAAACAACGGAGCTTGATGTATTTAGTATCAAAGCCTAAGACTGAAGCAACGAGAATTAAGAAAGCTTTGGTAATCACAGATTATTTAAAGTTCTGCAGAGGTAAATTAGACTTTAAGGAATTGAATCAGGCCTTTAAAGATTTTCAATATTAGCACCTTCAAGCTCCATTGCCATCTGGTCTTTCCAGTCTTCCATGGTCTTACGACGATATTGCATGATCCATCTCGGATGGGGTTGCGGTACAATTTTTTTAAACCAGTTATATTCCTGATTTAATTTATTCAAGAACTTATAGTTTTTCCCTTTTCCCCAGCAGAAAACCTGGTCGACTTCGAGTCCAAAATCGATTTGTTCTTCAATGTATTGGACAATATATTTTTTGACGGCCTTAAATAATTTGGGGTCATCATAGTAATTGTAATTAATGCCATCTTTTGTAAAGCCTAGAGGGCAGGTGGAGCTTATGTAAAACTTACGAAAGAATTCATCTGGTCCACCCATGGATTTGATTAATTCAAAAACATAAATGCTTGAAAGTTCATGTTTCTTTTTGAATGGATTTTCTATGGCACAATGTTCGGCAAGATGTATGGGGTCGGTAAAAGGTACCCCTGTAACGCCAGCGCCCAATCGACCAGGATTTATTCCCAATATTAGTTTCCTTGGCTCAGAATCATGATAGTACTTTGAATAAAAGGCAGTCATCGCCTCCAATGTATCTGTTTGGTTGAATGGATAAATCAAAGAAACTCCTTTGGGTAATTTCCAGTTTGGGTCGATTCCTTTGAAGTATTCCAGAATGCGCTGGTCTAGTTTTTTGGACATAGACATAAAAAAAAGGCTTTTCTGAATAGAAAAGCCTTTTTGTACTAGCTATTTAGCACTTTTAAATTTCTTTATCTTAACTACTAATCTGGAAGTAAATTTGCCTTATATAAAACATAAGTAAAAAGTGCTGCTGCAACTAATACTCCGCCGGTGATCATGATCCATTGCATAACAAAAGGGTTTTAGATTAAAAATATTCATAAATACTCAACAAATATGCGAGTAATTCTACTAATAAGAGTAGAAATGTGACCAAAACGCTGCATCACAGTCCAAAAAAAATCAATTTTCTTTAAAATTTCAAGTTTTCTTAACATTTCAAGCTAATATTCTTCAATATTTCTCAAGTCTAGAATATAATTCTATCATATTTCATTTGTTCGGAATCTTTGGTATTGGGCAATTGTATTGTTCTTAGACCTTGTTAAATGCAAGAATTTTATGCTTTATATGGTTAACTTTGCTATATA
>JAHDGF010000022.1:41542-67651 GCA_020627785.1 Saprospiraceae bacterium
TTTGAAAATGCGCCGGCTAAGATTGAAGTGATAGGAACCAGAGAAATTGAAAGGGCGGCTTGCTGCAGTCTTGCAGGATGTTTTAGTACAAATGCCAGCGTAAGTTCAGCAACCACCAACATTATTACCGATGCTAAGGAATTACAACTGCTAGGTCTTTCCGGAGTTTATAACCAAATTCTTTTTGATGGCATGCCTTACATTCAAGGCTTATCCTATCTCTATGGTAGTGGTTCTTACCCAGGAACTTTGATTGAGACAATATATGTGGCCAAAGGATCTAACTCAGTTTTGCAAGGAGTAGAAGGAATCAGTGGACAGATAAATATCATACCTAAAGATCCAGCGAAGGAACCGAGGTTGTATTTGAATGCTTTCGCAAATTCATTTGGAGAGAGTCAGTATAATATCAACCATTCAATCAAGAAGAATAAGATAAAAAACATAACAACGGCTCATTTGACTTTGCCAGCACAGCTACGAGACTTAGATGGTGATGGCTTTAGAAACATTGTTTCTACCAATCGAATGAGCTTTTTTAATAAGTTTAATTTTGGAGATCCAGAAATTGATCGATTTAAATTTCAGATTGGTACGAGATTTTGGCAAGAGCAGCGGGAAGGGGGGTCGATGGAATATGAACACTTAGTTTCAGGTCCAGATGTTTATGGACAGCATGTGGATTTAAGGCAATTGGATTTATATGGTAAATCTAGTTACTCACTGACAGAGGATGTTTCCCTTACCTTAATGTATTCTTTCATGAATAATGATCAGGTAAATAATTTTGGTGGGAAGATTTATGATGCATCTCAGACCATTCACACAGGATCCTTGTTTTCTGATATCTTTTATGGTGGTCAAGACAACAACATAAAGGTGGGGATCCAAATTGTGGAGAACGATTTGAAGCAGGACATACATCTGCCCGAAAGATTTGATTATCTCAATTATGGAGGAAACCATGATCAAAGATTTTCTCTGCCTGGGGCCTTTCTTGAACACACACTTAATTACAATAAATTCACACTTATCACTGGCCTAAGAGCCAATCGATACGATGACATAGGATTGCGGTGGATCCCAAGAGGATTGTTAAGGTTTGAGTTGTCTGAGAATGCGGATCTCCGACTTTCTGCTGGAAAGGGTTATCGAATCGCCCAGCCATTTGCCGAAAGGATCAATCTGCTGTCAAGTAATAGAGATATCATTTTTGAAGAAACCTTACTTCCGGAAGAATCAATTAATGTCGGTTTAAATTTTGTGCAATCTTTATTTTTTGAAAACTGGAACTGGACCATAAGTTCAGATTTATACATGACTAAATTTCAGAATCAGATTTTTCCAGATTTTGATCGATCACCTGCAATTGTATACCTTTCCAACTTTTATGGCAACTCAACTTCTGAAAGTTTTCAGCTAGAAAATAAATTTGAAATTGCCTCTCAGTTTGAATTTAAAATTGCCTACAATTATCTGAAGCTATATCAAACAAGAGACGGCGAAGAATTTGAATTGCCCTTTGTGCCGAAACACAAACTACTGATGAGTGGTTCTTACACCACACTAAATGATGCGTGGCAATTTGATCTCAGTTATTCTTGGAAGTCAGCTGTTAGATTGCCGGATACTAGTCTTTACCCTGAAAATTATCAGGTAGCATCCGTAGGTGAAAGTTTTGGAATTCTAAATTCGCAAATCACTCGTAGATGGGATAAATTTCAAATTTATGGTGGGGTTGAGAACATCTTCAATTTCTTCCAACAATTTCCGATCCTTGCCTATGACGATCCGTTTGGTCAATATTTTGATCCCGCTTTTAGTTGGGGGCCGACCAAAGGCATAGAGTTTTATCTAGGACTAAGATATAGAGTAAAGTAATCATGAGGTTGCTTGGCTTTTTTCTTCTCATCTCTTTTTGCAATCTGCAGGCACAAGAGGATGCTAATTTTGAACCCAAGATTCTCAACATCAGTTTTACTAAACAAAATTTTCAAATTGATGGATTGGCAAATGAAGAGGTTTGGAATTCGACGGTTAAACATGCCGACTTTTATCTCCAAGCTCCCATTGATGGTCAACTTTCTGAACAGGTAACAGAAGTTCAATTGACAAGTACCTCGGAGGCAATTTATTTATTTGCTACCTGCTATGATCATCAAGATTATATCATTCAAACATTGAAAAGGGATAATTTTGGTGATGACGATTCCTTTTTTATAATTCTAGATGCCTTAAATCAAAAATCAAATGGTTACGGATTCGGCGTAAACGCTCTAGGGGCCATGACAGAAGTATTGGTAACACCTGATGATGTGGATGATACTTGGGATAATCGATGGAAGGTAGCCACTCAGAATTATGAAACCCATTGGACAGTTGAAATGGAAATTCCATTTAAGACCTTACGATTTGAGAGTGGGAAAAAGGAGTGGGGGGTTAACTTTGGAAGAATTGAGCCAGGAAGGAATGAGGTACATGTGTGGTCTCCAGTGCCTCGGCAATTTGGTCCTACGGACATTGGGTACGTAGGTAAACTCAATTGGGAAACCGCCCCTAAAAAGCAAGGAAAAAATATTGCTTTGATTCCATATGTTTCTACAGCCGCTCAACAAAATAGTGATGAAGGATCAGATTGGGAAAATAAGATTAATATAGGTGGAGATGCAAAATTTGCCATTGGGTCAGGGCTTAATCTTGACTTGACCATCAACCCTGATTTTTCTCAAGTCGAGATCGATCAACAGCAAACCAATTTGACGCAATTTGATATTTTCTTTCCTGAGCGACGACAATTTTTTATTGAAAACTCAGACATATTTTCTAGTTACGGTCAATTTGCCAATTCACCTTTTTATAGTCGAAGAATAGGTTTGGATCAATTTGGTCAACAGGTACCCATAAGATTTGGGGCGCGATTGACTGGGAATGTAAATAAGCAATTGAGGATCGGTGCATTCAATATTACAACAAATGAAGGGGAGCTAAATCAAAATTTTTCTGCTCTAACTTTTCAACAAGCCATCGGTGCCAGATCGAATGTGAAGGGAATTTTTCTAAATCGTCAGGCATTTCAAGACCTAGAAATGATGGACGGTAATTTTGGCCGGAATGCAGGTGGTGAAATTAACTTGATCAGGCCTGATGGAAAAATATCTGGACAGTTTGGTTTCATCCAATCCATTAAGGATGTTCAATTTGGGGATGACCAGCACATCTATGGGCGCTTTGATTATAATGGTCAGAATTTTAGGACCTTTTTATTTATCCAAGATGTAGGCGAAAATTATTTCGCCGATATGGGCTTTAATGCTCGGATAAATAATTTTGATCCCATAGATAATATCGTGAGAAGGATTGGCTATACGCAGATTGGGAATATGGTAGACTACTACCATTATCCCAAAGCCTCACCGAGCATAAATTATCATTGGTCTGGTATTGAAAATTTTATCATCATCAATGATGTTGTGGGATTAAATCAATGGTATACTAGATTCAGGCATTTCATATTTTTTAAGAATAGTAGTCAGTTGCGGTTTCGAGTAAATCACATTTATGATGATCTAGTATATGCTTTCGCTATTACGGAAACACCAATTCCAGCCGATGTTTATGATACCTGGGAGGTGAATGTTCAATTTAATACGGATGTGCGAAAGCCATTAAATTTTGAGGGATTTATTGTCTATGGAGATTTCTTTGTCGGTAAAAAGCTGACGTACATTGCCGGTCTAAATTACAGGGTGCAGCCAAAATTTAATTTCAGTTTTAGTCTGGAAAAAAATATAATTCAAATGCCGGATCCGTATGGTAATGTAGATATAACCTTGGCATCAGCCAGGCTAGAGTATAATTTTTCAACCTCCTTATTCTGGACAAGTTTCATTCAATACAATACCCAAAGCGATAATTTTAATATCAATACGAGGCTGCAATGGCGATATGCGCCGATGTCGGATTTGTTTTTGGTATACACGGATAACTACCGAATTGAAAACATGTTTGGACCGAAGGATCGTAGTTTGGTTTTGAAAGCATCTTATTGGTTGGGCTTGTAATCCAGGATAGAAATAAAAGCTGTGGGTGCCATAGAGTTGAGGCAATGAATGCTTGAATTAAAGTCTTTAAAAAAAACTTTATAAATTTGTGCAAATTAAACAATGACGACAATGACACTTAAACAACTAATAGCGCTTGAGGATAAGGCGAAAGAAGTATGGGTAATCAGTCCATCACTACACTATGATATAGATATCAAAGAATTTACTGAATTGGTCAGTGTAAACTTAGATCAAAAGACCAAGTACAGGTACATCGTACCTGCAACAAAAGGTATGGCTACAAATATTAAGAAGTATCAGAAGAAGTATGGTTTGAGCAGTGAAGAAGTGGAGGCTAATTTTTTAGTTTTGGGAGAGACGGATTTTATGCCCTTTGTGACTGAGACAGCGATCTACAATGCCTCATCTAAAAACCCTATCGCTTGTTGTGCTCCAGCGATGGAGAATAGTAAAGATGTGATAAAGTATAATAAGGCGACTTCGATGGACATGGCGAAGGCTTATAAGTCTATTTGGAGAAAGTATAAGAGAAGAAATCCTTAAGAAGAATTCTTAAGGATGTTCTGGAGCTATTGTTCTAGAGATAAAAAGAGTCCTCCTCCGATACATCGGGGGAGGACTCTTTTTGTGGGGTTGAATGGTTACAAATTATAAAAGGTTTGATCGACTTTATTTTTAAGACCTTCTGAAATTCTTTTAATTATCTTCGTCGCACAATAATAATATCAATGGGCATTTACCTAGACCTAGAAGAAAGAGCAGATCATGCGTGTGAATTGTGTGGATCAAAGCAAAATCCTAAAGCATATACCGTTAGCCCAAAATCAGGAGAACAGCTTGATGAAATTATCTCAGCTTGTGAAACTTGCATTTCTCAGTTGGATGGGGAAGAGGACATCAATCCGGATCATTGGAGATGCCTGAATGATAGTGTTTGGAGTCAGGTGCCGGCCGTACAAGTAATGGCCTACCGTATGTTGTCACGTTTATCAGAGACCGATTGGGCAGCTGATCTTCAAGGCATGATGTATATGGATGATGACACGATGGAATGGGCGCAGATGAACCTCGGAGGATCAGTGGTTCATAAAGATTCAAATGGTAACATTTTGACAGCTGGAGATTCGGTCGTGCTTATTCAAGATCTGAATGTAAAAGGTGCTGGGTTTACCGCGAAGCGGGGTACGGCTGTGCGCAGGATTTCTTTGGTTGCAGATAATGCTGAGCATATTGAAGGAAAGATCAATGATCAGCGAATTGTCATTTTGACCAAGTATGTAAAGAAAAGTTAGGTAGTTAAATCAGAAATTTAAGAATAAATCGAGGCATGAACTTATGAAGTAAAGGTTACCTCATTTGTGGATAATTTCATCTTTACCCTTTATTTTAATTATTCCTGAGTTGTTTTTTTTCTTAACCTGAAATATTAAATACGCCTATTAGGTTCTCAAGGGTCGGCGTATCTTTTCCTCCTTTTGGCTCAATCGTAATTGCGTACGCATTTGTGTCATCCACAAATTGTAATTCTAAGAATTTTCCATCGGGTGTTTCAAAAACGTCTAGTGGGACTGGAGCATTATCACCCTTTAGTGACCAAAGTTGATAGCTTTGATTATCTGCTAAGGGAGGAAGTTTATCAATTTGAAGGTAGTTTTTCTTTTGCTCTTCATTGCTGTAGATTACTAATGAAGTTTCTGGATATTTATCTGTTGGAGAAGCAATAATTTTACGAGCGTTAAGATCTAGCATTGATGCCATCATTAATTGATCATCTTGAGCTATCTTTTTCTCTTCTTCGCATTTTTTTATTTGTTGAGTATGTAAATCGTTATTCTGATGTATTGATTTTGATTGGTTGTAGTTAAAGAAAAGAGAACTTAGTAAGCCTAGGCCTAATATTAATGTTGCAGCAATCCAAGATGAATTTCCGCGAACCGTTTGTTTTTCTGTCGGTGCACTTTCAGATTTGATCCCTGCCAATATAGTGGGAAGAACATTTTTAGACGGTTCTACTTGATGTATATTATCATATCTATAAAGAGCAGTTTCAATGGCAAATATTTCATGCTCTAATTCAGGAAATTTACTTCTAGCTTCTTCAATGAGTTTTGTGTCCGCATCGTTTAGTTGTCCTAGAACGTATAGTTCTAGCAAACCGGAATTTAATATTTCATTTAAACTTAGTGACACAATAGTAGCATAATAGTTATTGTTAAAAAAATACCTATAAACAAGCCTTTCTCTTTTATGAGATCTTCCCGTAAGATGACGATCGCTTTCTTTAATCTTGTCTTAATGGTTCCAAGTGGGATGTCTAAGATTTTTGAGATCTCAGCTTGAGTATGGCCTTGCAGATACATCATGTCAAGGACTATTCTATACTTATCATCTAAACCCTTCAGTAGAGCTTTCGTGTCAATGTTTGAAAGATCTGTAAGAGTTGATCTACTATCATGTACGGTTGCATCGTACGATTCAGATTTATTTCTATTCTTATAACCTTTTAGTCTTACGGTATCAATAGCAGTATTTCTAGCGATTGCACTGAGCCAGGTATAAAGACTACTCTTAGATTCAGAATATTGGTGGAATTTTTCCCAGGCTTTTAAGAAACTTTTCTGTAGGACATCTTCTGCAATCTTGGAATCTGGGATTATTCGCGCAATTACACCATTTATCGTACCACCGTATTGGTTGTACAACGCCGTCATCCCTTTTTCGTTTCGGTCCCTTAAAAGTGATATAATCTCTGATTCTACGATAACCTGCCTAGTAATTTGATTTTATAAAAGTAGTGATTATTTAATGCGGCCAGCGCATATTCATTAAATATTCAAAAATTTTCTAAAGTATTAAGTCCAAGACAGAAACTCCACACGTATATAGAAATGAATACTAAAATAAATATAAATGAAGTCAATAAACTTAATTTTCATTTCTTTAATCATTCTACTTACTTCATGTAGCAATGAAAAAGTCATAAACAACCCTATTAATACCATTGAAGTTGTTGAACTTTTAGATAGAAGTGATAAAATCCAACTTGGTTCTGAATGGGATTTTGTTCAGAACTTTTATCAAGCTAAAAAATTAAAAATCGAAAATGATCCCAAAGCATACCAAGACATGCTTGAATTATCTGAGCTTTTTATAAAAGAAGCGCGCGTTACTGGCGAGCATGGTCATTATTATCCAGCTGCACTATCATTAACCGAAAATATAATAAGTAACGCATCGGATAAAGACGTTTTATTCCAAGCACTTGTGATCAAAGCAGGTGTACAACTCTCGCTCCATGAATTTAATCAAGCCTTAGAAACTGGTAAAAATGCTTTAGCTATAAATAACACTTCAGCACAAGTGTATGGTGTCTTGGTTGATGCATTTGTAGAATTGGGAGATTATAAGAAGGCCGTCTCAATGGCTGATAAAATGATATCTATAAAGCCGGATTTAAGATCATATTCACGGGTTTCTTATTTAAGAGAAATACATGGTGATGAGCCAGGAGCGGAAAAGGCACTTGAATTAGCCATCAATGCTGGCTTTCCAGGATATGAAGAAACTGCATGGGCGATGTTAACCTTAGGTGAATTATACATCGGTCAGGAAAGATACAATGAAGCTTCGCAGTTGTTTGATCAGATACTAGCAATCCGTAAAGATTATCCATTTGCGATTGCTGCAAAAGCGCAGGTAGAATACTTGAAAGGAAATTTAGAAGCTTCTGAGATGTTATTGAAGGAAGCAACTGATATCATTCCTGAGGTAGGCTTTTATGTTCAGCTTGCGCAAATATATAAAGACACTCAACGTGATTCACAATTCAAAAACATTATGAATGATATATTCTTGATGTTGGAAGATGACGTAGTTTCTGGCCATAATATGAATTTAGAATACGCCAATATTTACATTGATCTAATGGAGGATTATGATCAAGCATATACGTATGCAGAAATTGAATGGAATAAACGGCCTAAAAATGTAGATGTAAATAAATTGATGTCTCAGATTTTAATTCTTCAAGAAAAAGAAACGGAGGCTGAGAAATACATTTCCATGATCTCAATTAATTAACGATCGTTGACTCGACCTGATTGCTCCGAATAGATCTTAAAATATTTTTAAAGAATAAATTTTTACAAATGAAACATAAACTGCCCTTTGGGAGATTGATTTCTCCTTTTACTTATTTCTTTATGCTGAGCTTACTTTTCTCTGCTCATAGCATAGAAGCATCTAGCCACAGGGAGGCTCCATTAATTTCTGGAGACCCTCTGGCTGATAATACTGATCTCTATGCTTTTAGAAGCCCAGATGATCCAAACACAATTACAATTATCGCCAACTATATTCCAGCTGAGTTACCCTATGGTGGTCCCAATTATTATTCATTTGGTGAAAATGTGCGATACGAAATTCATATCGATAATGATGCGAGCATACCAGGTGATGAAATTGTTTATCGATTAACTTTCACGCGAACCAATGAAGATCCAACTACATTTTTTGCGATCAGATTAGGTGCGGAGAATGGGAAAACCACGTACACGCTTGAACGAAGTATGGATGGTGGTGCAAGCTTTGAAACAATCGTCGTAGATGGGATTGTGGCTCCACCCAATATCGGTCCAAGATCAATTGCTGGTTCGGCAGGTCTTGCTTCTTCTTATTCTGAACTGTGGAATTCAAGTATCACAACCGCAAGTACTGGCGAAAACGTTTTTGCTGGTCCAATCGATGATCCATTTTTCGTAGATCTTGGGTCAGTATTTGACCTTGGGGATGCACCGAGACAAGAAGGACTTAACAGAGATGGCTTGGCTAAATATAATGTACATAGCATTGCATTACAGATTCCTATTTCTACGCTTTTAAAATCTGGTGCACCCGCTGCACCTACCTCAATCCTTGATGCGGATTATGTTATTGGAGTATGGGCAAGTGCAAGTAGACCAGCTTTAAAAACTTTGAACATGGATGGTACGGAAAGCTATAGTGGAGATTGGGTTCAGGTTTCAAGACTAGGAATGCCATTAACCAATGAAGCAGTTGTGCCAATCGGTTCTAAGGATTTTTGGAATAGGATAACACCTTATGATGAAATTTCTGAAACGACAATGGATGAATTTTTTTATAACCCGGAGCTAGGGTTATATATGGATGACGATCAATTTGGATCGGCAGTGCCAGCACTTGCTCCATTGAGAATTCAAACCAACTCACTTGGTGCTTTTGATTTTTCTAATGGAGCTGATGGCCTTTTTGGATTAAAGGGTGATCCTGCACTAGACGGCACAGCATTAGATGATGCAGTTTTTGGAACCTTGTTACTGCCGGCGGCTGGGAAGCCTAGATCTGTTGATTTATGGCCTACTTTCCATACAGGAGTTCCAAACGTAATTCCATATCAATTGGCGACCGGAAAAGATGGAAATCCGCTAGCAGCTGGTAAGCCATTTATAAATAATTTTTTACCCAATGGTGGAGATATGTTGAGACTAAATATGGCAGTGCCAGTGACTCCGAGAGACGACGCAAACTTTAGTAGTTTAGGATTAATCCAAGCTGCAGCCATCGGTCTTACCGTTGCTCCTTTCAATGAAAGTACGGACTTAGAATTCTTGCCTAACATGGATGGATTTCCAAACGGTCGAAGACTTGAAGATGATGTAACTACCATAGAATTGCAAGCAGTTGCAGGAGTAGTTCTTGCGGCAGTTGGACTTTGGTACGATGATTTTGATGCTACAGGGGGCGGAAGTCCAGTGACTGAAGATTTATTAAATGTACTTACCTATAGCACTGGTGTAACCACCAATGATAAAGCTTTTCAATCTAGCTTTCCATATGTCGCTTTGCCTTGGAGTGGTACCGAAGTAAGACAATAGATTTTAAAGTCATTCCACACCATAAAAAATAAATACAATGAATAAAATATATATATTAAAAATAGCAGTTTTAAGCTTCATAATTCAATTAGGAATTTTGAGCCCAATAAACGCATCAAGTCACCGAGAGGCTCCATTGATTTCAAATGACCCCCTTGCTGACAACGTTGATTTATATGCATTTCGAAGTCCTGATAATGAAGATATGATTACCATTATTGCGACCTATGTCCCAATGCAATTGCCCCATGGCGGTCCAAATTATTATTCTTTTGGAACCAATATCCGATATGAAATACACGTGGATAATGATGCAGCCATACCAGGGGATGAAGTGACCTATAGATTTACTTTCTCTCAAGTAAATGAAGATCCAACAACGTTTTTCAATATTAGATTAGGAAATCAAAATTTAAAAACGACGTACACTTTGGAACGTAGTTTAGATGGTGGAATCACTTTTGAAACCATTGTTACAGATGGAGTCGTTCCACCAAATAACGTTGGACCTAGATCAATCGAAAGTGCAGCAGGTCTTAATACCACTTATGATGCCTTATTTGCGCAAGCGATAACAACCGCATCAACTGGAGAAACAGTTTTTGCTGGACCGACGGATGATCCTTTCTTTGTTGATTTGGGCGGAATATTTGATTTGGGAAATGCACCAAGACAGGCGGGTAAGCCAGTCGATGGATTAGCATGCATGAATGTCAGTGCCATAGCTATTCAGGTTCCAATTTCTACGCTTAGAAAAGCAACAGCAGCTGCGCAGCCAACGTCTATCTTAGATGCTGATTACGTTATTGGTGTATGGGCCAGTGCGAGTAGACCCATGCTTACAACATTGAGTTCGACTTCAGAGCCGACCTATGATGGTGATTGGGTTCAGGTTTCTAGATTAGGAATGCCTTTAACCAATGAAGCAGTAATACCAGTAGGGAGTAAAGATTTTTGGAATAGAATTTCACCTTATGATGAAATAACAGAAACAACAATGGATGAATATTTCTACAATCCTGAACTTGCCTTGTATATGGACGATGATCAATTCGGTGCAGCAGTCCCTGCTTTCGGGCCATTAAGAGTTCAGACAAATGCATTAGGTGCTTTTGACTTTAGTAATGGAGCTGATGGATTATATGGACTCAAAGGAGATCCAGCTTTGGAAGGTACGGCTTTAGATGATGCCATCTTTGGAACCTTATTGTTACCCGCGCCAGGAAAGCCGAGATCTGTAGATTTATGGCCAGCCTTTCATACAGGAGTACCGAACGTTATTCCGTATCAATTGGCTACTGGTAAAGAGGGGAACCCATTAGCTGCTGGTAAACCTTTTGTAAACAACTTCTTGCCTAACGGTGGAGATATGTTACGATTGAATATGGCTGTTCCAGCGACCCCAAGAGATGATGCATTTTTTAGTAGCCTGGGATTGATTCAAGCTGCTGCCATTGGTTTAACAGTAGCCCCATTTAATGAATCGGCTGATCTTGAGTATATTCCAAATATGGATGGATTTCCAAATGGTAGAAGACTGGAAGATGATGTTACTAGAATTGAACTACAAGCAGTATCTGGAGTTGTTTTGGCCGCCATAGGATTATGGTATGATGATTATGATCCAAACAATTCACCAAGTCCAGTGACGGAAGATTTATTGAATGTCTTAAGTTTTACCACTGGTGTTGAATCCAATGACCGAGCTTTTACAGGTTCGTTCCCATATCTTGCCATGCCTTTTAGTGCGACCGGAGATTGTAGTGGAGAAATTTATAATGGAGGTCCTGGAAATGCTCCGACGCAGACTGCTCAATATTTTGTCTCTTCTAATACCCAGAATAATGTAGCCATAGTCAATGGATTTGATGATGGAAGTTATTCCGACACGAGATTTGTAAACAACGCAACTGATGCAGATGGTGTGTACTATGATGATGTCAATGATTTACTATATCAATTGAATCGATCTGATAATCAAATTGATTTATTTGGAAACGTTGTTTCTAATATTGAAAGAGGATTAGCACCCGATTATATAACTAGTTCAACTTCTGATTTTATCAATGGAAGAGAGATTGCAATTGCTGGTGATAGATTGGTAGTAGCTCAAGATGCAAACGATGCAAACGGACAACAGAATAGACTATTGGTATATCAATTTACAGATTCTGAAATTACTTTGAAAAGAAGTTATGATGTAGACATTAATCTATGGGGAATTCATGCAAACGTTAATACCTTGTATGCCATCGTCGATAATTCTGATCAAGTAGCAATATTTGAAGATTTCTTCACAAATAGTGCAGCTACTATTGCACCAACAAGACTTGTGACCGTTCAGAGTATGATAAGAACACATGGTCTAACCTATGATTCTGAATCGGATTTGATGATCTTGACGGACGTCGGAGAGGCTTCAAGTGCTACGGATGGTGCCTTCACAATGATTCCAAATTTCAGTCAGACGTTTTCTGACAATATGATTTTAGATGATGAGCAAGTTAGGGTAAGTGGTCCATTGAGTTTACTTGGTAATCCAGTTGATATTGCACTTGATAAATCCAGTAATGTTGTATTCGTTGCTGAACGTGCGACCGAAGGAGGAAGAATATCTATTTATGATGCACCAACAGTTACTGGTGATTTAGCACCGATTTATACAAGTCCGTATGCTGGTGCATCTGCCGTTTATATCTCTGGATTTACCAATGAGGGTGATCCAATAACAAGCACTAGTGAATTAGAAACATTAGAAAGTCAAATTGAAATTACACTATCACCGAATCCAACCGTAGATTTTATTTATGTGGATTTAGGTGAGATTGTAGAAATAAATAGAAACATAAAAATTGAAGTTTTAGACACATCTGGCAAAAGATTAATTCAAATGATGTCTCAAACAGCAAACACTAAAATTGATGTTTCTTCTTTAAGTGCAGGAGTTTATTTAGTAAACACCCAGATAGGAGAAGAAATAATACAGTCGAAATTCATGAAATTATAGCAAATACATCTTGTCATTAATATTTTATGAGGCTCTCCATTTTTGGGGGGCCTTTTTTGTTATTATTTGTTGGGATTACCATTAAATACCCTGATTTACTAGACATGGTCGATTTTACTCAACTTTCTCCTGTTTATGTTAAACAAAGTACCATTGAATCTATTTACATTCTGACCCCTTTAGTGTAAGAAAATACCTTTAGGGCCACATTGACTAACTTTTAAGCTACGCGCGTAGAGACATGGCAAAAACAGCCCTAATCATTGGTTCTGGTATAGCTGGATTGGCAGTAGCATTACGCTTGCGCAAAAAAGGGTACACAGTCACGATTTATGAAGCCAACAATTACATTGGAGGCAAAATGCATGAAGTCAAAAAGTTAGGTTATCGCTGGGACTTGGGCCCCTCTTTGTTTACAATGCCACACCTCGTAGACGAATTATTTGAATTATTTAACCTAGATGCGAGAGCTTATTATGACTTTAAAAAGTTGGACAAGATTTGTAATTACTTTTGGGAAGATGGTACCAGATTTACTGCTCCAGCAGACAAGACGGAATTCATACACCAGGCATCTAAAGTATTTAAAGAGCCTTCAAAAAGACTTGTAAATTATTTAAAGAAAAGCAAGAAAAAATATGATTTAACTGCGAGCATATTTCTTGAAAAGTCTTTGCATAAAATGAAGACTTTTTTCTCATTTCAAACCTTAGGTTCTTTATTACAAAGTTTTCAATTAGATATAAATACTTCACTCCATTCATTCAATAGAAAGTCTTTTTCTAATCCACATTTAGTTCAACTATTTAACCGCTATGCGACTTACAATGGTTCCTCTCCGTATAAAACACCGGGGATCATGTCCATGATACCTCATCTGGAAATGCATTACGGAACGTTTTTTCCGAAGGGCGGGATGGTGCAAATTGTTAAAGGACTTCATCGCTTGGCTGAAGAGCAAGGGGTAGAGTTTAAGTTAAGCGAACCAGTGGTTGAAATCAATTATCAAGGATCGAAGGCTACCAGTATTTACACAAACAAAGGAGCTTACGAAGCTGATCTAATTGTTTCTAATATGGATATTTTTTCTACCTACAAATCCTTGCTAAACGAATTACCACACCCCGAAAAAATCTTAGCACAAGAAAGATCAAGCTCAGCTTTAATCTTTTATTGGGGGGTGAAGAAAAGCTTTCCTGAATTAGATTTACATAACATCTTTTTTAGTGAAGATTATGAAGGAGAATTTAAGGCAATATTTGAAGAAAATAATTTTTCCAATGATCCAACCATTTACATTAATATAAGCAGTAAAGAAAATCCAGCAGACGCACCTCAGGGATGTGAGAATTGGTTTGTCATGGTTAATGCTCCTGGGAATTTTGATCAAGACTGGGAGGAACTCAAGAATCGAGCGAAATCAAACATTATTAAAAAGCTCAATCGGCAATTGAATATTAATTTGGAAAATTTGATTGAAGTAGAAGAAATTCTTGATCCAATAAAAATTGAGGTAAATACAAAATCTCACCGAGGCTCCTTATACGGTACTTCGAGTAATTCAAAATTTTCAGCTTTTTTAAGACATCCCAATTTTTCAAAGCAATTAAAGAATTTATATTTCTGCGGAGGATCCGTCCACCCGGGTGGAGGAATTCCTCTTTGTTTGTCTTCAGCAAAGATTGTAAGTGATCTTATCCCGGATTTAACGAACGAACCAACCTTAAGTCTTAGCCATTGAGTATCTCAGCTAAAATAAGCAGGTTTCATTTTCCTAGGGATAAAGAGGGGATAGCCATAAGGATTATATGGTTGTTTCATCTCTGTGCGATGGTTGGAGTTACACTTGGTTTCTTTGATTTTTTTATCCAAAAAACAATCTTAAACCTTTCAGTATCTTTCTCTTTATTGGTTTGGGTTTTTCCGATTAATTCTAGTAAAAAAATATTGGCAGCATCCTTATGCTTTTTAGTCGGAATGGTGGTGGAATATTTAGGCGTAAATTATGGCTTTTTGTTCGGGGAATACAGCTATGGATTAAACCTTGGGCCTAAAATACAAGGCGTCCCTTGGTTGATTGGTATCAATTGGGCCATGCTCATATTTATTACTGGTGCAATCTCTAATAAGTTTAAAATCTCTAAATACGCAAAAGTAATCATAGGTGCTTTCTTGATGATTCTATTGGATTTTCTGATGGAGGCTTCAGCACCCGTTTTTGACTTTTGGGAATTTAAAGGGGGAGATGTCCCTTTACAAAATTATGTTTCTTGGTTTTTAATTTCTTTAGGGTTACATGGCGCATTTCAATTTTTGGAGGTGAAAGGTGATTTTCGTTTTTGTTTGAATTTATATCTTTGTCAGATAATTTTCTTTAGTTATTTCTTCCTTTATAACAGCTTGTGATAATTTTAATTTGATTCACAACACTTCATTTAGTAGGCGCACTAAAAATTATAATGCAGCAATTAACGTCTTGTCCAGTTTGTAATGCTAAAAGCTTTTCATCCTACATCCAGACCAAGGCTCAAATGCATGTGCAGGATGCTGGTGAGGTTTTTAATTTTGATCAATGTGGCTCCTGTGATTTGGTTTTCTTAAATCCTAGAGTTGACCCAGAAAAATTGGTTGATTATTATTCCGATTTTTACCTTCCTTATCGTGGCCCTAAAGCTTGGGGTATATATGAAAAATTTGTGGAAGGAAGCCAGTCGAAATTAGATGCGGCAAGAATTGCAACTGTAAATAAATATCACACTTTGTCATCAAGTGATTTGATCTTGGACGTTGGTTGTGGTAAACCAAGTTTTTTAGAATCCTGCATACAAGAACATGCTTGCAATGGCATGGGTCTGGATTTTTCATCCGAAGGTTGGAGTCCTGATACTGAACGCTTTAAAAATTTAGATTTAGTCGTTGGGGAAATAGAGGATTTGCCACTCAATCTAGCTCCTGATGTGATAACGATGTGGCATTATTTAGAGCATGATTATAAGCCCTTAGTAAATCTTAAGGCACTGCGAAAGCGCGCTAAAGAAAACACGACACTAATCATTGAGGTACCTAATTTTGATTCAGAGAGTCGACGCAAGTTTGGAAGTGATTGGGCTGGATGGCATACACCGAGGCATACTTCGCTTTTTTCTCCTAGTAATATGGAAACATTACTAAATAATGCTGGCTGGAAAGTTGAAGCAGTGAATGCTTATGGAACCCTAGATCCTTACATTTTATATTGGATGAGCGAAATGGAGAAGAAGAGAATCACTTGGAATAAAAGCATGGAGGAAGAGTTTGTCTCATTTGTATTGGGAATGATTAAATTCTATCCTAAAAAGTTGATGCAGAAAAGTAGATCTTTAGGAGTGATGACTGCCGTTGCTAAGCCATTCTAATTTGACATTAATCGAAGCCAGAAAGTAGCTGTTCACCGGTCCAAGTTCCGATGGATTTATATGGTTGAAATCTTGAAAACAATTCTTCAGAGTACCATTTTAATTTTTTTGTTCTGTTGATGGCCTCTTTATGCTCTTTACTTTCATAAGCGAATTTTTTTACTGAAGCTAAATCAGTCCAAAGACTAAAAGTAGCCATCTGTATGATGGGAATTTCACCAATCCCTTTGGTATATATTAGGCCTTCATGATTCTTAAGTTGCTTTTGAGAAGTAGGGACATACTTCCAAAATTTATACAATTTACCCACTTTGATTCTTGCTCGTGTAATAATGGCAATGTGCTCATTATTCGAGTCAAGCGCATCACTTTTTTGAAAGGGATTGGCACCTGACCAGGCACCATGGGCAGCAATATTTTTCATATACAAGGTCCATATTTCATGACTTTGCTTTTTATATTTTTTTACAATTTCGTTCTTTTGAAAAAAGTCATTTGCGGAAGCTTCATCATCCCACACCTGAACCAATCCGTAGGTTGAGAAATCAGGGAGCGGATTAAATCCCATGCCGCGCCCACTTCCCATTAACTTATAAAAGGAACAGCCAGTAACCTTGGATAAATGTGCATGGGCAAATTGCATCATCTGGAAGGCCCAGAGTTTATTTGTAAGGCCAGAGTATTTGAAAAATGATATGGTTGTTATTTGCGAACTCAATTATGGTTTATGTATGCAATGCTCTTCTCTGATGAAATTTGTAACTTGTAGTTTGTCATTAGTAAGGTCAATGATAAATATAATGACGAACATTATTGGAAGTCTTAATTGCTTATTTTAAAGAAAGAGATATTGGGTGAATAATAACTTAAGAAATGAATAGAATTTTATTGATAATTATTGTTCTTCTGGGATTGTCAATTTTATATCTTGCCTTTAATTCTAAGATCTTACTTTGAAAACTAATAAACAGCATAAGTCACCTAAAATTGCATCTTCCTTCATCGGTGTAGTTATTATCCTCGCTTGTTTATTAGCCATCCTTAGGCTGTCCAACCAGAACTCGTCTTTGAAGAAGGATATAAATGTCCAGCAACAAAAAATTGAAGAGCTAACGCAATTGTCAGAATCAGCTGAGAAATGCAATCTACTTATTTTACTGGATGATACATTTAAGAAAATTGAGGCAGAATTAGTAGGTAACCAAAAGCGAACTTTGAGTAGTAAAACCATTGAGGAACTAGTAGAGTTAAACGCATCTTTTCAATCTGATAAAGATGACTTAAGCTCTAGTATGTGGAGCATTGAGAAAGGGCATTTTTTGAAAAGGTTGGCTTCCTTAAATTTAGATTCAGTTTCGTTTCATCAAATCATAAGTAAAGCTTCTTTTCATGGAGCAAATATGAAGGGTATGAATTTAAAAGAACTTGATCTCAACGGTGTTGATCTGAAAAATGCAAATTTGAAAGAAGCAGATTTGAGTCATACGAATTTATGTGGCGCAAATTTGAGTGATGCGAATTTATGGGGGGCAAAATTACAGAAGTCAAAACTAACCAATACCATTCTTCATAGGGCGGATCTACAATGGGCAGATATGGCAGAGGCCGATCTGAGTAGAGCCAATTTGAATGGCGCAAATTTAAACGATGCGAAGATGGGAAAAGCGAATTTTCAATCGACGAATTTGGAATGGGCTAAGGTCAAAAACGCTTATCTAGAGGGAGCCGATTTTACCAATGCTAAATTAACTGGAACAGATTTCGGAAATTCAAATTTGACGAAAGTAAAGTTCACCAATGCAATAATGAATATTGTAAATCTGAGCGATGCGATTCTAGATCAGACAGAATTAACAGATGCTGCTTTATCTAAACTAACGGTCTTGGAAGAAGATTGGATAGAAAAATTAAAGGAGAAGAAGGTTGTAGGGCATAAAGAAATTGCAGCAGAGTATAAAATTATTGTTGAGCCTTCCGGCAAATTTAATTTTAGACTGGTTAAAAAATAACGATTCAATTAATTACCACATGCCTGAAACATCATCCATTACACGGTTTATTTTATTCGCAAACCGTATGGTGATTTCATCTTTTTCTGTGATTGGATTGAATCTTAATTTGAAGACTCTACTAAAGTAACTCTGAAATTCATTTAGGTAGTCTGCGAGTAGTTGTGAGGTCCAAAATGTTTCCTTGTTAATCTTATATTTTTGCTTTAAGCGTTTTCCTACTTCTTGTCCCCATTCATTGTTAATTATATCTACATAATTATCGACCACACCATTTTTAATATCTTTCAATTGGTCTTCTGAAAATTCTCCAGTGACCAACTCTGGCATGTTTTTTCTTTCATGTGTATCGGCGACAAAATCTGCTAGCTTCTCTGAAAATAGGGTAGTCATCAATCCTTGGGCAACGACATGGTTGAAAGTATTGATGTATCCCTTCTCCGAAAGTTCGTCTTCCGTAGCTGAGGCTAAATCAGCCTTGTAAATATTATTCATCATCATTTCTGCAATGTCGAAAAATGCCTGATCCGGCCAGCCAAAATCCTTATGCCTTCTTCGCGATAAAAAGTAGACCCTCATTAAATTATTTCTGTTGAGGACAAAATATGGCGATCGAAAACCAAGCTTTACTTTATCTAAAAATCCACCAGACTTTGCTTTCAGGAAATCTGCTTCAGAGACCCCCGATTCTAGCACGCTTATGACTTCACCACTGTTAGATGTATGATTTAACTTTACCCAAGCTTTGCCTGAAGTAGAATATTCAATGGATACAACAGATTTAAACTCCTCAAATGATTTGAAATCTGTAGTTAATAAAGCGCCTTTGGGGAAGGTTCCTAGGTTCTTAAGAAGTTCTGCCTCATCAGTGAATGAGTTGCAACATGAAAATGAAAGAAGAAATAATATGAAAACAAACTTTGGAGTGTTCATTTCAAAGTTTTAAAATAAATTCCTTGTTCTCAATTTTCTCGTTTTCTGTATTGTGCAGGATGATTTGATTTTGTTTTTTATCACCTTCAATTTTCAAAGATTGGATATCGATGTTTTTGACGTCATCAAAAACAAATGCAGGACGATAATCTTTTGATTGGATGGTAAGTTTTATGTCTTTGAAAATAATTCCATCCATGTGTCTCACATAAAATCCCCAGGCAGGTAATTCACCGAACATAGAAAATTCTGGATAAGCTGCTTCCTCTTCTGGAACATCATCCAACCTAGAAAGCGGTGCATAGGCTAGTCCTTTATTTCCTCTACCGGGATAAATTATTTCTATGTTTTCTAGTCGAACATTTTCTACTGGATGACCGGGGATGCCAGTTATGGATGAAGGAAACACGTTGTGAAAGAACGGCAGTTCTGGTCCTCGAATGTCGTATTCATAATCTGGTCTTTCAAAGGCTACTTCTACTTTTACATTTTTAATAAGAATATTTTTTAAGCTCCCAGCGCCTTCTGTTTTCTTTCTCTTGCGATTTCCTAATCTTATAAATATTGCATTTCCTGTATTTATAGCATTGATGTCATTGATGACGATATTTTCTAAAAATCCGCCGTCTACAGATTCAATGGCGATAGCAGATCGAAATGTATTTCGAATCTTAATATGTTCAATGGTCACATTTTTAAATCCTCCACGCGACATGGTCCCAAATTTAATCGCACTTGCGCTAGAACGGATGTTACAATTGGCTATGTAGACCTCATCACAGTAATGATCATAGGAATGAGATTTTAAACAAATCCCATCATCTGCAGAATCGATGTCACAATTGGTTACTCGTACGTTTTTACAATCTGATATGTCCATTCCGTCATTATTCCAGTAGGCATCGCTCACAACTCGGACGCTATCAATGATTACGTTGTCACATTTATCATAGGTCTGCACCCAACAAGCGGCATTGGTTAATAACACATTTTTGACCGTTACATTTTTGCATTCAGCGAACTCAACCAATTGCGGTCTTAACCGCTCCTTTGATCGCATCTCAACAAAATTATAATCGGCGCTATCGATTTCTCCCGCATAAAAAAGGCTATCAATGTGTAATGAAAGTTTGCGACCCTGACCATTAATTTCTCCTTGACCAGTGAGTGAAACATTTTCTTGTCCGTTTGCTAGAACTAAAGCCTTCCACCATCTAAATCTCTTGTAATGTATCGGATCCGTTGTTCCTAAAATCACGGCATTCTTCTCTAGATGAAATTCAACATTTGACTTTAAAATAATGGAACCAGTCACGTACCGACCCTGTGGGATTATTACTTTCCCTCCGCCATTTTTATGCGCAGCATCTATGGCCGCCTGGATGTTTGTAGTATTTAAAGTTTCACCATCAGGCTTTGCTCCGTAATCCAGAATATTGAATTCCTCAGTATTTTTTTTTATAACAGCGGCCCCATCTTGAGCAAAAACAAAACCAGTACCTAGCAGAAGGCATGCAATTAGAAAGATAATATTTGAGTGATTTTTGTTCAAGGCTTCCTTAGTTTTTATCCAATTATTTTAGAAGATGTCTTTTTAGAAGTAGAATATTTTCGCTTGCGCAAATTTTTGATTTTTGATTTAAACGAAGATCATTTCTAAATTACTGTTTTAGAGATTGAAATAATACGCGCTGTTTCGACAATTGTTGTTAATAGTTCATTTTTATCCAATTAATAAATTAATTTTTTTCCCTAGTCCAGTTTCGAAGATTCTATATAACGTAGATAGCTGTATATCACATTTTCCATTTTCTAATCTTGAGATGTAACTCTTTTTAGTTCCTACTTTGTTTGCAAGTTGTTCTTGAGTTAAATTTGCTTCTTTTCTAGCTTCTTTGAGCATTTCACTTATTACAAAGTATTGAGCTTTTTCTTCAAATTCATCCCTGTTCTTTGTGCCAATTTTGCCATATTGAACATCCAGTAGTTCATCAAAATTTTTAGTCTCCGAAATTCTTTGTTTCTTACTTTTTACCTTTGAAATACTCATCTTTTAGTTTTAATGCTTTTGTTAATTCGCGTTTATTTGTTTTTTGTGCTTTCTTTTGAAATGCGTTAAACAGAACAACCAGCTTGCCTTTATCAAAACAACAAAAAATTCTATAGGCATTTGAATCAACTTCCACTCGAATCTCATATAAACCGTCAGTATCAACTAAATGCTTCAGAAATTTTTTGGGCACATGTTCAACTGTTCTGATTACTTTAAAAACAAATGCAATCTTTTCTTTTACTTGATTTGATTGTTCAGAAAAGAACTTCGGAAAATGTTGCTTGTAGAATATTATATCGCGTTTTTTCTTCACAATATAAAGTTAACTATAAAGTTAACAGCAGTCAAGTGTAATTTACATTTTGTTTTGTCTTACGAAAAAACTTAAAAGTGCATTCTTTGTTTTTCTTTTGGCCTAATGACTGGGTCTTTCGGGTTAAAGGTAATATCGACATAATCCAATGACCCATCTGGTGATATTTTCAACAGTAAAGATTGATAGGGCTTGAATTCAAAATTCTGTTTGATGGTTTTCCCATTTACTTGAATGGTTAACTCTTTATAGTCAGAAGTCTCCATAAATGATTGCCCGGAGTAGATTGGGTACTTTAAATCTTTAGAAAGTCCTTGTGCTAAAAATAAGTAATGTGTCCCATCCGGTTCAACCCTGCACCAGTATTCTGGAAGGACATCACCCTTTATCAAAGGTAGGTGGTTTACAACTTCCTGAAAATTTGAGGAGACATTTTTAATCGCTGATAGTTCCTTGATCATTTTTTCAAAATCATCAGACTTCGTTTTTCCCGGCTGTGCGGGAGCACTTTTTAAACATACTGGTAATCCTTGTTTTGCAAATTCCAAAACCTTTTTCAAAGCACGTAGATCCATATATTTTACGTCAATGTAGAGGGTAGAGAAAGATGCATCTCCTACGGATAGTTTTCCATCTCGGAATGTAGCTAAGTCTAAAAAATGACGATTGATCCACAATGGATGATATCCTTCTGTCTCTGCAGGAGGGTAGATGTATCTTAATTCATATTCTCCCCACACCCAGACGCGTCGCTTTTCTTTTGGTAAGGCTCCTTTCATCACACCATCTTCATAAGGTACATAAACGGCAACATCAGAATAGGTTTTCCCTTTCAGCATGGCGCTAGAAACTTTCTCCATGTAGGAATTAAATTCAGGAAGCTCAGGTGTCAGACTTCCCCCCGGTCCAAAATAAGTGGTTGCAAAAAATTCAATGCTATCAGAACCGATGGGATTATAAGGCATCCCATGGTAAAAGTGATGATTTACCCCTTGGGCAAACATAGCATCTGCGACCATTTTTAAATCTGCAGTTTGTTCTTGTCTTAAATAGGTAGATGGAAATCCATACATGCAAGTAAACGTCTCACTCGATACCATTTTCTTTGAAGCTAAACAGGCAGAAGAGCTAACGACCCTCGAGTAGTTTGGATTATTCAACATGGATTCCGTTTCAGGAATGTCAACCAATGAGTAGGTTGTCATCACATCTGTTGGTGCCGCTAAACATTGTACCCTAGACCAGGCTCCCAATTCGCGACATTTCTCAGCGTAAGGTTTGTAAAATCCTTCCGTTACATACTCATCTAAGTGTAACATATAGTCATAACGCACATCAGGGAAGGAATCTAGCCCGTGATCCATGAATGGAATAATATCATATCCAAATTCTTCCTCAAAAGTTTGATCAAATCCATCCGTCCAAATTTTATATTTAAAATTTAGTTTGATCTCCCAGGAGTCTGTGAATAAGGCAGACTTTGATCCAGTATTTATAGCCTCTTTCAAAGCCTTACCTACAGGATCCGCAAATATTTCAAATGCCTCCGCATCTAAATGATTGATGACCAATTGCGTATCCGGCCAAGTCCAAGCAAAGGTCAATGTTTGTCTAAATGTTGAATCACCATAAACCTTGGTTGTGTGTTCTGGCCCGATATTACTACCAGCAACTGGCCATGCGCTACCAAAGGTAAAATCACAAATCAGACCCAAAGAATCTGCATATGATTTGGTGTAGTTAACAATGTCTGACCATTCTGTGCTCAGCCATTTTTGAGCGGTGGTATCTTTTGGGTAAAAGCGATTGTATTTTTTCTCATACATCCTTTGGTATCGATATAGAGGATATACCCAAGCAATCTCCACACCCCCAAAGTTATTTTCTTTCGCCCAGTCTAGTTGATGCTTAACATCAGACTCCTTTATCTCCGTAGCAAACCACCACCATCTTGTACACGGTTTAGAGGTAGGATAAAATTCATTTACTTCAGCATCACTTTTGGTTATTTTATTTTCGGTACATCCACTGAAAGAGAGCAGCCCTGTAATTCCAATGAATAATATTGAAGCATAGATTTTCATAGACTGAAAATAATCAATATTAGATTTAAAGTAAGGAGAATTGGGATTTACTTTTTAAGAAGGAAAGTGTTAACTCAAATTAAAATTTCTAATATTTAAAAAACTTGGCTTGATCAATTTTTTCATTTTGCTCGTTTTTTAGTTCTAAAAAATATAATCCAGGCAATAAGTTTTCAATTGAAATTTGATGATCGGATAGAGCACCTTTTTGAACGATTGAACCAACCTTATTAATTATTTGATATGAAAAACTTCCTTGTATATTTGTATTAAAGTTTATAATGTTTGATGCTGGATTTGGATAAATCCTAAATTGATTCTCCTCTGTTAAGTTATCATGCTCTTCTGTAGAAGTCAGAGTCAAATCATATTCAAACCCAGAATTACTACCATTTCCTAAACTAAAGTTTTCAGGTAATCTCAATAACCAATTGTCTACCACACTATTTTCAAATTGATATATTCCAACACCTACATAATCCCCATTATTTTTTTGTTGAAAGTCTGATAAACTATAAGCATTCCCATCAGAATTTTGATCAATTATAGAATACTGCCAAATCAACTCACCAGTTTCTCCATCTAATAAAAATATATAGGGAGCGGAATACTTATCGCCATACGTATCTAGAACTATTGCTATACTATCAATTATTGGATCGTTTGCGTTTTCATATTCAAATTCAAAGACTCCAGGGCCGAGATCATATCGCCAATCAACATAACCGCAGCAGAGTATATTTCCATTCTGGTCCTCATTAATACTAATTATATACTTGGTGCCGACCTTACTATACCCTGGATTGTCAAACCTCCAGAGAAGTGTTCCTAAGCTATCTCTACAAAGGATTTCAAAATTTGAGAAGTTGGCGACACCAAAAACATTATCATCCACATATCGTTGGTGATAGATGTGATTACCATTGCTATGCAAAAGTGCTGCATGAAATAATCCATGAGTACTAGAAATGTCAATTGAATCCAAGCCTATGAAAGTATTTTTACCTTTGTTATTAAATCTGGCAAAGCCTCTAGAATTAACTTCAATACCATTGTCTAAGAGAAGCCCATTCATCAAAGAAAAGTAGACCGTCACTTCTTGATCACCTGGATTACTAAATATAAAATGTGGAATGGTGGATTTTCCTTCAAAAGGTAAAGTTTGGGATCTAATGGTGTCTAAAGTATTTGAATCAAGCCAAAGAATAAAATCATGTGCATAGTTTTGATCGGGATATAAACTCCATCCCACTAGTATTATCGCATTAAGTACTTTTGTTAGTCCTTGAGAGACCGAACTACCATTAGTATCAAGCTGAATTTTCTTTTCTCGAATGAAACTTAAGTCTTGTTTATCTAGCTCCAGTATACTTATTACAGATTCGTCGTCAGTCGCATCTCTACCAGTTATAAATAATGAACCATTATCTAAATACATTGGGTTAGATACTTGTGGAGTTATAAACCTTTCTAAATATTTTTCATGAAGTACGGTATTGTCATCAAGATCTATAATGGAAACATAACTACATGAACTGCTGGTGTTTGGACATCTTGTTGGACCAAAAGTGAATTGGCGATTGTCTTCTAATATCCCCTGCTTAATAAAGTCTGTTAAGTCATTTTGAGTGCTATCCCAATGATAGGACACGTGGTTTTGACCAGAACTATTTAAAGTACTAAAAAGAAGTATGTTTATTAAGATAAATATTTTATCAATGAATGTCATATCTTAAATATTTTTGAAGTATACTTTTGGTTATCATTGCCTTGTATTTTATAAATGTAAATACCCTGCGGAAGATTTTCTAGATCAATTTTTAAAATAGATTGATCCTTACTCAATTTTTCAATTTTTATAATCCTTCCATTAATATCGTACAAAGTGAATTCTTTGTCTGACAAAATCTTAAAATCGAGCAATACGGATTCAGATGCTGGATTAGGGTAAATTGAAAAAATTTCTTCAGTTTCAATTCCAACACTTGAAGGTAATTCATCTAACTAATTTAGCTTATCTCCTTTAAGTCTAAAATACAATTATTTAGCGTCATTAGATGTTGAATGGCGCTTCGCTTTTATTTATTATACAATATTGTGTTGTTATAATGCAGCTTTATAAAAGCTGTCACAAAAGAGTTTATGTTAGAAGGGATGACAGTTTCTACTTCCAATACAGAAAGTGTATAATGTTGATAATCAATAAGTTAGTTAGTTAAAGGTACAAATAGGGTACAAATCGAACTTATTAGATTAGTTTTTGGTTATTATTATAGATATCAATGAGTTACCTATTTATTATTTAAGCGTTGACAATTTGATATTAATAACATAGTTTTGCAGCCCTTTGTGAAAAT
>JAHDGF010000023.1 GCA_020627785.1 Saprospiraceae bacterium
AAGTTATGTAAAAGTGAGAATTATATTTGGGGTATTCATTTACCTACTCTACATCTCCATTGAAAGCTACGTAAGACATTTTAACATCTCTGCTATAAATACAGTAGAACCCATGGACAATTTCTTAATGGTATTGTTCTCGTTTTACATGGTGATGCTGGTAACCTATCGATATTTTTCATTGATTAAAGATTTAATACAAAGGCAATTAAAACTCCTTGAGAGTCTTCAGCAAAAAAACGGAGAGATCGAGCGATTTGCTTATGTAACTTCACACGATTTAAAACAACCATTAAGGAGCATAAGTAGTTTTTCTGGTTTATTAAAACGTTTCATCAATGATCCAACGAAGGCTGAGAAAAATTTGGAATATTTGAATCAGATTGAAACTTCCGCTGGTCGAATGAACAATTTAGTGGAGAAGATTTTAGGCTTTTCAAAAATTGACAAAGCGGATGGAGGTATAGAAGAAGTAAATTTAAATACCATTGTTCAAGAATTTAAAAATTCCAATGCCCTACTCCTTCAACGTAAGAAAGTAAGGATCGAATCCGAAGAATTACCTACGGTGTACGGGAACAAATTAAATCTATCCTTACTCGTGCAAAACCTGCTAGAGAACGGCATAAAATATAATCAATCCGAGCTCCCATATATCCGTATTGAATCTAAGACTCAAAAGGACAAACATGAACTAACTTTTAGAGACAATGGCATAGGTATTCCTATAGAAGCACAGGAAACAATCTTTGAACCCTTCAAACGATTACATTCCAAAAATTACGAAGGAACTGGTCTCGGATTATCTATTTGTAAAAAAATTGTGACCGATCAAAATGGACAAATTAAAGTATCCACGGATAAAGAAATCGGTGGAACAAAATTTATCATTTCACTCCCCAAATTAGAAGATGTGTTGGGTTCAAAAAATAGTAAGGAGTAATTAAATACTATCTTTCCATTAAAATTAAAAACCTAATTGAAAGATGGATATTACTTCACTGAAATACCCCATTGGTAATTTTACCTTTCCTGATCAAGTTTCAATGGAAGACCGTAAAACAAATCTTCAAAGCATTGAAAATTTCCCAGCGCAGTTGATAGATATTGTTTCGAGTCTTTCTAAAGAAGAGCTACAACTAAATTATAGACCTGAAGGATGGACCATACAACAAGTGATTCATCACTGTGCGGATAGTCACATGAATGCATTGACTCGATTCAAATGGACCTTGACGGAAGATAATCCAACGATCAAAGCATATAAAGAGGGAGCTTGGGCGGAGTTACCCGACACGCTTTTGTCAGAAATAGAACCATCATTGCAACTGTTAGAATCTTTGCACCATCGATGGATTTTACTTTTAAATCATTTAAAAGAAGAGGAATGGAATAAGGGCTTTTATCATCCAGAAATTAAGAGAAGCATAAGATTGGATCAAAATCTGTGTCTATATGGATGGCATTGCAGACATCATTTAGGGCATGTCAAACAAGCTTTAAAATATCGTGGCACCTTCGAGTAAAGTGCGTGTTTGACTGAAAACTGCAAATAGATCACGAATTATCAACCATTATACGCTTATTGAGTAACTTCTCGGTCTTTTAAATGAACATTAGGTCAAATAATATTATACCTTCGCAGCTTTTCTCACATCATATAAACAGCTAGGTATCAAGTTTAATCAATTAGGTCTTTCAGAGCCGATATTAGAAGTTCTCGAAGAATTAGGTTTTGAAAAACCTACCGATATACAAGCAGAGGCTATTCCTCAGTTACTCAATGGCAATAAAGACTTTATTGGCTTGGCGCAAACAGGAACTGGAAAGACTGCGGCTTTTGGTCTTCCTTTGATAGATCGAATAGATACCAGCGAAAGATGTACCCAAGCGCTGGTGTTGGCCCCTACCCGAGAGTTGGGTCAACAGATTGCTAAGCAACTTAAAATCTTTAGCGGCAATATTCCAAAATTGAAGGTGCTGCCAGTTTACGGAGGTGAGCCAATACATAAACAGATTTCTGCTTTAAAGAAGGTTCCTCAAATCATCATAGCTACGCCTGGTCGATTGATCGATTTACTAAAAAGGAAGGCTGTAAAATTGGAGCGTGTTGAGTATGTTGTTTTGGATGAGGCAGATGAGATGCTGAACATGGGTTTTATTGAGGACATCAATAAAATTTTAAGCTACACACCGGATGAGAAACTAACTTGGCTTTTTTCTGCGACCATGCCAAAAGGCGTGAGAAAAATTGTCGATGAATACATGGATGACCCAATGGAGGTTAAGATTAACTCTAAAAACAGAGTCAATGTAGACATCGAACATTTATATACCATCGTTAAGCGTTCGGACAAACCTGAAGCCTTGATGAGATTCATCAACGTCAGTCCCAACATGCGTTCTGTGGTATTCTGTCGAACCAAAAGAGACACACAAGATCTCGCAGAAATTTTATTAAAGAAAAAGTACAAAGCGGATGCACTCCACGGTGATCTCTCTCAAAAGCAGAGGGATCGTGTGATGGGTCGTTTTAGAGATAACGATCTTCAAGTTTTGGTGGCTACGGATGTTGCTGCAAGAGGAATTGATGTAAGTGATCTTACCCACGTGTTTCACTTTTTATTACCTGATGACGATGCCTATTATACGCACAGAGCAGGTCGAACAGCGAGAGCTGGGAAAAAAGGAAAATCCATTGCCTTCATTAGCAACAGAGATCATTATAAGATTCGACGGTTAGAAAAAGAATTACGAATCGTTTTCCGACCTCTCCAAATTCCTAAAGCTTCAGATGTTCAAAAAATCAGACTTGAAAATTGGTCAAAAAATCTGTTAGAAATAAAAGGAGAAAAGTCGATTGATCCTAAAATTATCAAGAAGGTAAATAAGATCTTTGAAGACCTTACCAAAGAGCAGTTAATTAAAAAATTAATCGCCAACGAACTATCTGCCGTTGAAGGTGACTCTAGCCGAGACATTAATCAAGAACAGGATACTCGAGGCCGTGGTGGTGGCGGTGATCGTAAGAAAAGAGATTATGGTCGAGGTCGAAAAGGTGGAGGCGGTAATCGTAAAAGAGGAAAAGGTGGAAAAGATAGCTTCAAAAAAAGAGACGACCGTAAAGGTAAAAGCAAGAGCAAAAGCAAAAAAGGCGGTAAATCTTCAAAGTGGAGTAAGAAGAGGTAGTTCTATCTCGGTAATATTTAAATTATTCATTTCAGAAAGATGCCTTTCTCTATCGCATAGATTAAGGCCATCAATTAATACATTTAGATTAAGTCTCACCTGGCTTATTTCTCTCTAAACTTAAAATATCTTATACATCATGTTTACCTATTGATTGGGGTGGCCATTAATGGTACATACATTAAAAATGGAAACAAAACTATAATCAGAACATTTGTTGTGGTTAGTTTCTAATTGCTGGTGATGTACATAATTATTTTATAATCTTTTTTATTAGATCAATAGAAGAGATTTCAAACCTTAATTTTTCTAAATTATGAATTACAACTTTCATAAAATCGCACTTAGCTGCGGTACAATTTTTTTATTCTTGTTCTAAAGAGATCGGAAATTACAATTCAGAATATCCCTCAATTTCAAAAAGAGGAGCATGTAAGGAAGACCTTAGTTACACAAAAAAGGTTCACACCTTTGTCAGTTTTAATGAACCCTTTGATGAGCTTTCTGTAGGTGAAAAAGTATTAACACAACCTAAAACTAAAGTCCTTGATTATTATATCTGTAAGGATTCAGATGACAACTTAAGCACAGAAATTTTTCATAAAGAAAAGGCCTTAGACTATTCAAATCCTAATTACAACTCAATTGTACCATTGAGATCAACTTCTTGGAAGAGTCTAAATTATAATGGACAAACTCAGATTCTTGATCAATTGGGCAATACGATCGGCACTTTAGATTCTGAAATTATAAAATTTTCTGAACCTCTTTCCCATATTCTTCAGAGCGAGCTTATTGAGGAAACAGATTTCGAAAGGCTTATTGACCTGCTTGGCAATTCATTTCAAGTCAATCAATTAAATCAAAGCATTGTCGTTATAACAGAAGTAAATAACGGTTTAAAAAGTGAAACCTACATTGATAAACGATATCAAAAAGAAGTCGCTATTGTCCACTACAATTTGCAAGAGGAAGTTGAATCTCGAAGAACATTTTTGTACGAATTAACCGGCTCCCATTCAATACTAATTGGAGAGTCTTTAGAAACTTTCAAAAAATCTCTCGATTCAGAAAGAATGATGACCATTATTGAACTAACAGAATACGAACTTTAAAACAACAATTATGAAAAATATATTTATAGTAATTATAACTTTTTTTATCAGTAATAATATGGCTGCTCAGGTAATTCCAAGAGATGTCATTGCAATTCCAGGGACCCACAGTACCTCCTATGATTGGCATCCACAAATCAATGCTATGAAAAATATTGGGGAATATGAAATACGTGAGGTATTCTCCCCATCTTTATGGAATTGGCAAGCAACAATTCCTGTTAATGTAGTAAATACAGATAGTATGGTTAATGTGCAGAATCATAATTTCACTAATGTACTTGGTATTGGTCACGATGTTGGAGGCCTAACCGTAAGGGGGCTTATGGAAACTAATCCTGATGTTAGTGGGGCTCTCCTTGTAGGTACACCAAACAGAGGTTCTTCATTTTTCCGAGAAATAATATTTAGCGACAATAATGGCCTATCAAATATGGAAAAGTGGCTCAACAACTTAGAACAATGGAAAGGAGATATAGAATGTCCAGATTGTGATAAAACAAAAGCTCTTAAGGATTTAATCGAAAGAATAAAAAAGGAAGAATATGCCAAAGGAGCTATTAATGATCCGAATGGATACTATAATACTCTTCCAGCTATTAGTGGTCCGGTGGGGATTATTTGGGGCAACTCTGGGGAACAAACTTTAGGAGACTTACTAGGTAGTACAGGTGGTTCTTCAAGTGAATCATTCATTGATATCGAAGGTTGCGCAGATCGTTTAAAAAGCATAAGAGAGGCATCAATTGAACAGGAAGAATTTATTGATAGACTTGATTTAGTAACTTCAGTGTTTACAAGTGTAACGAATTTCTTTAAAATACAAGTTAAAAAGAAAGATGAAAAAGGAGAACCTCTTGGATTAGGAACTATATTGACAAATGTGTCATCATTTATTACCAGCATAACGAATACTATAAAACAAACAATCATCAATTCGTCAGACATAACAACAAAAAATAAAGAACTCTTATTATGCGAATTGGCTAATCAAAGACTAGAATCAGAATGGAGATTAAGAATAATAGGTGGAAATTCAGAAGTTGGCTTTGAAGAAGTTATTAATCCTAATTACAATGCAGCTTTGTGTCAACAATACAGTTACCAATGTGAATTTAATACACAAGATCCAGCACATTCTACTTATTGTTATAATGTTCAATTATATTGCCATAATACTCAACAGATAATTGTAACAGAACCTACTGATCTTGTATTTACAAAAACAGAACAAACATATCCAGGTGTTGAAGCGAAAATGATTTTAGCAAATCACTACCAGGAACAACAGTATGCAAAGTATAAGACTACTTATGATCACTTTTTCCAAAATTCACATGATGAATTATACATACCAAAAAAATAAGAATAAGAAACATCATATCCCTTTATGGGGTATGATGTTTCTTATTATCATTCTCCACCTTCCTGGATGTCAAAAAGTGACACCTACAGATGAAAGTCAAATATATAATTGGGAAATAGATTTAGGACAGCTTGAAACTTCACCAAAATATGAAAATGGGTTCTATTATACCATTAGTTTTGAAAACCTACCTGAAGTGGACCTGACCGTTTCAAAAATTAGAGAGACAAATGGTGAAGTGATATTTCAAAATACTTTTGCATCAGATATTCCAATAAGAGGTGGAAGACCATCATTACACCTGATTGATAATAAGTTAGTATTTAATTGGGATCGAGTGATTTATCAAATTGATAAATTAACTGGAGAGCTACTTGGAGAGAATCATCTAGAGAATTTCATTTGGAATTTAAAATTTGATGGTGAGAGATTTACAGCATGTTCCTTCAGTGGTGATCCATCAAATGAAGCAATAGATCGTTTTAAATTCTACGAGATTATCTATGAAAATGGCCACTTTATAGAATCTTTGATACACACAGAACATTACGACCTAATTAATGGTAAAGCAAGTAACGGCACTCCACCTATGTATTGCGATGGTTCTTGGATCATGAACTTCAGCACTGTTGATGAGAACGACTTACACTTAAATTATTTTATAGTTGTTACACCAGATACAATTATTAAAAGAGAAATTGATATTTCAGATATTAATGAAGACTACTGGTTTATGGAAATGACATTTGATGATTCAAATGTTTATGCTTACGCCTTAGATGTAGTCATTGCATTTGATAGATGTAATTTTAATGAACTTTGGCGAACAACCATGGGTTCAAGTCAAACTGCCGGTGGAGGTTTTGGACCAAACATCATAGCCCAAAATAAGCTAATTACAATTCCATTTACAAGCAACAAACCTCTAAGTGTAATTGATTTAAATTCGGGAGAAACTAGAACTTATGAAAGTGAATCAGCCAGTGCCATTCAACAGATAGGAGACTATATTTACTGGAACGAAATAGGAGAGTTAACTAAATTTAATCTCTTCACCGAAGAATTCGAGTCTCTTGGTGATCTGTATGATGGATTAAAATACGATAGATCATGGCATCATAATTTTGGTATATCAGAAAAAACTATGGTTTTATCAGATAGTTTTAAGAATAAATGGAGGTGCTTTAGACGACTTTAATTCTTCGTTTACACTTAAGTAGAATTTCAGATTACTTGTTGTCAAAAAACTTTCTTAAAATGTCACACTTCTATAAATGAAGCCTTATATACGATGAGAACTATTATGTAGTTATACCATCATGACATCAAGTAACAATAAATACCGGACAAGTTTATACCTCATTTCTTTTGTTCTTATAGGAATCGGTATATATCAAGTACGTAAAAATCCAGAGAATGATACCATGGTCTTGATCGGTTTAGTGGCTCACATAATGACCCTATTTTATGATATGTGGCTTTCAAGAGAAAAGAAATCAACGTAGGATTTTTAGTCGCATAATATTAAACCTGACAACACCGTTTTTTTTACCATGAAGACCTCCGTAATTCATTTTATTTTCACACTCATCTTTTGCGTAACGACACAGGCGCAAGACAAGCAAAACATTTATCTATTTCCTGGGCAGGGAGCTGACGGGAGACTTTTTAAGAAATTAGATATTGAGGGTGACTATAATTTACAAGTCATCGATTATTCAGTGCCGGAAAAAGGGATGTCTATGAGAGATTATGCAGAAGTTCTCTCTGAACAAATCGATACAACTTCTGAATTCATTCTTATCGGATCTTCTTTAGGGGGAATGCTCGCGACAGAGATTTCTGATTTCTTAAATCCAGAAAAAACCATCATTATCTCTAGTGCCAAAAATGCTAGCGAGCTTCCATGGCGGTACAATTTTCAGAAGAAGGTTCCAATCTATAAACTAGTAGGTCCTAGGGCGGGAAAATTCGGTGCTAAGATTTTACAACCCATTGTAGAGCCAGATCGAAAAATTGAAAAAGAAACCTTTGACTCCATGTTGGATGATCTTGATCCATATTTTCTGAAAAGGACCATTGCGATGATTCTAGAATGGGACAAAACTGAAAACACGGCACCCATCATTCACATTCATGGTACAAAAGATCGAACGATTCCTATCAAAAACGTGGACTGTGACCTTATCATTGATAACGCCTCACACATGCTGACGTTGATTAACTCAGATGAACTTAATGTCTTATTGAACCAGCTTTTATCAGATTCCTCTGAATAGTTTTGTTTTGCTTTGATTATCTTGCCTGAAGATGTCAAGCGTTGAGCAATTCATATTAGATTTACCAGCCAAAGAGAGAAAACTTGCAGAGTACTTTCATCATTTATTGGTGGATGACTATGGTTTAAAATCTAAGATTGCCTATCGCATACCTTTTTATTACTCGAATTCAAGAATATGCTATCTTAACCCTATCAAGGAAGGTGGCATTGACTTTGCTTTTATGCGAGGGATTTACTTATCCAACAGTGATTTAATTTTGGAACAAAGGGATCGGAAGCAGATCTGTAGTGTAATCATTACTGAATTGAAGACTCCCCTATTGAATGCCTTAAATGAATGCATCTTGGAAGCCATTTTACTGGATGAAACCGTTCCTAAAGAACCTAAAAGAAAAAAGAACGATGCTTAAATTTATCATCCTATTGCTTTTACCATTGAGCCTTTTTTCTCAGTTGAATAATTCTGAAGTCACGATGGAGATAGTTTCAGCTGAACTGATGAATTACGATCAAAGTCAATTGGTATTTGAAGTAGAGTTTAAAAATAATTCTAAGGATACGGTCTTACTCTTCCGGACGGCAAGAAAGCATGCCTATAAGAATAAATGGAGATTTCAGACCATAGGTTTTCCTGAAGATGTATTTACGATTAGCCTGTTGGCAAATGAATGTGCCTGGGAAGAAAAATTGGTCTTTGATGATTCAGCGATCTCCTACAGCCAAACAGGCCCCATTGAAAAATCTTATCTAACATTAGGGAACGGATACGAGGAAATTAGACTACTACCAGGAGCAGCACAAATCATGAGATATGAACGAACTTTGAGTGAACCAATCTGTCCTAAAACAACAATTCAGTTATCGTACAATACTTCTGCATTTGCCGAAAGGCAGAACTTTAAAAATCTCGAAGACTTGAAGAAGTTTTATGATGAAGAACAAGAAAACATAAAAAGGAAGAGAAAAGAAATGGAAGCCATAACGGAAAATAATGACTTTACTAATCTTGCCTTAGATTATCTTGAAGGCCTTGAGAAGTACACGGCAAAATCCACCCAACTTTTCAATAATTACTACAAAGCCATATTTAGAATTACGCCATTAAAAATGGAGTCAAACGAATCAGGGATTACAAAGAAGTAGAGCAATGGCGCAAGGACCAAATCAAAAATCGGAAAGTTTAAATAAATACATCAGCAGCACTGGCATCTGCTCTAGGAGAGAGGCAGATGAATTCATAAAAGCAAAAAGAGTAAAAATTAATGGAGAGATTGCCAAAGGTGGAAATCGAGTCTTTCCTGGCGATCGAGTATTATTAGATGGCAAGACCTTAAAAGCCAAACCAAAGCCCATCTACATCGCGTTCAATAAGCCTGTAGGTATTGTCTGTACTACGGATGAAAATGAAAGAGACAACATTATCGATTACATTGGATACAAAGAGCGCCTATTCCCTATCGGTCGGTTAGATAAAGATTCTGAAGGGTTGATCTTCTTAACCAATGATGGAGACATTGTCAATAAAATATTACGAGCCGGCAATAGACATGACAAGGAATACATTGTAAAAGTTCATAAGCCAATGAATCACGCCTTTATAAAAGACATGATGGCTGGTGTCCCAATCCTTGATACGGTAACTAAGAAATGTAAGGTTAAAAAATTAAATAAAGTAACCTTCAAGATTACGCTTATCCAAGGTTTAAATCGTCAAATCCGCAGAATGTGTGAGCATTTTGGTTATGAGGTAATTGAACTCAAGCGGGTAAGAATTATGAATGTCAAACTCGGAAAATTACCGAAAGGAAAATGGCGTAGACTTCAGCGTAAAGAGGTCTCAGAAATCTTAAGAGCTGTAGAAGGTTCTAGCAAATTACCTCAAGAGCAAATTTACCAAGATGAACCATACGAGGAGCCTATAAAAAAGGAAAAGAAAGAGCAGGCAGGTCCACGAAAAGAAAAAAAAGAGCGAGGAGAAAAAGGTGGAAGAAAAAAAAGCAATAGAGGCAGTGGAAAATCTGGAGGAAGGAAATCCACTGCAGTAAAAAGTGGGAAAAGAACGGGTAAGAAAACAGAAGAAGGCAAAAAGAAAGTTGGCAGAAAAAATAACAGAAGAAAATAAATGAACGTATTTATCCTTTGTACTGGTCGTTCGGGTTCTGTTTCTTTTATAGAAGCTTGTAAATTCATTACCAACTTCTCCGCTGGACATGAAACGCGATCTCGACTCTTAGGTAATGAAAGATTAAACTATCCATTAAAGCATATAGAAGCAGACAATCGATTGAGTTGGATTCTTGGGCGGTTGGAAATGAAATATGGAGCTGAGGCATTCTATGTTCATTTAAAACGTGAAGCCCAACCAACTGCGCAGAGTTTCATGAAACGGTTTGACAATCGAGGTAGCATTATTAGAAGTTTTGCGGAGGGGATACATCTTCAACCGATTAAAAATCTGACGGAAGAGGATAAATTACAAGTCTGTTTAGACTATGTAGAAACTGTGAATCGCAATATTGAGGCTTTTCTAAAGGATAAACCGAAAGTGCTCACCATGAATCTCGAAAATATTCAAGAAGATTTTAAAGTCTTTTGGAATCGGATTGGGGCTGGAGGAAATCTAGAAAAAGCTTTGGAAGAATTTCAAATGAAACACAATAAATCAGAAAAGAAATCCATTTTTAAAAAACTACTATCCAAGTAATTGCAATGAAAAATTTGTTTGAACAATCTGGGCTTGAACAGACGATTGAAAGAATCAACAAACTTAAACCTGATACCCAACCGCAGTGGGGCAAAATGAATGTTGCCCAAATGCTTGCCCATAGTTGTATCTCCTACGAGATTGCTTACAATGAAAGAAAGGTTGATAAGCCAGGTGCCTTTGGGCGCTTCATGTTAAATTTATTTGTAAAAAGTACCGTAATAGGTTCCAAACCCTATTCAAAGAATGGTCGAACTGCACCGTATTTTATTGTCGCAGACGAGCGAGACTTTGAGGTTGAAAAAAATCGATTGATTGGGTATCTTAAAAAAACTCAAGAATTGGGTGCCTCTCATTTTGAAGGTATGGAATCGGTGAGTTTTGGTGCGATGAATGCTACGGAATGGAACACGATGTTTTCGAAGCATTTAGAACATCATCTAACACAATTTGGAGTATAAAATGAAAAGAAGGGACTTTCATAAAACCATTATTTCTGCAGCCGCCATAACTAAATCAATTCAATTAAAACCGGCGAAGAAACTTATGAAAGGTGATCGAGTAGGTCTCATTGCTCCGGCTTCAAAAATCGATAAGCAAAAATTATACAGGGCTGTTGTTAATCTAGAAACGCTAGGTCTTGAAGCTGTTTATGATTGGAATATACTTGCGGCTGAGGGATATCTAGCCGGGACTGATGAGCATCGAGTAAAGCAAATTCACGAGATGTACGCGGATGAATCTATTGCAGCTATTTGGTGTGTGAGAGGAGGCTATGGCGCCACCCGATTACTTGATCAATTAGATTTTGAATTGATCCGACAAAACCCTAAGCCTTTACTCGGCTACAGTGACGTTACTGCCCTACTAAATACCATCCACCAAAAGACCAAGAGTCCTTGCTTTCATGCCCAGGTAGCCTGTGTCCCTTTTTCGGAGTATACGATTGAACAACTTCAACCGATCTGGGGCCTAAGTGAATCTTTTGAAGTGCTACCCTCTAAAAACAATAAAAAAAAGGGAGATGCAGCCTACGAATCTTACTCGATTGTTGAAGGTTCAGCGACGGGGCCTTTGGTCGGAGGAAATCTTTCATTGATTGTATCTCTGATAGGCACAGCGCACGAAATTGAAACGGATGGAAAGATTGTTTTCATAGAAGACATCGGAGAACATTGCTACCGCATAGACCGTATGTTGACTCAATTAATTTCTTCAGGCTTCTTTACGGGTGTGAAAGGTATTATTTTAGGGATATTCGAAGATTGCACCCCTGAAAGGGAAGGTACACAAACATTGAAAGAAGTATTGATGGATAGACTACAACCATTGGGTATTCCTGCAGCTTATGGATACTCTTTTGGCCACCTAAGAGATCAAATGACCCTACCGATTGGATCTACCGTCACAATAAATACACGAAATCATGAATTTATCCTTCAAACGGACGGATATTGATTGAAAATATCCATCAAAACTCTTAATTTAGGGGGCCGATTGATTCGCGGCTCAGACTTCCATCACATACTTTAACAAGGAAATTTAAAAAATGCCTTACCACAACCTAAGATACCTGGCTTTAGCAATCTTGCTATGTGCTACAACATTTGCGCAAGCGCAGAAAAAAGAAAACCACGAAAGATGTGGAACTGATGCTTACATGGAACAGCTGATGCAAGATCCTGATTTTGCAAAGAAGTTTTTAGCAAAGCAAAAAGAGATACACGATTTATACCTCAATAGATCATCGGTACCGTGTATCACACCGATCATCGTTCCAGTAGCGGTGCATTACAACAATCCTGTAACAATCGCAAATACTGCCTGTCTTATTGATGCGGCTGAAGAACAAATTGCCCAATTAAATCTTGATTTTTCATCTTGTAACGCGAATGCGAGCGATTGGTGTAATTGGTTGACGGATTGTCCGGGTTATTTTTCTGATCCAAATGGAGGAGATGTAATGCCTGAGGATGGTGTATGTATCCAATTCTGTTTAGCGGATCAAAATTTACCGGCGGGAGAAGATAACATTGGAGGATTTGCCATAACGGTGGGAGACTACACATGGCCTTCAGTACCAGGAAGTACTTGGGATGACTATTTCAATATTTTCGTGAGTGATGGAACAACCGCGGGAGTTGGAAGTGGTGTATTGGGTATTGCCCCTTTGAATGGAGGTTCTAACCCCAACGGAAACGGAGTTTACGTTTTATATACAACTTTCGGATCTGCAACCTTTAGTGGTTGTTCGTCAGGAGCAACGATTGGTGGAAACACAACTTATAGTAATGGAGCAACTTTGACTCATGAGGCTGGTCATTACTTCGGATTACAACATACGTTTAGTGATAATTATGATGATACTCCACCGCAAAGCAGCCCGAATTTTGGTTGTCCTACAATGAATACCGGTACTTGCACTACCTCCGTAGGAAACGACTTCTCATTTAACTTTATGGATTATGTAGATGATGACTGTATGAGTAATTTCTCAGCGGATCAAGCGACCATAATGGGCAATGTCATAGCTGCACAGACTGCTTGGGAGACCAATGCTATTTCATGTTACAACGACTGGACGAATGGAACGAATACTTATTCTTCTTGTCAAGGGGAATGTGCAGGTTCAGCACCTACAGCATCTTTCACACCTGCTTCAGGAGCAGTGCTTGATTTTTGTGGCTTGAGCGAATGTATTGATTACGTCAGTACCTCTACAGGATCACCAACATCTTATACTTGGACTTTTGCTGTTACTACGGGAGACTTAGTATTAAGTAGCACCACTTCAACTGTTGCTAATCCTAGCCTTTGCTTTACCTCTGGTACCGCAGGTACCGTATCAACTACATTGACAGTTACCAATGCAAACGGATCAGATAATATTACACAGACGGCAGATGTTACCATTGCTAATTGTACAAATTACTGTCAGCCAAATAATACAACTATTGTAAATAATAGCTCAGTTACTTCAACAATCTCAATTGCTTCTTCTGCCGTAATTGATGATCTAAATGTTGATCTTTTGATTGATCATACCTATGTTGGAGATTTAACCATTACGCTATCTCATGCTGGAACCTCTGTTGTTTTAGTGGATAGACCAGGTGTACCTGCTAGTAGCTCTGGATGTTCAGGAAATGACATAGATTGTACGCTAGATGATGAATCTACCAACGGCACTGTTGAAGATGTTTGTGCTGGAACTAGTCCAACCATCTCCGGGACCTTCGCTTCAATGGCTTCATTATCTGCCTTTGATGGATTAGATCAACAAGGGATATGGACACTCACCATTGATGATGCACACCCACAAGATGGTGGAACACTGGATGAATGGTGTATGACGATCATTGAAGGTGTACCTACTGTACCTTGTTTAACAGCTGCAATGCTTACAGGATTAGTGGCAGGGGTAGAAGATTATGAATCAATGGATTTCATCAACACAATCCAAGTGCTAAGAGCTAATTCTCAAGTAGATTATGATGCAGCGGATGAAATAATCTTGGATACTGGATTTGAAACTGAATTAGGAGCAATTATGGAAGCGTTCATTGATGGATGTAACAATGGATCAGGAGGAGTAAATCTTCAAAATAATTCAGAAGAAGAATCAAAAAATTAAAAGCAGAATGATAGAAGAAAGAATTTATGAAAGGCGTTGAAGTACTTCCATAAATTCTTTCTTTCTTCTACGTGCCAAAGGAATCCTCGCCCCATCAGACATCACTATACTTCCATCCCGTTGATATTTATCTACTCTCTTTAGCCGGATTAGGTGTGACCTATGCACTAAGAAAAATTCTGTTTCCTTCAATAATTTTGCAAAGTGGCCAATGTTGTAAGAACTAATTAAATAATCGTTCTTGCCATAAACCACCTTCGTCACTTTCTGTAAAGCCTCACATCTTATAATTTCTTTTAAGTAGATAAATTCAAGACCGTGAACTGTCTGCACACCTATTTTCTGATCCAGCCTATTTTCTTCTGTTAAATTATCAATAAGCGTCTTGTTTTTCTCTTGCGAAATCTGTCCATTAATTCTGCGTTCCGCATTCCCTAAAGCTAATTGAAGATCTTCCTCATCTATTGGCTTTAAAATATATCCTATGGCACAAAACTGAAAGGCTTGAATGGCATATTCATCATAACCCGTGACAAAGATCAATTCGAAGGTTGGATTTTTGATACGTCGCAATAAATCTAATCCAGACATTACAGGCATGTCAATGTCAAGAAATAAGAGATCAACTTCATGATTAAGTAAGTACTCCAATCCTTCCTCCGGCTTTGTGAATACTTGGACGACCTCAATGCCATTGCCTACTTCTTCCACCATTTTTTTTAATAGAATACCTGCTTTGGTTTCATCATCTATAATCACTGCATTCATATCACTTTAATTTTTAATCAAAATATTTACCTTAGTTCCAGTGGCCTTCCCTTCTGCCTGCTTATCAATAAAATTTACAGTAATGCTCTGTCCATCAATTGATTCAGCAGCTTCAATCCGTTCATTTATTATCTGAGTACCTCTAGATTTATGTCTTTTGATTGAGTTCCTTTTTATCTCTTCAGCTCTTGCACGCCCTACTCCATTATCATCTATGACACACAATAAATCATTCCCATCTTTTTTAAACGTAAGATCAATTTTGCCTTCTTTGTCTTGCCTATTATTGATTCCATGTATTAAAGAATTTTCTACAAAGGGTTGAATCAACATTGTAGGGATTTGTTCGTGGTCTAGATTTATATCAGAATCAACATTAATTGAATACTCGAAAGAATCCTCAAATCGCATTTTTTCTAAACTCAAGTAATAGGTCAAAAGATTGATCTCATCCTTTAATGATATATATTCATTCTTAGATGACTCCAAAAAAGCACGAATGAGTTTAGCAAATTTTGTGAGATAGCTATTGGCTAATTTATTTTCATTGGTCTGCATATAATAGCTAATGGCCCCTAGCGAATTAAAAATAAAATGTGGGTTTAATTGAGACCGAAGTGCTTCCAATTTAATAACAGCAAGCTGACGTTGGATATCACTTTCATTCAATTTGCGTTTGTTCCGACGATCCTGAATTTTGAAGATGACAAATCCTAAGGCAAGAAGCCCCAAAAGATAGAGAAAACCATTTCGCAGAATTATAGGAACGTTCCTCTGAACATCTATATTCAGAGCAGCTTTCTGCGGACCATTTACACTAAGTTCATAAGAGGTAAATTTTGGATCTAGGAGGGTAATTTCATTTTGATTAATTGCAAGGCTTAGCTTATCATGGACCAAGCTGTTCTTCGCCTGAAAACTGTATTGAAAATCATCGTATCCATATTGCTCAAGTTTAATCACGATTGAATCTGGCCTTGTTAAAAACTTATATCTTCCATTGACCTCTTTCCCGACGAACACTTCTTCCCCTACATAAGCCAAAACAGCTTCTACATAAAAGTCTCTTTCCGTTGATGTATAAAATTCTGAAGGATCAATCAAAGTAACTCCATTGACTGTTCCAAAAATTAGCTCCCCATCTTCTAACACGGTCAGTGCTTGCGTATTAAATTCTTGTTCAGAAATTCCTTCTCGCGTCGTGAGATGATCTAATAAATTCCCATCATCATTTAAGACAAATAACCCTTCATTGGTTGCCACCCATATGCGATCTTCTGAATCAACAGTAGTTGAGTAAACATATTCATTGATCGAACAACATTCTTGATCAATTTTACGAATTAGATTCAAGTCATCATCTAAAATATAAAGTCCTTCACCGTGTGTTCCAATGTAGTATTTTGACTGATGATAATCTATAAATCTTATTTCGTCTAAAGAACCAACTGACTCAACAGTATTTATTACACCATCTTCACTTAAATGATCTACTTGAAATAAACCCTGACGGGTTCCTAGCAACTTTTTCTCACCAATAAAGAGCGCATAGATTTCTATTCCTTTTAATTCCTTATTGTAATCAAAAAAATATAAAGAATCTTCGGTTAAATGATACACGGAAGATTCATGACCAGCAAAATATAATTCTCCTTCGGTAGATTTACATGCGGTATAAAGACCTTTCGTATTTGCCTCCAGAGTTATGAGTTGCTCGTCTACATCAATGGAATACAAAAAACCATCTCTGTTAGAATTGTAAGAAGGGAAGTAGAATAAATTTGTTGCTTCGCTGTATATCGGAGCTCGACAGAGACCTTCAGGCACATCGCCTTTAAGTGTCATTTCATGAACGACACCTTCTTCCCAAAGAAACAATTGCCTATTCTCCTTAACCAATAATACTCGATCTTTTGAATCATTTCTTACGCCCATAATCAGGTTACCAAAACCTCTTTTATCTTCTCTTGTTTTTGCGTAAGCGCTCACAAAATTCTTTTCTATTGAAAATTTTATGATATCAACTCCACTCAAGCCACACAAGGTAATTTCTTCTACAAAATTACTACTTGCAACATCTGCGATAATGTCGTTTACGTTTAATAGTTCGTCCCATGAATGATAGTCACCTATTGTATCAATAAAGAATATGGAATTTTTAATAACAACCTGCCTTCGACCAATAATGATTGCTTGTCCTACTTCATCCGTCTTTGCATGATGGATAACCGATCTTAGATTCAAGGTGTCCACATTATTTTCAGCGGTCATTCTAAAAATCCCTTTCCTGTCTGAAAAGGAAAAGAATAAGTGATTGTTTATGCTATATAGTTGTGGATCGGCTGGAAAATCATGAAGTGGAAGGTCATTCCCATTGAAACATATTTTTTCACCATTATGCTTTCGCAAATTTCTTGAAGAATCCAGAAAATAGAATTCGCCTTGTAAAGAAGAAAACTTCTGTATTCTAAAATCTGCGGGGAAGGATAACACTTGATGCCAAACATCATCTACCCATCGATGAATTTGATATTTATTCTCCTTTTGAATTAAAAATAGAAAACCGCTTCCATCTTTTTGTACATCTATAATTTCTCCCTTCGGAATTTCAATCGATAACTTTTCAAAATCACTCAGCTGATACATTTCAAAATCTTCTGAAAAAAAATGCTGGTCTCCCATACATCTAACCAAAGGATAAGCCATTGGCTTGCCAATAAATTGTCGTCCAGAATAAAATTGAAATTTATCAGTGACAAACAAGTACATCCCACTAGGCAATCTGAAAACTTGCTCTACCTTTCGGTCCTTTAATCCTGATTTGGGAGTTACTCGCTGAGATGAATGTATGGAAGGGAGATGTGTTTGTCCCTGCATGCTTTTAGCAGAAACAATCAAAATAAAAAAGAGATAAATCAGACTGATATATATTCTATTCAAAAGCATAATTGGCAGTTAGCTCTTTCTTAAAGGTAATAGAATTCAACCCAGTATTTAAAAAAAGTGCTTCATGTAAAGCCATAAAGCACTTAAGAAATAATACTTATTTCATGGGAATAATCTTCTAGCTTAGGCAATTTTTGGAAGTTGTCTATCATTGCTAGTGTATTCAGTCAACTTATTCAACAATAATTGGAATCGCTCTCATTATATTATAATTGTAGTTAAAGATTAATTGTAATTCGAAGATATGGCAATTCTTTTGGCTCATACCGCTTAATCGGATGAGCGGTTGAAACAAAAGAATAAGCGGTCATATTGTCTTCACAAAACCTCAATTCACAGGTTGAATTTGTATTTTGAGCTTACTAAATCAACCAAGATGATTCTACGTACTTTATTTCTATGCTTTTTATTCCCTATTCTATTAGGCGCTCAAAACTCAGACTCCATATATGTTGCAGAGCACTACGATTTCAGTGAACACTTCATTCCGATGCGGGACGGCGTTAAGTTGTACACCATAATTTACACCCCAAAGGACAAAACAAAAAAGTATCCTTTCTTAATGAATCGTACTTGCTATAATGCTTCCAATAAATTAAACTACAGACTCGGTCGTCAACCTAGTATGAGCTTGGTTCAGGATGGATATATTTTGGTTTATCAAGATGTCAGAGGTAGATATATGTCGGAGGGGACTTTTGATAATATGAGACCAAATATTGAGGGCAACAAAAAGCGGAAGAAAAAGGAAGTGGATGAAAGTTCAGATACCTATGATACGGTTGAATGGCTTTTAGAAAACATAGAAAACAATAATGGAAAAGCTGGTCAGTTTGGAATCTCATATCCAGGATTTTATACGACAGCAGCATTGCCGGATGCACATCCAGCTTTGGTTGCTTCTTCACCACAAGCACCTATTTCAGATTTCTTCTTTGATGACTTTCATCATCATGGAGCCTACCTACAATCATACACACCTGCCTTTGCAGTTTTTGGATATCAGAAAGATAGTTTGACCAGAACACCATGGTATGGAGAAAAGATTTCAAGGTTTTATAATCAGAACATACCAGATGCCTATGAATGGTACTTAGATCAAGGTCCTTTATCTAACATTACAGATTCCTTCCATTTTGACAATTTCTTTTGGGATCAGATCGTAGAGCATCCCAACTATGATGAGTTTTGGCAAGACCGTTCGATCCTTCCGCACTTGAGAGGAATTGACCATGCTGTATTAACGGTCGGTGGCTGGTACGATGCCGAAGATTTATATGGACCACTAAATATTTACAAAACCATTGAAGAAAATAATCCAAAGGCGAAGAACAAGCTTGTGATGGGTCCTTGGACGCATGGAGATTGGGCGAGACCTACAAAGCAACAGATAGTAAATCATATTTATTTTGGCGATGATATTTCTGCTTTTTATCAAGAACAGGTTGAGCTTCCATTCTTTCAAGAGCACCTAAAAGGTACCGCAAAAGCAGAATTACCAGAGGCACTTTGTTTTGATACTGGAACAAAGGAATGGAAAGAATTTGAACAATGGCCACCGGAAGATATTCCGGCAGTAACTTTAGGTTTTGAAGCTGGTGGCAAACTTCTAGTCAATGAAAAAGGTCCAGAAGAAATCACCTTTGATTACACCAGCGATCCCAGCAGACCTGTACCTTATCGATCAGTAACGGAGGGTCTTACATTTACGCCAAGAAAGTTTATCACCGATGATCAACGACATGCCGCTAGGCGACCAGACGTGATCACTTTCCAGACGGATGTCCTAAATGAAGACTTAACAATTGCTGGAGAAATTTTAGCTGAATTATTGGTTTCGATGACGGGGACAGATGCTGACTTTATTGTAAAGCTGATAGATGTCTACCCAGCAGACCACCCTCAATATGAGCACAATCCTGACAATATTATTATGGGCGGATATCAGCAACTTGTAAGACATGAAACATTCAGAGGTCGATTTCGAGAAAGCTATGTTATCCCTAAACCTTTCAAAGAAAATGAGCCGACCTGGGTAAAAGTACCTCTGCAAGATATCTTGCACACCTTTAAAAAAGGGCACAGAGTGATGGTGCAGATTCATAGTACTTGGTTTCCTTACATTGACAGAAACCCACAAAAATATGTAGACAATATTTTTAAAGCAACGGAAGAAGACTTCATTAAATCTACCATTTCTGTGCATGGTGCTTCCAGTATCACAGCAGGTGGCAATGCGATTAAAGCTAAAACAAATAAGCCATGAGAATTATTCACTTACTTTTTTTTAGCACAGTCGGTTTTAGTCAAACGAAAGATTTTTCGGAGCAGGTCTCGATAGTCGATAACATTATTAAAACTCTTTATTCTGTAATCTCAGGAGATAAAGGAGTTGAAAGAGACTGGGATCTTTTCCGGCAGCTCTTTTATGACAATGCCATGTTGATCCCACTGGGAAAAAGCAAGGAAGGCAAGATTGAAGCAAGGTATATGTCCCCAGAAGATTATATCCAAGGTTCTGGGGAGTATCTAATAAATAATGGATTTATTGAAGAGGAAATCCACAGGGTAACTGATAGTTTTGGTAAGATCACTCAAGTCTTTTCAACATATCAGGCCTTTAAATCTAGTACGGATAAAGAGCCCTTTGTAAGAGGAATTAATAGCATTCAATTAATGAAGGATGTAGACCGATGGTGGATCCTGAACATCAGTTGGGATAGTGAAAGTGAAGAACAGAAGATTCCACGAAAGTATTTACCAAAGTAATTTTAGTAGCATTAGCTCGTCAAAAATCAAAACTTCAATTCAGACTTCAAGGCCTTCCCAGCCTCATTCCAAATAATGATATCAAAATCAGAAGAATCTAAAACTAAGGTCACTTTTTTATTATTGGTTTCTTGAATATCATAAGGAACCGCACCTCCAATTTTCTCTCCTTTCTTATACGCAAAAACCAAACATGGTCCTTCAATTTCTGCCTCTTCAAAAGAGAATTCGACCGCTCGACGGTCACCATATATCATCCAAGCTGGTCTATTATACTTGTTACTCCGTGGATGGAACACCGCCACATCAAACCAAGCTCCATCCCTATATTGGGCAAATAACTTCCCATCTGAATTCACGAATACACTAGGCTCCTTAACATCGGTCAATTGATAAAATGGATCTTCCAATGTTCGCTTACTTTTTTCTGAATAAAGAACTTGATTGATCGTCAAAGGATTTATCCCTGTAAATTCAGTTAGCCTACCTGCCATTGCCTTACCCCACTTATTACCCACATTCCCTTCATATCCATGATCATATCCACAATGAATAAGGATTTTTTCATTCGGATTTTTCTCAAGATAAGCTTGAATATTTTTTGCTTGATTAATTTCTCTACCCTTCCCATTTTCATGTCCCCGGCTTTCATAACCGAATAAATTAAATCCCATATTATGAGCTACCCTGAGAAGGTTTCCAAATTGAGGTTCTCTACTATAATAACCAGATAAAATGGTAGGATATCCATTAAGCTGCATTAAGGAATCAGTTTTAGGACTTGCAAAATATGTTTCCAATCCCAAGTGTTTAAATCCTTGATCTTTGAGGCCTGCTAGTAATTGAGTTGTAAATACTCGATGCTGTGATAAATGATGCGCCTCATTAACTATCACTACTTGATGTTCCTTTGATTGATTCAATATATACTGAATGGCACTTTCCCTTTTATAAAGCGCAAAGCTATCCTTTTGTAGTTGTGTCAATTCTTTACTATCCTTTCTATCCCCATCCCATATCTTATGGACCTGTTCCACATTTCCAACATATGAAAATTCACTAGCAGCTGCCTGCGACCCCTTTGTTGAAAGAATGGAGTCAATGATGTGTTTTGAAAATTTATACGGAGTATCTTCCCAATCAAAGCCTTCAACAACAAATTCATAATCTATAAATGATGGACTTTTTACTTTCGCTTTCTTTTTTTGAGTACAGCTCAAGGCAAATATTAGTAAGCAGAAGTAGAGTAGGTTTTTCATATTAATGGATCAAATTCTAAAGAGGAATGGTGGGTAGACATAATGATTTTAATATAAAATTATTAAACAATTTGTTAATCAAGAATATGACATTTTCAGATTTCTATTCTATAACCCCCAATTTTGAACCCAGCACTTCAAAAAAATTTACCCTGATTGCAACCCCAAGCCACTTTTTAGACACTTATTTAGTATAAGACCAAAACAAGACCAATGAAAAAGATTGCTATCCAACTTCTTTTCAGCTGTTGCTTTATTTCAGTAGCATCAGCGCAAAACGATGCCCCATCAAATTCAAATAATAGGATTGGAATTCAAATAGGTTATGATCAGGGCGTGCTTCAAGATCAAAACTTTTCTAACCTTAACTACAATCTTAATGGCTTAAACCTCGCCTTATCTTACGAAAGATATTCGTCAGAAAATAAATATTCCTTCTATGGGAGATTATTATTTCAATCTGCATTACTAAGCACCTCTGTTTCAAATTCGTTTGAAAGTTCTTCGCTTGGTGGGGGCCTTGAATTAGGCTTATTCCGAAATATTGGCAAGTTTGGGTCTTCGGATAAATTATCATTTGATATTGGATTAAGATATGGAAGTAGTCTTGATTATTTAGATTGGAATTATCAAGATTCATTCAGTTTTACCGGTGTACACGGCCTAGCTATGCTTGCGCAAATTCAATACTCCGTAAATGGCAAGCAGTCTATTTATTCAAGACTAGCGATCCCTTTCTTACAGATATTAGTAAGGCCCCCTTACAATACGATTGATGAATTCATTTTTGAAAATGAAGATAAGGTTCTCAAGTTGGCATTTACTGGAGAATTCAATAGCTTCAATAAATATCAAGCCTTTGATTGGACCACTGGTTATCGAGGAAAAATAAATGATCGTTTGGAATTAGATCTTAGCTATAACCTAAAATTGCAAAATGTCCGAAAAGAGAAAAGCATGGCCCAATTCAAGAATCAATTTAATGTAGGACTTAATTTAAACTTTTAATCATGAAGCGAATTATATCAAGCCTAATACTATTTGCTTTATTGACTTCTTGCGAAAGCATAGTTGTTGATGAAAATCAAATGAATACACCCATTAATAATTTCGAATTACTTTGGAATGACATTGACAAAAACTATGGTCTCTTTGGAGTGAGGAACATAAACTGGGATAGCCTCTATTCAATCTATAGACCACAAATTAATGATCAAATGACTGATCAAGAATTGTGGGATTCAATCACTGAAATGCTTGAAGAATTGGATGATGGGCATACTTCCATTAACAATGAAACGGAATCATTTATTTCAGGATACGAATTCAATGGAAAATCAATACCAGAGTATAGCAAAAGCCTAATCACCGATAAATACCTAGACTGGCGAATTGAAGTAGAGGGAGAAGAAAATTTATCTTACGGAAAAATTCAAGGAAAGGACATTGGATACATCTACCTAGGTCAAGAAGGTGGCAGAAATTCGGATGTAATTGCAGAAATCATTGAAGAACTCCAGTCTTTCAAAGCCATTATTTTTGACATAAGACAGAATGTTGGTGGTAGTGATAAATACTCATTCAGAATGGCGGGAGCCTTTGCGGATAAAAGCTATCTCGCCTATACATCAGAGACTAGAAATGGACCAACCCATGAGGAATTCGGTGACAAAGTTGAATTCTATACAGAACCTATTGGAGATTTTCAATATACCAAACCAGTTATGGTATTAACAGACCGACGAACCATAAGTGCGGGAGAAGTATTCTTAATCCATATGAAAAATTTACCTCAAGTTGAGCAACTGGGTGACACCACTGCCGGTGATTTTTCGGCCACCTCAGTCAGAAGATTCTTACCCAATGGATGGACCTACAACTATTCTATCCAAAAGTTACTATTACCCGACGGAACTAGTTTGGATGGTATTGGTCACATTCCAGATGTTTATTTGAAAAATAGCATTGAGGACATAGAACAAGGAAATGATACAGTGTTGGAAGGTACCTTTGTACATCTACTGCAAAAATATGGAATTGAATAGGGGAAGAAAATTCAGTGAGGTTTCATTTAGAGGAACAAAGTCGCAATGAATTAAATTTGTTTTTCATGTTCGCTTTAGACCTATATAATTTAGACACTAAGATTGAAAACTGAGGAAGTGTACCTATTGATTAATAGAAATAATTAAAACTATTTCTATATACTTCTTTTCTTCCATTCCCTCAGACTATTATCTTTCATTGGATAGTCAAACCAATGTGTTTTTAAATAAGCCTTATCTAAAATCAAATCCTCAGTTCCAAACAAAACTTCGTAACCTTCGTGCCCGACATTGTAGTGGCAATATATACACTTCCCATCAGAAAGCTTAGTCATTATGGCACAATCAACATCAATTTCATATTTGACTTGAATCACTGGATCAGTCCCATCATACTCCTCGAAATCTGTATAATGATCCTCTCCTGCTTCTTTCAAACAAAAGATATCGAAACCTTTGATCGTCACATTATCCATAGTATTACCAGTTACAATTCCCTCTAAGGCTCTTCGTGAAGCATGTCTTTCACCATAGTCATTAAACTCCAACTTAGCACTTGAAAAATCTAGCTCAGGAACAACACGTTCGTAAGGTTTAATTTTCAATTCCAACTCGTACAAATTGTCCCAATTAGAATTTCGTAGTAATATTCGTGGATTAGCCATTCCGCGAAAACCAAATTGAATTAAGTCTACACTGTGAACGCTTAAATATGCACCTTTTGGAATGTAAATTCCATTGAACAATAATTCATCATTGTTAAGGACATGATTGGGAATTGATTCCCATTTATCAATTATTTTATTCGCCATTCTAGAACTTGAGAATATTTGTTTTATGACTTCTAAATCTTTTGAAACTTTAAAAGTTGATAGTGTTTACTTTGTTTTAGTTGATCAAGCAACTGAAAATTTGCATTTTCGATGGTAGAAATTATTTTTGTTAATTCCATGCTTTTAGGACAAATTGTATTTGCCTTATTCGATGACGCATCAGGTTCTAAAATTATTAACTCACCATTTTGCGAAAGCGCAGAATGCAAGGTATTTAATTTAGACTTCTTATTTTTAAGATGGTGGAATACATTTCTGACAATTATTCGATCGTAAACCTCTTCCTCCATTTCCCAATTACCAGTTTTGACATTTTCTATATTAATGTTTGACTCGACCATTCTCAATTGCTCTGACATCTCAAATAGAAGTTTACCGTTGGGAATACTCAAGGTTAAATTGACCCCTTCGTTAATCATGCAAATCAATAAAGGAACCATTCCAGTTCCTCCTTCAATATATAGCAATCTATCTTTTGGTTTAATATCATAGAATTCAAGTTCCTTAAAGATTTTGGGTTCCGGATTTAAAGAATAAGGATGGTTGGAATGAAAAATACTTTCAAAAACTAAATGTAAAAGTTCAATACTGTTAGAGATAACTTGAATATCTGAAGCCGTAATATATTTTTCGATACCAATGGATTCAAATCGTTTATAAACCTTTTTTAAAATGTACTCGTCTTCAAAATTAAATTGCCTTTTTAATTCACCGACAGTTTTCACTGCGCCATAAAATTCGTCACTTTGAAACTGAGCATCACCCCATTTCGAAGTGGTTTCTTGAAGTTTCAATAATTCAGTTGAATCCTTAACGAGTAGATGACGTAACTTGGAAAGTTGATCAATAATTTTTGGAGTGTATATTGATTGTCCAATACAACTTACTGAAAGCAGTAAAGCAATCGTTAAAGGTGTAATGAACTTCATTATTGAAATTGATTTTGTAGTAAAAAAAGTAGGATGCTTCTAAATTAAAAATTATTCTTGTAACGAACGCGAAAGTTACTAGCATAGGTAGCTCCTAAAGGTAATTCTTCATCCTTGATGATTACGAATTTTGTTGAAACCGATTCAACCTTATTTATATTAATTATGTAGGATCTGTGAATACGGATAAATGCATGTTGCTTTAATTCTTCTGCATAAGAGGATAAAGAACCTAAAGAAATAATTTTACCCCCCTCCGTTTTCCAATAGAGGTATTCTTGCATCCCTTTTATATAAAGAACATCATTGAGTTTACATCGAACCAAATCACGCCCTTCTTTCAAAATGATAAAATTTTCATTTTCCTGGGGTAAGGAGTAATGATTTTTAAATTTATCAATGGCCATCTTAAACCGATCAAACTCGATGGGTTTTAATAAATAATCTACAGCATTTAAATTAAATCCCTCAACTGCATATTCAGAAAACGCAGTAGTAAAAATAAGAAGGCTTTTATGTCCGATACGTTTTGCAAAATCTAATCCACTCAGGCCTGGCAAATTTATGTCAAGAAAAAATAGATCACATTTTACTAATAATTTAGAATCAATGGCCTCTTGTACCGTTGCAAAAGCTCCGAGCAGATTTAAAGAATCAAATTTACGAACATACTCTTCAAGTTTTAATCTTGCGAGATATTCATCTTCTATTATTATGCAATGAGTTGTCTTCAACTTAATTCAATAGATAAGGTTGTAAATGCCTGATTGGCTTTTATCTCAAATAAGAAATCATGCTTTTCAGGATAGAGTATTTTCAATCGCTTGGTTAGGTTCATGAGACTACTACCGCTAAAAGAACTTGAAGCCAAATTTTGATCAACACTATTTGTCATTTCCAAATTTAGTATTCCATCCAATACTTCCAAATTAATCATGAGTCTTGCTAATTTATTATATTTAATTCCACTGTGCTTGAAGCCATTTTCAATGATTGACAAAAGAATCAAAGGACTAATCTCATAAACTTCAAAATCACCAGTTGCCTGCCATTCAATATTATCAGAAAATTCAATACTCATTTTCATCAATTCGATGTAAGCTTTAATGTGGTCAACTTCTGATGCTAAGGATACTTTGTTCTCTTTGGACTCATAGACAATGTATCGTAAAATCTCAGATAACTTTAAAGTATATTTTTCAGAAAGTACACGATCCTTCCCTATCAAATAGTGCAAATTATTAAGACTATTAAAAAGAAAATGTGGACTAATCTGCGCTTTTAAAAATTTTAATTCCGTATTAGATTTTTCAGCAGCTAACCAAATTTTTTCTTTTTCCTTTTCTTGATTGGATTTAATGAAATAATAAGCCGTACTGCAAGCAACTGCCAAAGAGTATGGAACTGAACCAGAAAATACCTGCCAAAAACTGAAATTGAACCTTAACATGGAATCAGGAAATTTCAGTGGATGTACACTTGGTATTATTTGATGAGCACACTTTAAAGTAAATTGAATACAATGAAATGAAAAAGTATAAACCAGATAGACACTTACCAAAGCAATAATAAAATAAGTCCAATTCCTTTGCTTTAGCAGAAAATTTGGGATTAATACAAATAGATTGAAATAAACAAGCAAGGCTTGCAAAAAGATCATAGAAAAATTCTTCGCTAAATAAAAAACGAAATCTCCTTCAGTACTCATTAGCAAAGACTGAACAATCCAGTAGAGCAACCAAAATACGGAATGTTTAATCCATGAGTTATTTATAAATGAACGATGCATCATTGCTTTCCTTTCTTCATTATTTGAAGATAGGCCATATTCCATTATAAAATATTCCGTTCATTGAAAATAAACGCTGGTTTATTGAATAGGAAGTTATGGGTAATATTAATCTCTTACCTTAAGACTAAATAAAAGCAAATAAAATGAGAACCTTATTACTACTTATACTGACTTTGACTTATTTCATAACACAAGCTCAGAATTATGAGATTGTATTAGCCACGGACTTTGATGGTCTTGTTACTGAAGGCAGCAAACAGGAATTAATAAAATTTATACGCGAAGGGAAGCCAGTTAGGGTTGGATGGCAGCTAGATTTCAATGAGGATAAGGAACCCGACTTTGACCATTGGATAGAGGCAACATTTATCACAATACTAGGGGAAGAAGTATTTACTCAGATTGATCCTATATACGCCCAAGGACCAAATATTGAAATACCTCAATTACAAATCTACCCAAACAACACCCAATGGACTGCAGTCCTAGGTACCAACGGAAAACTTCTCAATCGCTTCATCCTAAATGGTCAAAAAAAACCAGAGCTTATCTTCGACGAATCTTTAGGACTGACGAAAGAACAATTTGAAATTGAAAAAAAGAAGGCGGAGGAAAGTTGGATAAAGATGAATGCTGTGGATACTTGGGAAGTAGCAACTTTTTGGAGCATCATGAAATAGGACACTAAAAGATATATCTTCTCGCCAAAGCAAGGCAACTTTCAATTATCGAGTTATTATATTTCGATGATAACAAAGGAGGTCTTGCTTCCTTTAATTTAAAAAAAAGGTCAAAACTACCTTAACATTTTAATCAAATTTTCTAATTCTTCTGTACTAGGTTTTACACCTTTATTTGATAGAATAACACCTTCTTTATCGATTAACAAATGAACATTTGTCCCAGAGACTAAATAATTAGATTTAAATGTAGATGATCGTTCAGGATCAATGAGATGAATGGCATCCCATTCTGATTCTTCAATATATGCTTTCCATTTCTCCTTGTCTTTATCAAAAGAAATTCCAATACTTGTGAATTTATCACCGTACTTATCAATCAATGATTTAAGAGCAGGCAATTCTTCTTGGCAATAAGGACACCAGGTACCCCAGACTGTGAGGAGTATATTTTTTCCTTTCAAGTCATCAATACCCACCATCTCTCCAGATTCACTTTCTAATTTACCAAAACTTGGTGCATTACTTCCTGGCTTTAATTTTTTGGTCTTTTCATAGAGTAAAAGTAATTCATCACCCTTATTTAATTTACCAAAATCATTTTCATAAATAGAAAGCAATTTCTGATGCGCGACTTCTTCGTTATAAAAAGAAGACTTAATCGCAGAAGAAATGATCATTTTTTGAATACTTTCAATCTTTGAATATTTATTAATCGTATCAATCACAGCGAAGGGATATATAGAATCTGGCAGTTCTTCATCTACCTTATCAAGTAGATAATAATATTGAAAGTTTCTATTATTGATTTGATGTTCCAAGCGTTTATTATTCAAGTCCACTTCAGCTAAAAAATCATAGATGCTACGGTCGATGGAGATTCCTTTCCGTTCTTGAAAGCTAATAAAGTTTGCTGTGCGGTGTGCTACCTTTAATTTCTCAATGGACTTTAGTTCGTTTAGTACATCATTTGATAAATCAACATTTGCGAAAGCGTCATCAATGATCTTAAAATTAACTTCAAGCTCAGAGGCTATTGTATTTCGAAATGTATCTTCTTCCATGTCCCACCTTAGGGAATATGGTTTTAGAATCGAATCAGAATTTAAAAGAAAAGTATTTAATGGATCATCGACGACTTTAATCCCATCTTCTATAAGATCAATATTTAGGTTCTTATTTTGATTTAAATAAATAAGTTTACCCCACTTCCATGTACTTAATTTTACATTTTGATAATAATCTTCTTCTATTTCGAATGTATCCTGAAAGATGCCATTTTTGATTTCAATGGTGTCATTACCTAAGATTAAATACTCTGCATCATCAGATGTATGACCTGATACTATTAATGACTTCGATTTAATTACTTGCTGTTGACAGGAGGTGAGAAGAAGGACTAAAATTAATATCAAAAAAATTCGCATGGGGCAAAAAATAAGTAAGTTGGAATCAAAAAATCGTCAACTTAAACTTAAATAAATTGTTTTGATTAGAATCTAGATGTTGATTAATTAAGAATACTTTAAAGGTGTATTCAAATCTAAGACACGAAAGCAAATTTCATAATAGAGAATAATATGGAACTGTATTAAACTACTTGGTTTAGTTGATATACTATCTAAATGCAATAGAATCTATGATCAAAGTTTCGAAAGAAGTAGTTGATTCATATTTACTCATTAGTACTAAAATAAAAAGGTCAGACCAAAATGTATTGACCTGACCTTTCTATCATTTATATTTCAATTCAATTAGAATTTTAAACTGAGACCAGCTTTTACAATGGTTCCTAAAAATCCAAACTGATTCACTTCCCAAGGATATTTAAATCTTCCACCAAGGTCAGTAACAAAGTCACCTTTTGTATCTATTACATCTGGATATACGTTAAACAAATTATTCACTGTTAAATTGGCTCTGAATTTTTCAGAAATATCGTAGCCAAACAATAAGTCCGTAATTACTCTAGCACCAAAGGTCTGATCATTTTCAGGAATGGTTGCATGCTGCCAAGTAACCTCACCAAAATATGTGTTATTAAGACTTACTCTAAATTTATCCATTTTATAAGTTAATCCTAATAGGCCTTTTAGATTTGGTCTTGCAGAAGTAATTCTAGATTGCTCTTTTCTATTAAGAATTTCATAGCCTTCTTCTCCAACTACTCCAGGTGATACGATTTCATCATTTTCAATGGTAGTTTCATTTACGTTACCAGAAAGTACAACACCAAATTTAGGCGTATCGTAATTCAAGACAACATCAAACCCCGTCGTTTTAGTATCCAATGCATTTACGAAATACTTAAGACTGGTAACATCATTTGCCAACAAAATTTCTTCCACTGGATTAGTGGTCGTGTCATCACCATCAAATCCAATCTCACCAGTAAACAAAACTCTATTGTCTACCGTCACATTATAAAAGTCTCCTGAGAACGTAAGTTCATCTGTCAATTTATAGGTAAGTCCGGCAGTGATGTTAAATGAAGTTTCAGCATCCAATGCAGGCACTCCTAAACTCTGAACAACTTCACTGACGTTGTTGAAAGTTCCTTGATTAGAAACTGTACCTCCTGAAACTAATGTTTGTACATTACTAAGATACACTTGGTGCAATGAAGGAGCTCTAAAGCCTGTACTAACAGAAGCTCTGATGGCACCTTTTTTATCTCCAATGTATTGTCTAGCATTTAGCTTCCAAGACAGATTACTTCCAAAATCTGAGTAGTTTTCAAACCTAACTGCACCCCCTAATAAGGTGTTATCAGATAGATCATAATCTGCTCCAACATATATTCCTACATTGGTTCGAGTTCCTTCGTCTTCGCCTAATTCATTTGAAGGTTGAAGTCCTGGGAAAGACTGAGCACCACCGTCTACATATGATTCTTCTTGTCCTGCAGTTACGTCAAAAATCTCTCTTCTTAATTCCGTTCCAACGGACAACGATAAGTTATTGAAACTCCTACTAAGATCATAATTCAATATTTGATTTTCAAAAGAGTAAGCTCCTGCATCAAATTCTGTAGGGCTGTTTGGTAATAAAGAAGGATTTATGGTATTTCCTATGACATATTCAACTGTGCTAGCTCCATAAGAAAAACTCAAATCAGAAGACCAATCTCCAAATTCATTTCGTGTACCAGCGTTAAATGTTATATCTCCAATTGCAGTCTCAAATGTTGGTTGGAAGCCTTGGTATTCTTCTCCATCAGGAGTTAAAAGACCTGCATCATCTGTAATCCAATAAGGTGCTCGATACAAAGCGAAAGATGTTCCATCTCTAAATGTAAAACCCCAATTAAGATAAAATTCGCCAGAATCTCCATATGGAAGTCCTGCATTTGCAAGCGCTGAGAATTTAGAATAATTAGGTTGTCCTATGGTCATTCCTAGATCAGGATTATCTTGTATCCATGGATGCGTTCCATTGAGTATATCATCATCTCCAAAAATAACTCCGAATAGTCCGTCACCTCCAGGCTCTCCTGCTCTATCTGTTTCGTCTTGGTGATAAAATGAACCAGTTAAATTGACAAATCCTTTATTTCCTACTTTGAAACCCTTGTTGATTCCGACATCATACGTTAGACCATCTCCTAAGGTTGTAATACCAGAATTAACCGTTATCTCTCCATCCGTTCGCTCCTTTAGTATGATATTTACAACACCTGCAATGGCATCTGAACCATATTGTGCTGCTGCACCATCTCTTAGAACTTCAACTCTTTCAATTGCTTCCGCCGGAATAGATTTCATATCCGTTCCTACCTCACCTTTACCTGGAGTATCATTGACATAAACCAATGCACTCTGGTTTTTCCTTTTCCCATTTACAAGCACCAATGTTCTAGATGGACCAAGATTTCTAAGTTCGCTAGGATCAAAGTGAGCTGTTGCATCAGAGATCGTCTGATTAGAAGAATTATAAGAAGGTACTTTGAAATTCAACATCTGATCTACGGTTGTTTGGCCAGATCTTCTCAGTTCTGCCGCGTTGATATTATCAATTGGAACTGGACTTCCTAGAACTGTTCTAGCTTTCCCTCTCGTACCGGTAACCACTACTTGATCTAGTGTTGTGCCTTCCATTAATGTGGCATTCCCTTGACCGTTTGAAACAGTTATGGTTTTTGAAGAATAGCCCGTATATGATACTACTAGAATTGCAGGATCACCTGAAACATTTAGAGAATAAGAACCATCAATACCTGTAATGGTCCCATTATCTGTTCCTTGTTCAACTACAGTGGCTCCAATTAAAGGCGAGCCATCGGCACTTGTTATAATTCCACTTACTGTTTGGGCAGAAAGTGAAAACGATGTAAAAATGAAAAGGGCAAAAAACCCCCATTTAGTAATTGGATTTAGTTTTTTCATAAAATTAGTTTTTTCTTTAGTTCATTTAAATATACATATTCATATGTATATCTAATTGAATTCAATTAAGAATCTAATTTTTATAATGATGAGTTTGTGAATCAATCTGATTGAATTTCCCAAAAAAACATATTCTTTTTTATTGATAATCGAGTTTAGCAAAATGATTTTAATAAATTACCAAAAGAATAAAAAAGTAGCGGTTCAACCTTTTTTGGTCGAACCGCTACTGTATATTCACGATTGCACAAATCTTTATTCATGCCTTCATGGCTTCCATATCCATAAAAAATATTTCTATTTAATTATGGACAATTTTCAATAAGCGCTTCAAAATTCAAAGAACTAGGTACTTCAAAAGCAATTTCTAAATTGACTTCTTCTCCAGCTTTAAATTCTGTATTTCCAGGGCTTGCAGTTGGCGTACTTGCCTCTATGCTTTTTGCAGCAGAATAAATATCTACTGGGATGGGATTATCTGTAATTACTAAATCTACATTAGAGCCTGGGCAAGGAAGTCTTGTAGTTAGAGTAGCGTTACCATCTGTAGCTTCATTAAAATTGTAAGTAGACCAACCTGACGTAACTCGATCAGGATCACCGATTAACATTTCGTTTTGTTGCATTTGCCATTGGAAATATGACATTTCCTTTGGCGTCAAAAGTCCACGAGATAAAACAATCATCGCAGATTCAAAATCATGCTGTTCTACATTCCACTGTGGATCTCTTGGGCCCATAGCTGCTAGAAAATCTGCTTCCGTTACATTTATCAATCCATCCGTACTCGTCCAAGTACAATTTCCAGAGTTAGTCCACACCGGATTTTGAATGGCTTCAATCGGGAAGGTAACATCCGTAATTGGTATCAATCCCATCAAGTACTGTTCTAACTCGCTATAGGTAGAGGTGTAACCTACGTTGTATGCATGATAACAATCATTTCCTACATCATCAATGGTCGTTCTCTGATACCCAGAACCAAAACCACTACTTGGAGTTTCATGAATGTTCCAATGATTCCCAGGTATAGTAAGATGTAGAGCTGGATCAATATTCGTACCCCACTGATGCATCATTTCATGATTAACCAAGGAAGCACTACCTCCATGTGTATAATAAAATTTCATGATTCCATTCAACTCGCCAGCGCTTCCATAGGTGGCTGAATTATCAAAGGGTGAAACATTATGTTGAACTCCACTCAAGTATTCAATCTGTTTTGTACTGTAAGTAGCGGCTGGACCGGAAGGAGTTGCATAAGTGGTAGAAAACATGAGGACATCTTTGGTATCCGGAAAGTGTGCATAATAATCTTGACATCTTAAGGCATCACTTGAAAAAGGATTCTGACCTATCAAGTCTATATCGATGTTGAAGACATGAGAACTGTATTGCATGTCTGGTGCTAAATTCACAACGGTGGGATTGATATCAACATTACTACCAAACACATATCTAAATCCTGAACCTAGATCAATATTAACATCTTGAGTAGTACCATCATTATAAGTATAAGTTACATCTCTAAATCTCACAAAAACCCCACCCACATGGTTAATGTTAGTATTTGTAGGAGTGTAGTTTAGATCTTGTGAGGCAAAAATGTCATCGCCGGCAACGGCATCATTCCCAGTTCCATCATCTACTAAAATGAGGTCATCAACAGGAACTCCACCTGAAGTCAAGTTAGTAATATTTATATCAATGGTAATGGTGGCTACGTTCGTGTAGTCAGTAACATACTCCCAATAAAAAGTTTCGGCGGCATCGATATCAATGACAAACGGTGTGCACCAGCTCGTCGTATGACCAGAAACCATTCTCGCAGGATCTTGATCTTCAGTTTCAATGTATGGATCTCCATGACCGCACATTTTAGTAATCTTATGATCATGATTTATTTCTTGGGCAAGACTGGAAAAAGAAAAGAAAAGAAATAGGAAAACTAAGGTTTGAAAGTATTTCATAATGATAAATTTTGGATGCATGCAATTTGATTATTATACCACTAATCAATCACATTGGTCAAATTGAAAAAATTGGTTTTTTGGAACGAATTGGATGTGACCATCTTCGAACTCGGGTTAAAAAAAAAATTAGTGTGTATAATTTTCATGCCTACTAGGTGAGAGTATTCTAAAGCAGTTTTGTTACTAAGAAGCAGGCAGATAAATTTAAGTCGAAACAAAAAAAACTAGAAATCTGGAAACGCATGTTGTTTTAATTCAAAGTATTTACCAACTAACTTAATTGCCAAAAAGCACATAGACAATCATTCTTTCCAATAATTGAATAAATTGGTTAATTGCGATTAACTGAAAACAATGAGTTAAACCATGTTTTATCATTCCAACGCAAAAGTCTTTTAGAATAAACATTCATCTCAGATAAAAAGAAAGGAAAACGAATTCACAAAATCCAACGACGAATTCTAATACCTCGGTTTATCGCAGCTCCTGATAGCCCATCTTTGAATCATTCTTTCATTCAAAAGTAAAGACCATGAAACTTATCGTAATAATTTTAGCTGTTTTAATGACAATTGGACTTCAAGCACAGGAACGGCACACAGATGTTAATCAATCACCATATTTTCAAGTAATCTCTGAAAACACAGAAGTAGAAAATTTTCCTTTACTAAAGACCAATACAGAGGTAAATATCACAGGGCCGATCGCTGATGTGAAGGTGACTCAAACCTATAAGAATGGTGGTAAAGAACCGATAGAGGCCATCTATGTATTTCCAGCTTCTACTAGAACTGCCGTCTATGCTATGCAGATGAAAATTGGGAATAGAATCATTGAGGCAGAAATTCAAGAAAAGAAAAAAGCTAGACAGACTTACGAGAAAGCCAAGGCAGAAGGTAAACGCACTTCCCTACTCGAGCAACACAGACCAAATGTATTCCAAATGAATGTAGGGAACATCATGCCTGGCGATGTCATAGAAGTAATTTTACAATACAATGAATTCTTGATTCCGGAAGAACAGGTGTATGAATTTGTGTACCCCACCGTTGTAGGTCCTAGATTTTCTGACCCAGAACATGCCAATGAAAAATCAGTTTTCACAAAGACACCTTATAGCAAGGAAGGAAAAGAATCAAGCTATGACTTTGGACTAAGCTTGGAATTGAATGCAGGAATGCAAATCAAAGAATGCCTTTCCCCTTCTCACGAGGTAGACATTGCATACCCTGGCGTAAATAATGCAACAGTAAAACTACAAGAGTCTGAGAAGAAAGGAGGAAATAGAGATTTTATCTTTCGCTATAAATTGGCCAATAATGAAATTGCAAAAGGAACCTTCTTGTATAATCATGGAGATGAGCAATTTTTCTTAACCATGATTCAACCACCTGCAAATATTAGCGAAGAAGAGATTCCAGCCAGAGAATACATTTTTGTGATGGATGTATCTGGATCGATGAGAGGATTTCCACTAAATGTCTCTAAGAGATTAATGAAAAATCTAGTATCCAATTTGCGTCCAATTGATAAATTCAACGTCATGTTATTTTCTGGTGGATCTACGGTAATGGCAAACTTATCGATGATCGCCAATGAAAAAAATCTAGAAAAAGCAGTTCGTTTCATTGATGATCAGAATGCAGGTGGTGGAACTCGATTACTTCCAGCGATTGAGAGAGCGAATACACTTCCTACTTCTGATGATGTACTTAGTAGATCAATTGTTATTGTAACCGATGGTTATGTGCATGTCGAAAGAGAAACCATGGAATACATTCATGACAACTTAGGAACTAGTAATTTCTTTTCTTTTGGGATTGGCAGTTCGGTGAATAGACACCTAATTGAAGGAATCGCTCATGCAGGAAGAGGAGAAGCTTTTGTGGTAACGGAAGAAAAGTATGCGACGCCAATTGCTGATAAGTTTAGAAAATACATTCAGACACCTGTACTAACAAATATCAAGGTAAGTTTTAATGACTTCGACGCCTACGATGTAATCCCTAATAACATTCCTGATCTTTTGGCAGAGCGTCCGCTATATATCTTTGGAAAATATCGAGGAAATGCAAAGGGTCATATAGAAATATGTGGGGAGCAAGGAAATAAGGCCTACACGGAACATATAGAAATGAAAAAACAGGTAGCAACCATGAACAATTCACCGATAAGATACTTGTGGGCTCGAGAAAAGATTCGATACATTGATGACCTCAGTGGAATGAGACAGAACCAAGAAGGTGATAAAGAACTCACAGAATTAGGATTAAAATATAATCTATTGACACGCAACACTTCCTTTGTTGCAGTTGAAGAAGAGATTGTAAATAATAATTCAGATCAATTAAAAAAAGTAAAGCAGACCTTGCCTCTACCGCAAGGAGTAACGAATCATGCCATAGGATTTGAGCTTGCGGTTGAAGGCGTACAGGATTCAGAAGCAGCAAAAACAGAGCAGGCAGTATTTGCTCATGTTCAAGGAAATGCAAACAAGAGTTTCAAGCAGGCGATAAAGCAATTGATTGAGCAGAAAATAATCTTTAATGAGGAAGAAAAGCAGTTTCTGAATCACAATACTATTATCATACAATACAATGCAGAAATTGATACATGGAGCATCTCTGGAAAAAACCAAAGTTTGAATCATGCTTTCATTAAGCAGTTGGAAAAAGTATTGAACGATCTGATGATTGATAATAAAAATACATTCACCATAAATATCTCCTTATTATGGATTTAATGACCAAAAGAATACTGTGCTATGTAGCACTAACGATTGGACTTTCTAGCGCTCTATTCTTAACCAATATAGAAGCTGAGTCTAAAAAGCAAGATGATTTATTTGCGAAAGCGAAAGAAAGAAAATCAATCACATTCTTGATGGGAGAGGACAAACCAGGCTACCAATACTTCACCCTAGCGGAAGAACATTTTCTATATGATGAGATAGAGAAAACAGATGAGCTAGTGAAGTCTTGTAGAAGTTTGGAAGATCTTATAAGCTATTTAAACAAGACTGAGGAGACGGAAAAATATAGTAACATACAGATAGTTTTACATGGTAATCCATACAATGGATTATCCTTACCAATTCAGACGGAAGGCCCAAGAGCGACGCCAAAAAATTTAGTGAAAGCTATGTTGCAAGGAAGGCTCCCCAGTTTAGAAACAAATGCCATTGATAGTTTGACCAAGATAAATTTCTGGGCATGTGGAATAGGGAAAAACCCCTTCATCAATATGGCTTTGGATAGTTTTTTCAATCCATCGCACGGTCTAGAACCACAAATTTACAGTAGCCCTCATTTCGTGATTTTTGATACGCCGAAAGATTCATTCACTCCGAAAAGATTAAAGGCAAGTTACTGGCCTTATGTGTATAAAAGAGGATATCGACCAGGGGATTCAGAAATTGCAGAAGCCATGCGCACACAATTCCCTGAATCAGATATTTCATGGAATGAAGCTATAGAAAATGATGACCTACAAAACATGTATAAAAATGAATTTCACATACCAGTTTCTTGGACGGTCACCTACCCTTCTAAGGAATCACGACCCAATGTTACAACAGAACTAGAAAAAATGAACTGGGTAAGAACTCAAACTGAATTGATGGATAAAATATCTGAGACTCAAATTCCAATTGATAAATTTACCTGGACGGTAAATAAAATTATTCACACCAAGGATGATGGAACTAAGGTTCCAGCCATTAAAGGAATTGGAATGGCTACGGTATTATGTATCATGGATCCGGTTTAATATTGTAAATTGAAGTTCCAGGAATGAATCTTCACCTTAAAGAAAATGACGAATGAAGAAAATGATCGGCATTTTACCATTAATCCTATTTGCATTCAATTCGATCGGTCAAATTGAAATAGAATACGAAATAAAAAAAATTGACAAATGGGAAGAATTTAAAATCTTAACCTCTTTAGAAACTAAGCAACATGAAATATACCAAAAAAGCTATGAAAGATTTGACAGTCTAATGAAAGCTGATTCAGTCTTAGTAAAATCACCAGCTGATCAAGAGAAGAAGAAACAATATCAAGAACACGAACTAAAACAACAGATAAACTTTAAGGAAAATCGGGCAAGATATTTTGTTGAATATATAGAAGAAGATTCAATTGTAGTAGACAAGACGTTCTCTATGCCGGACACAATTTCAACAAAATGTAGATGTGAAATAAAAAACGACACCATTCAAGTAAGTATGGGAGTTTGGGTATTTGGCGGATTCTTTTACAACTTAAAAATTCAGAACAAACAATTTGAATTAATATATATTGAAGATGCACATGAAACCAAACCTTACAAATATGAAAAAACGGACGCAACATTTGTAGAACAATTGGAACTTGTAGTCAGTAATTCTTCATTGACTTTACAAGATGAAATAAATCTAGAACTCGGAGAAAAATTAAATGGCTATATCGTATTTATATCTCCTGAATATTATGTTGAACCAAACTATAGGGGTTACTTAAATGAAAATAAGATAAGGAAAGGAATAACTAAAGGGGAAATATATTTTACTTGTAGACTTAAAGAACCATTTGAACTATTCAAAGAGTAGAAATTTTAATGAAATAAAAGATCTACCCCATATCTAGATTATCCAATTTTAAAAATGCAGGAGCATCTGGGAATCTTAACTTTGCTGCATTTAACGCCTCATAAAACAATTCATCTTCTCTCAATTGATAATAGCATAAAATTTGATTGTAATCCACATCAATTTTATTCCCAAAGGTATCTGACGAATACTTAAAATATCCCAATGCCTCATCGTAGTAACCTAAATCGTACATCAATCCACCCAACTCATAAGAAAGGTCATAATCATCTTTGATAGAATAGTACTTACTCCATACTTGAATAATTGTTTGTTTTAACCTAGTACGCTGTTTTATTGAAATGTCTTTTGATAACTGTTTAATGCTAGGTAGCAGTTTGATAAAAATTGATGAGTCGTAGGAATTTAGCCTTATTAATCCTAGCAACTCTGATAAGTTCACACTAGGTAAATTCTTATAAACCAAGTTTTTAATATTATTAAAATCGTCTAGATTTAATTGACTTGAATGCTTACGATATGCTTGCTTAAAAAGATGAAAGTCAGAAGGTTCTTTTACCAAAATGAGACAACCTAGATCAATGCTAATATTTGTGTTTGCATCAAACATTGATGACCCCCCATTCAAAACACAATATTCAGACATCGCATGAAAATTAACCCATAGAGAAAAACTACCGTGCTTAACAAAGTCAGGTTTCTTTCTCCCAGCTAATTCTTGAATTTCTTTGTACCCTTTATCCATCGTTAATAAGACTAATCCCTTCTTTGAAAACGATGAAATATTTGACAGGCATTCCATGGCTAACTTTGGAAATAGAATATAGGTGTCCGTGCATTCTTCACTATATTGGGATAAGATCTTGTTGAATATTTCATTCTCAAAATTTTGCTCCTTAATATTTGAAATATGATAGGATAACTCCATTCCACTTATCAATTCTCTAGCGCTTTGCCCCAAAGGGTCAGTAGTAGAATCTATGGAGACTGAACAATCATACGCATTACCATTTTGAAAATAGTATAATTCATTTGACAAAGAATCAAAGAAGTAATTGGCAATCGATAAGATGGGCTGTTCAAGATCGGAATGCCCTATCGTAAGATTAGACTTCCTAAGTACTAATTCACGACTTTCTTTAGCATCAAAATATGAAATATCTAATAGCCCTTTTTTGTAGTACTCTTGCAACTTAGGATGACTACTGTAAAAAGATAAATTATCTTCTGCAATATCACTTAAGACATAACAGTATTTAGTTGAACACCCTTCTGAATCTAAAATCAATTGTTCTAAATGTTCGAGTATGTTATAGCAGAGTCTACCATGACCTGCGCCTAAATCAAGAATGTAAACAATTTCATCTGACGTGGTATCTGATTCTACATCTTTTAGGAATGCGTAAATGAGTTCTGCGTAAGCCGTGGCGGCTAAGGAGCTATTGGTAATTTGATGTGGAACTATTTCATCACTCCAGGCTGCAATGCCATTTTGATGATAAAAGTCCTTGTTGATTTGCCAAACAAGACTTTTTGAGAATAGGGTTTTTTTCTGAATACTGTATAAAGGTGAACTCATCGACATTTTGCTTTTGATAGGAAATCATAAATATCCAATTAGCCAGTTTATACAAACGTCAATTAGTTTAAACCCACGTAGTTTTCAATATTAAATCAATGTAGTCTTATTTATTAACGGATAGGTATTAAATCATTAAACATTTAGATTTATTTTACTTAAAGTACTTAACTAGAATATTAACATTAGCAGAAACTTAGATGAAAAAGCAGAAGACCCTAAAAACAAAACCCTATGGGTAAGAAGGCGATTTTTGAGATTAAGTGCCGTATCTAAATGGACATCTCGGTAATGTATTTTGCTGTCTTCCTCAATGACACGATCGTGTCCATAAAGTTCATCGATCTACTTTTGAAATATAACACAGGTATTTTTAAACTAGGCTTGACCCAACCTCAGATAGTACAAATCACTGAGTAATTTATTAATTAATTTTTGAATCTTAATTTTATCATTTTGTGCTTCTAATAATTTCTCCTGCCTTTTGTTTAAAAGGAATATCGAAGATTCCCCTAATCCATATTTCAAAACTTCAGCATCATAAAGCAACTGAGCATTTTGAATTTTTTCTTCTATGATATCCAAAATTTCTTCTTGAGCATTTCGATTTTCAATAAGAAGATTATACTCGGTATTGAATTTTTGCACCAATTGATCTTGTTCTAATAAACTTTGCTCAATAAGTAATTCATTTAATCTAAGATCACTTTTGGTACTTCGATTCCTAATGGGCATTTCAAACTGCACTCCATATTTATAATCATTCAAGTTTAATGAAGGCTCTAAAGAAGCATCACCAGTGCGGACAATTGTATTATACTTTAAATCTAATTGAGGCTTAAGCTTTTCTTTGGTTAATTTATTCTCCAAACTCAGCGACTGACGATCATTAACTAATTTACGAATTTTCGGATCTTTTGAGAACTCTGGCCTAGTCATATACCCTAATGTTTCAAGTTCTTCAACTAAGGATTCTGGATCTTGAGGGGAAATATCATCCAATAAAATGAGTGGATTCATTTCCTCGTCCCACAAAAATAAATTTATCTTTTGTCGTTTACTTCTTAACTCTAAACCCAATTCCAAATAATTCTTTTGCGCGGAATTTAAATTGATTCTTGATTCTAAGGTATCAATGCCAGGTTTGTCACCATCTAAAAAAAGTTGGACGGTATTCAGATGTCTCTCTTGTATGTTTTCCAAGGTTCTTCCTAACACCTGTCTTTCATTACTAATAGCAACCCACTCTACATAGGCCAATAGTGCTTGATAAATAATTTCACGAACAAGAATATCTTTTTCAATTTGACTTTTCAAGCCCTTTAATTTTGCCATCTGAACTTTAAATCTTTGTTCATCAAACAAAAGACCACGGATCAAACTAAGGTTTAATGTTCCATAGATCAAACCATTCTCAGGCAGAAAATTTTCACGATTTAGAAATTGGCCAGAATTATTTTCGTATCCAACACTAAAGTCAATTGGAAGAACTGTGGGTATTTTGGCTTCAGAGTTCCAAGTTGTAAAATATCTTTTGTCATCAAATTGTTTTCTATCGAAGGAACTGTACAACTTTGGATCAAAGGTCCCTCGAGCTTTCATATCATAAGCATCAACAAAAGCTTCAAATAATTCTGCCTTCTTAATCAACGGATGGTTATTACCAATCAATTCAAAATAATCTGAAAGGATTAATGTATCTGATTGTTGGGCATAAACCGAAGTAAAACCACAAGAAGTCAGAAAACAAATGAAAAAAAATAATTGAATTCTTTCAATCATGGCTAGGCTCTACTATTTGCAGTGATGTATTCAAGGGTGACTCCATGTGGTACCGGATTTTCATCCTCGTCAATTTTGACAAAAACTAACTTTTCTATTGAAAGGATTACTTTTTTTGAAAATACATTTCTGGCAATACATGAGAAGGTAATACTTGTTCTCCCGACCGATTTAAACTCTAAGCCGATCTCTATCACCTCACCTTGTTTGGCGGAATTGACAAAATCGATTTCAGATATATATTTAGTAACCACCTTATTTGTTCCTAATTTAGTCATAGCATATATGCCAGCTTCCTCATCGATCCATTTCAGTAAGCTTCCACCAAATAGCGTATTGTTGGCATTTAAATCTCCAGGCTTGACTAATTTTCTTGTATGGAATTTCATTATTTAATTTTTTTTAATGGTGCTTTTCTTTTAATTTTTTTCTCTTGATCGCCAGTATAAAAGTCTGGCGGGAATCCATTTAGTTGTCGCCAAATCTCATAGTATATGCGAACATCATTGAGAAGCAATAATCCTTGGACTCCTGATCCAATTCGAATCAGGTCTGGCCATGACTTTTCAGAATCATCTTCGACAACCAAAATTCTATACTTTCCGTTATCGCTTATTTCATTGTCAATGGTAAATACTTCACCGCCAAAAGTTCCAAATGAATTATTCGGCCAACCACTAAATACGATCGCAGGCCAACCATCAAACTGCATTCGGACCTTCTTTCCTTTTTTTATTAAAGGCATATCATTGGGAGTTATATATAACTCAACTGCCTTTTGATAATTTGTGGGTACTATGGTTGCAATACTTTCTTGGGGCTTCACATATTCGCCAATACCATTTTTCAATACTTTATTTATTTTCCCATTGATCGGACTTGTTATAACAAATGATCCTTGCCTTTGTGCAATTTGATTATACTTGGATTGTAGTTTACTTGTTTCTCCTTGCAAGGAGAAAATGTAAGAGTCAGAACTTTTAATTTCAGATTCGATCTTAGCAAGTTTTTCTTCGGTATCAGAATTTACAATCACAACTTGTTGATCAAGATTATTACGGTCATTTTCTAGCTTATTCAATTTATTAGTTACGGATAAAACTTTAGCACTTGCCTCACGTAGGGATAGTTTTTTTGTTTCAAGATCCGTTAAGGATTTAATTCCCTTAGAATACATCGACTCCATCCTTTGCAATTGATTGGTTGCATTCAATTCATAAGTTTTAGCTGCTTCCAGTTCAAGATTCAATGTTTGCTCCTCAAGATTTAATTGCTCTTGCTTAATTTCTATTTGGTCTAATTTAGATGCCTGATTATTTCGTAGGGCTATCATTTGATCTTTAAGAAAGTTTCTTTTGATTTCATATGCCTTGGCCGACTCAATTTTGGCATTTTGTTGTTCCTTGGTATTTTGAAGAATCTGCGGGTCTAGATAATCTGCTTTTGCTTCCGTGAGAATTACAATGGTATCTCCTATGGAAACAGTATCACCTTCAATTACATACCACTTTTGAATTTGGCCACCAATTAATGCCTGAATGTTCTGAGGTTTATCGTATGGGTTTAGTGTAGACACGTATCCTCTGGATCTAATATTTTGAGTCCATGGTAGAAACATACTAGCAATGGTAATAATCAATGTGACAAACATGATTCTATTCAAGACTTTTGAATTGGTCCGTTTACCAAGTTTCTTGTAAGACTTATACTGTGTCCTATCAATATATTTCGAAATGGATATTTTACTGATATTTAGCATGTCCTTCTTTTAAGTTGATTGAATTAATTCGCCTTTATTCAAAATGACATTTTTCTTAATAAAGTTTTTCCACAACTTGTCTACAGACGAGACAATAATTCTCCATCTATGGTTTTCATTTGTCAGCTTTTGCAATATTTCTGATTTGGTATCTACATCTACGTGATCAAGAGGATCTTCAAGAATTAACAATCTTGGATTGGTCGCGATAGCCCTGGCAAGTAAAATTCGATTTTGTATATTTCTCGGAATCTTTATGCCTTCAGGATCTAATATGGTATTTAAGCCTTGAGGAACTGTAGAAATAAAATCGTTTAGGCCAGTAATTTTCAAAGCCCGATTTATATTATCCGGCGTTGCCTTTTCCCGACCTAAGGAAATATTTTCAAGGATAGAACCATGAAATATTTGACTTTCACCTAAGTAGAATCCAATTTCATCTTTAAGGGATTCTTGATCAAGAGATGCCATCGGGAAGCCATTGTATTTTAATAGACCAGAAGCTGGATCCAAGATTCCTGAAATAATCTTAAGCAAAGTAGACTTACCAGAACTCGGAGGACCAGATATGAGCATAGAGTCATTCTCAGGGACCACCAAATTTATGTTTTGTAAATTTTTCCTAGGTGAATCTGTGTACTTGTATGAAACATTCTCAAGCGATACTTCAAATGAAGCATCAGATTCCTTCAACTTAATGCCTTCTTTCAAATCCATGTCCTTATCAAAGACAAACCCAATTTTTTCAAGAGCAGTTAGTACATCATAGATAGATTCTATTGTTTTGATTAATTTCTCAACAGAAGCAATGATTAGAATGATAATAATTTCTGCGGCAACAAATTGTCCTATGTTCATCTGCTCATTAAATACAAGCACACTACCGGTAACTAAAAGTCCTGCTGCCACTAGAATCTTAAAAAAGATTAAAGCCACAGATTGCATAACAATCACTTTGAAATGAGCTTCCCTATAATTTAGATAATTCTCAACATGGTCATCGGTTCTAGTCAAATTTAAAGTACTGCTACTAGCCAACTTGAAAGATAATTTACTTCTTGCAATCTCTTCCAACCAATAGGCAATTTTATATTTCGAGCTTGACTCTTTCATACTAGTTGCCAGGCCTTGAGGTCCTGTGGATGCGATTATAAAGTACACAATGATTAATAGTAGAACGCTGAAGAGAATGAAAAATGAATGGTACATACTTAGAACAATCAACCCAACAATGATCTGAAATATTGCCAATGAAAAATCTATTAGAATTTTCGGAAGGCCTTTCTGAATGGTCATGGTATCAAAAAATCTATTCGCTAGTTCAGGCCCGTAATAATCGCGTAATGAGCTATACTTAATTTTCGGGATTCTATAGGCGAATTCAAAGGAAGCATTGCTAAATATTTTCTGCGCTAAATTCTCTACGATTCTTAATTGCATGATCTGTAGTAACCCTGCTAAGGCGACACCGCCGATAACAAAAGCTACCAAAACATACCAGGACGTGGTTACTTCTCCCCCTTGGATTAAATTTACAATGGCTTGAATGCCTAATGGCAAGGTAAGATTTACAATCCCATTAAAAAATGCGTAGATGTATACCTGTGAAATATCCTTTCTCTCAATGAGCAACAGTTTTTTAAATCTCCAAAAAACTGATTTTTGCTTTTTAGTCGCCATACTTCAAGTTCAATTTTGGGTTTTCTTTTTGTCTATTATGATCTATTAATCTTCATTTTAACACTAACTGATTCTCAGAGCCTTAAGTCCAAGCCTGTTTTTGATTGTACTTTCTCATTTGTCTTTTAAGTTTCAGCATTAGCTCAGACCATAGTTTAGGTAGACTATCAGACTTGGCAGAAACGATAATATCAGGGCCCGGAACTCCCAATTTGATGATCGTCTCATAAATATTTGGCTTGGATGAAGTTTTCTTGATATAAATTTCGGAGTATAAGAGTTGCCCAAATTTCTTGCTCAGTTTTCTAATCTTCCACTTAGAAAATCGTATGTACTTATTAGGTATTTCCGCTTGGTTTCTAATGATAAAAGTCATAGCACTTTGGTTTTGTTAGTTTATATAAATATTTAAGTAAGTATTACTAACATAACCGCAAGTTATACTTTTTGTTTTGATAAATATTACTTATTTTGATAAAAAATTAGAATATGGCATTGAAACTGAATTTTTCTTTACCGGAGAGCCTATATATAAAGGACCCTCAGCAATCTAAGTATGGCAATAGGCTTTTAACAGATTCAATTGAATTGATCAATGATTTAGGTTTTGAAAAATTTACCTTTAAAAAATTAGCTATAAGAATGGATTCCTCAGAGGTCTCTATTTACCGATATTTTAAAAATAAACATCTTTTGCTGCTTTATTTAAACTGTTGGTATTGGGAATGGGTGGGATACCTTATAGACAGGCAAACCATGAATTTATCTGATCCTGAAATGAAGCTAAAGCGGGCAATTCATTGCATGATCTATGCCAGCAATGAATCCGAACTCATAGACTACATCAATGAGAATGCGTTATTCTATATTACTATGAAGGAAAGTTCAAAAACTTATCATATTTCTGCGGTAGATCAAGAAAATAAATCTGGCCTATATCTCCCTTATAAAATATTAGTAGAAAAAATTGCTAAAATAGTTGAAGAGGTTAAACCCAAATTTAAATATTCAAAGAGTTTATCGTCAACCCTTTTCGACATGGTAAACAATCAGATATACTATGCTGAGCATTTACCAAGACTCACCAGTTTAAAAAATAAAAACATCTTCAAGGAGCTAGAAAAAATGGTCACCCATTTTGCTTTTGCATCCATTTATTACGACATCAAATAAAAATGGAGAGACTAAAAAAGTCTCTCCAAATATCAAATTAAAATACATTTGAAGATTAGTTATAATCAACTTATAAAACTTAATTCATTCTTGCTCTTAATTTGAATTGTATAATTGCTTAAAATCGTATGCGGTTATTCTTGTCCACTCGATCGATCATCTCGTGGTGGCCTCTGAAAATTTCCAAATATATTTTTAGACTCATCAATTAATTCATCAAAATTTTCTAATTGTTCCTCATTACAAAGTTTACGTAAATCTTCAAGATGACTGTAATGAATCATTTCAATGTTCCATTGTGCACTTAAAATTTTTTCCTTATAAAAAAATGGATCTATTACACCACTTGTAGACTTTAGTGAGTTATAGAATTCCAACTTTAAATTATTCAGCTCTTGCTTTGCTGGCCTTAACACCTCTCTATGCTCATCTACTAGCTTTTCATATCGATCTTTCTGTGATGGAGTTAAATCTAACCTAGTCTCAATCATCATTCTTGGATGTAGCTTAGGTGGTAAATGTGCATGTGGGCTTTTAAAAAAACCTATTGCAAAAAGCGCAATATTTGAAATAATCAGCATTGCGATGACCCCCCACAAGAATTTATTTCTCTTAGTCATACAAGCCTTGGTTTGACTGAAAGAAAAGTGTCGACTCTGCTAAATCACCTTTGGGCGAAACGCGTACATTTTTTGATTTAGCAATTGAGAAAATTGCTACAAACATTAAAAGTGTGCTTATGACCATTGCCAGCCACCATAGTTTGGGTATACTTTCCTGATCAATACGTTCTTGTAAGGCTGTCCGAATGGTGATCGGAGCCCTGACTTTATTTATGTCATCCAATATATCTAGTGGATCGTTCATTGATTTATTAGACAAGAATTTATTCATTTTCCTTTTCTTTATTTAATATGATCAATAATTTCTTTTTGGCCCTTTGAAATAATGACTCAACCGCCTTCACCTTAATATTTAATATCTCTGCTACTTCTTTTTGCGATAATCCTTCAATCTTCAATAACACAATCACATTTTTATGTGAATCTGAAAGTTGATTAATGGCAGTAAACATTTTCTCCATGGCTTCCTTTTGTTCAAGTTTCACGCCTGGATGATCGAAAGTTACCAAGTTTTTTTGAACCACTAATTCGTCAGTAGAAACTGCATTTAAAGTAGGTTTACGCTTTTGGGTCTGATTAGCCTTAATGTAATTGAGCGATGTATTTATTGTTATTCTATAGATCCAAGTTTTTAATTGAGCTTGATGCCTAAATTTTCCCTTACTCTTATACACCGACATAAAAACATCCTGAGTTATTTCCTCTGCTTGTTCTTTGCTCTGGACATACTGAAGACTTAGGTTGTACACCATGTCTGAATGTTCCTCATAAATTTCATCAAAATTTTCCACCCCTTGCTTTAGTTGCCTAGTATATACATCATGTATAAGTTGAACTTTAAAGAGGTAAGTTAAATGAAGGATAAAAATAAATCTAGGATAATTAACTTTATTAAAAATAAACTAGGAATGCCAAAGGATTTGCGGCATCCATGTTGTCTAATGCAAATTACTATTAAATCAATGGATCATATCTACCCTAATTAGGGTCAACGCTCCCATAATCCAATCCATCAGATGCCATTGTATGGAGCTCCCTGTTCATAATTATTTACAATTCTGGCAAACAAAGCATTCAAGAGAAATACATTTGCATGACAATGTCAAAAAAATAAATCAAGTTTATAAGATAATTGAACTTATTGACTAGAAACAAATGAATTTAGATGATAGTCAAAAATTAAATTTTTATCATTGATCACATGTAATTGAGTTAAGTACTATCTTAGAACTACAATCAATTATGTCAACGATAGAAAACAAATACTTACTTTTCAGAGAAGAAAGTGCGCGCTTAAATTTTCGAGCAGCCATCGAAGAAGATTTTAATTCTTGGCTGAAATTTTTTAAAGATCCTAATACTTCCAAGCATTGGAACATGCCTAAAGAAGAACCAGAAGTGAGCTGCCATAATTGGTACAAGAAACAATTTCATCGATATAATAATAATTTAGGTGGCTTGAATGCCCTCACTGAAAAAAAACAGTGGGCGTTTGATCGGTCATTGCGGCTTACTTATTCAGACGGTTGATCAAGTGCAAGAACTTGAAGTTGGCTATTCCTTACTTCCAGAATTTTGGAACAACGGTTATGCAACAGAGGCTGCTAAGAAATGTTTGGAATATGCTTTCGCAAATGAATTATCAGAATCTGTAATTTCAATCATCAGTATAACCAATCTCCCTTCTGAAAAAGTAGCATTAAAAAATGGGATGACGATTAGTCAACAAACAACTTACCATGGAAATAAAGTGAATATTTTTAGAATAAATAAAATGGTATGATCAAGGTATACACACTGCTTTTAATTAGCTTCACCCTATCCTGCAAGGTAAGTAAACCAGGAATCGACTCAGAAAAAATGATGAGCTTAACCATGGATTTAAGTTCTGTAAATCTTAGTGAAACTCAGCGTATTATTCCTGCAACCTTTGAAACGGTAACCACGCCAATAACGCTTATTGATAAAATTCATTTGGAAGGATTTTATACTGAAAAAAAATTAGACTGGTTGGTTAAAGATTCATACACTTCCTTGAAAGCCACCGATGAAAAAGGTTTCATTATCTTTCAATCAGATACTTTGATGACCTATGATATATACAAAGAAGTTGTTTCAGAAAAAAAGATCAAAGAATATAGGACCTTTGAATATTGTGCTACCTGCGATGCAACAAATGGAATACCTTTGACGGAAGTCAAAAAAATTATAGGAGCCATATCAAATACAGTAGGCAAACCACATCAAAAAATGATATCTAGGCAAAAAATATATAACCATGCAATGTTAACTGGAGTCTATCCTGATGGCAAAAAAACGATGACTGTATCTGGAACAAAATCAGAGTTAGAACAATTACTTGCTCATCCGAAATTGAGTGGAATAAAATATGAAATGAAAAAACTTAAATGAATATGAGCAATAAACTTTCCTTAGCCATTGGCTTGATGCTGCTTGCATTTCTTTCCATGCAGTGTAATGAAGATTTATGTGAATTCATCAATTGTCAGAATGGCGGAAATTGCATAGAAGAGTCTTGTGAATGTGCGACTGGTTATACTGGTAAATTCTGTGAGGAGAGGTTGTATCTTCTCAAGACAATTACTTATAATGAGCAGACCACTCAAAATTTTACCTACGATGAAATGAATAGAATTATTGAACGGAATCAATTTTTCAATAACAATACCAGGGTAGAAACAAAATATACTTATCTTGAAGACACCATCAAAGTGAGATTAATTGACTTACTCGGTCAAGATACAGTTTATCATTTTTTAATTGATCAATCCGAATTTAGAATGGATCATGTTTACGTAGATAATTTTTCAAATTATCTAACAAGAAAATATTTTAATATTGATTCAAACTGTGGTTATTTTAATGCCGAATTTTACCGTGGCTCTAATTCTTTTACACCAGGTTCTTTATCCAGCTATCAGCAGATGGATTACTTTGGGAATTGCAGTTTAATCATTAAAAGTTATAGAGCTGAAAATGATACGCTTATTTCAAGTAGAGAATTAATAATGGATGGAAGTAATTCCATCTATCAATCTGCAGAAAATCGAGTCGTCGATTTTAATTTACCTTATGTCACGAACAAAAAAAATATCCAAAAGGATACTCGCTTCAAAAGTAATGGGGAAATAAATCTTAATGGTTCTTATGAGTCTTCATTTATAACAAATGAAGATGATTATCCATTAAGTGAAACAAGAACCTTTCTTACAGGTGAGGTATGGGAAATTACGTATGAGTATTATTAAGCCAGTAGGTACATGACTCCTGAAGATTTTATAAAAGAATATGAGCAAGCTCTTAAATCTCAAGATTGGTTACAGGTCGATCCACTCTTCCACGAAAAAGTTTGTGTTACTTTTTCAAGTGGTACCCTTCACGAAGGGAAACCCCAAGTAAAAATTGCCTTTGAAAAAAACTTCGCTGCCATTAAAAGTGAAGAATATCAGATGAGTAATGTTCGATGGATTATGAAAACTGAAAGCTTGGCTACTTACTTGTTTGACTACAACTGGAAAGGCATCATTAATGGCAAACGAATCATGGGAAATGGTATTGGTACTTCTGTGCTATTGAAAGAAAATGATCGATGGGTTTTATTGACTGAGAATTTACACAAGCCACCTACTTCTTAGAGTAATGAGTAAAAAAAATAAAACAAGCACTGCAAAACAGATCCTATGGTTGGCCTTAAAATTTTTACTTGGCATCCTTGCTTTCTTATTGATCTACTTATTAACCGCCTTACTACTTTCTAAATTTACAGTAGCGGAGGAGATCAATGCACCAGATGAATTAGACATTTATATTCTTACAAACGGTGTTCATGTTGACCTAGTGGTTCCTACTACTTATAAAGACTACAACTGGTTTCAAACCGTCCCTCATTTACCAGGTGGTGCTCATGATGCTGAGTTTAAATATTTAGCCATTGGCTGGGGAGATAAAGGTTTTTATTTAAATACACCTACTTGGGCAGAACTAAAAGCATCTACCGCTTTCAAAGCGGCTTTTGGATTGAGCGGTTCGGCGATTCATGCAACCTATTATAAGGCCATGACTGAAAGTGAAACCTGTAAAAAGATATCCATAAGCGAGGAGCAGTATCAACGATTGGTCGAATACATTCATGCTGGATTTACTAAGAATGAAAAGGGCCAATTTATAGCCATTGACACAGAAGTCTCTTATCAAGGTTATAGAGATGCATTCTATGAGGCGGAAGGCAGGTATAGTTTATTCAAAACCTGTAATTCTTGGGCCAATAAAGGATTAAAGGCAAGTGGTCAGCGCGCCTGTTTATGGACCGCCTTCCAACAAGGTATTTTTTCAAAATATGAATAGAACTAATCTATAATTTTGACCATTATATTAATCATTATCTATTAATTTAATTAAAATGACCAATAAAATGGTCACAAAAGTTAAATTATTAGCAACTTTTATTAAATGACCAATATAACTGGCAAATCTGTAGGATTTGGCATATATTGACCATTATAATGTTTAATATATGTTTAAAACTACGGAAATAAAAGAGGTAAAAGAAGAGATCGGACAGTTAGTAAAAGCCCTCAGGAAACAGCGAAAATTATCCCAAGGTGAACTCGCCAAATTACTGGACGTATCTAGGACCACCATTCAAAATTTGGAACTAGGCAAAAACTTTACGGTAGACAACATCCTAAAGGTATTAAAGGAGGTTGATCTTCTAGATCAGCTAAATACAGAAATAATACAGGCAAAGAATCAAGTCTTAGATGCTAAACCCTTGTACTAATGTCTGGCAATAACATCATAACCGTGCATCTTTTTGATCAGGAAGTCGGGAGAATTGATCTAAAAGAAAAGGAAAGGAGATCAACCTTTCAATACAACCCAGAATTCCTAAATCGGACGGAGTTTCAAAACATATTCCCAAAAACAGGGATTCTCAGAACCACCTCTTACGTTCAATTATTTGGTCAATTTGATTCGCCGACATTCAACGGACTTCCACCACAGTTTGCCGACTCCCTACCCGATCGATTTGGGTCGATCATATTTAAAACATGGGCAGACAGTAAGTCCACAGACATCTCTGTACTTGAACAACTTGCCTACATTGCCAATAGAGGCATGGGTGCCATTGAATATAGTCCGGGTAAAACGCTCCCCTCCGCAGCCTCTATAGAATTAAATGAAATCATTGAAGTCCTAAAGGAAGTTCTAGATCTCAAAAATTCAACACAGGGAAATAGATTAAATACACAATCACTGGTCAATATATTTAAGATAGGAACTTCAGCAGGTGGCGCTCGACCAAAAATTCTGATTTCAGAAAATAAAAAGACAGGAAAAATAATTCCAGGTGATTTGGAATATTCAGAGGAATATGAACACTACCTTATCAAGCTGGCTCTAGACGATGAAGAAAACTACCCAAGGGAATTGGTAGAATATTGCTATCATCTTTTATTAACAAGCTTAGGCATACACATGATGCCATCCAAGCTAGTTGAAGACAAGCATTTTGCTACTAAAAGATATGATCGGCAACATGGAGAAAAACAACATGTCTTGACTGCCACCGGAATGACCGGCTGGGACTACAAAGACCCCAAAGTTTCTTCCTACGAAAATCTTTTCAAGCTAGCCTCCTTTTTAAAAATTCCACATAGTGAAACAGAAGAGCTCTTTAAGCGGATGGTCTTTAATATCATCTATGGCAATACAGATGACCATCTAAAAAATCATTCTTTCATTTATGATCGAACCAAAGATCGATGGCACCTAGCTCCGGCCTACGACGTGACTTATGCTCTAAACCCATTACTTGAATTCAGAAACCCTAACCGGGCGCTATCCATAAATGGCAAGCGAAATAAAATTACTGCCGATGATGTATATAAAATCGCAGATGACTTTACCATCAAAAATCCAAAAGGATTAATCGAAGAAATACAATCGAAAAAAAATCAACTGATTGAGCTATTTGATGAATACAAGGTACCTGAGCAGGTTTCAGAAAGCATAGAGAAGAAATTAATTACCTTATTATAAAGCGCTACAGTATCGCTCCCGGGAAAAATATTTCTTAATTTAACAGGACACACTAAAAGTGAATAAATGAAACACGGCATACCCTACTTACTCCTTTCACTTCTCTTTTTTTTGATTTCTAATCATATCCAAAGTGGTTATGAATTTGTAAAAAATGATCTGATATTAAATCTTGTGGGCTCACTTGGTTCTGTATTTGGCAGTTTTATGCTTGCAGGTATTTTGATTGGTTACAAATACTTAGAAAGAAGAAAATTTCCAGGATTTAAAAAATGGAATTTAATAACGTTAATCATTTCCATCTTTTCGATTGGATGGCAGTTTTACTCGATCTACAGCAAATGATGCATGAAAAAAATAAAATTCAAATGAAAAAGCTAACCCAGATTTTTTACATTTTATTTCTTATAAACAATCTACTCCATGCACAAACGATGATTGAAGAAACACTGATGCATGAGGGTGAAGTTAGAGAATACACAATCTATATTCCTGCGAATTACAATGAAAATGAGATGGTGCCACTACTTTTCAACTTTCATGGTGGATCAGGAAATATCGATTCGCAAATTGCAATATCAGACATGAGGCCTTTGGCTGAAGAGGCTGGTTTTATTTTAGTTTATCCGCAGGCTTTGGAAGACCCCAATGATGGTGGTTCAACGAACTGGACCCATAAGCAACCGACGATGCATGATGATACTCGATTTGTTGAAGCGATGATTGAGGAAATAAGCGCTCAATATTTCATAGACTATAAAAGAATTTATGCCTGCGGCTACTCCAACGGTGGTGAATTTTGTTTTGAACTTGCCTGTCGATTAAGTAATCGAATCGCAGCCATCGGTGTTGTTGCCAGATCAATGTTCATTGACACCTTTAACGAATGCGCTCCATCTCACCCCACCGCTGTGATGACCATACATGGAACCAAAGATGATTATGAGGGCATTAGTTGGCTTGGCACCCTATTTTATGTTTCCCTTGATGACACCAATGAATTTTGGTCAACCTACAACAACACAGACACATCGCCCATTATCAATCAGTTACCAGACAGCAATAGTTCTGACGCCTCAACCGTAGAGCAACAAGTTTGGCGGAATGGAGATGGCTGTGTTTCGGTAGAACATTTAAAAGTAATTGATGGAGGACATGACTGGCCCGGAAGCTTTGGGAATATGGACATAGATGCCAACGAAAGGATTTGGAATTTTTTATCTCAGCATGATTTAACGGGGCGGATTGATTGTACCACTTCATTTGATGACGCTTTCGCAAATGAAGGAGAACCGTTTAAGATGTCTCCCAATCCATTCAATAATCATTTGACCATAACTAGGACGGAAACAATTTCAATCAATTATGAAATAATTTCTACCAGTGGAGTAGTTCTCCTTAAAGGACAATTAACAGAGCCGGAATCAATGATAGATACTTCAATGCTCCCTGGTAATTTATATCTTCTACGTATAGGTTCCAGCATCACGAAAATATTGAAGACAGAATGGTAGTTATCGTAATAGAGTATAAAAATTAAATGAAACCAGAAGAGCAACTTCCAATGGATTTCTTAGACCAGAAATTAACTTCTGAAGATTCCACAACATTGTTACTGAAGGAACGTCAAATTACTAATCTAAGAAAACTACTATCCTACATACGCGCTTTGCCTTACGGTAGAAACTTGAACCGTCAGGATTTAAGTTTGGTCATCAAAGAAAAAAAAGGTACTTGTAGTTCAAAGCATGCTTGTGCAAAAATGCTCATGGACTTAAATGAAATTAAGGAGGTTCAATTAGTTCTTTGCCTTTATAAAATGAATGAAAGGAATACTCCCGGAATAGGTCCACACATCAAAGAAAATAATTTAAGTTACATCCCAGAAGCTCATTGCTATCTCCAGATAAAAGATCAAAAGATTGATCTTACCAAAATCGACTCTGACTTGTCTACATTAAAAAATGACATACTAGAAGAAATCAAAATCAACCCAGAACAGATTACAGATTTCAAGGTTGAGTATCATAAGAACTACCTAAAAAATTGGATATTGAAAAATGATATCCCAAAAGATTTTAAAGCCATTTGGAAAATTAGAGAAGCTTGCATTCAAGAACTGTCTAACAAATAACTTAATCGGGGATAAACATTAATCCATCAAACAGATGTGTTTTTTTGACATGGGGTTTAACGGAAATTACACGTATCACCCTAAGAGTCTAGCAATGTAAATATGACATCATCATAAGCATCAGTGAGTTATTAAATTTTAATGAATTTTTTAATTGATTGAATATTGTCTGACTCCAATTTCAATCTCCACTTTAAAACTAGCAGTTAACTCATAAATTTATTTGAGCATACTTCTCAGTTTCAAACACACGTTAGAATAACAGTTGCACAAACCAACCATTCGCATGGATAGATTTTTATTACATTTAGCACTCCTGTTATTTCTTTCCACTAATCTTCATACCCAAGATTCAAATCTTAGCTTTACGAAAGAAGAAATTGCCCAAGATTTAGGCTTCTTAAAATTAAATTTAGAAAAGTATCATCCGAATTTATATCAATACTCTGATAAAGAAACCATTCATAAATTTTTCAAAGAATTATCAGAGGATATTGATGCTCCGTTAACTACCCCTGAAAGTTTTAGATTAATTGCCTCTACCTCAGTCGTGGTTAAAGATGGCCATTTCGCTTTCACCCCCAATGCTCAAGTGCTTGAGAATTTCTATACTACATCAAAGCTCCTACCACTCGATCTTTACTATGATGGCATGAACAGTTATGTCCTCAGAAACTTCTCTGATAATGACAAGATCTTGGCCGGTCAAAAAGTATTGTCCATCAATGGCAGAGCGATTGAAGAAATCGAAGGTGAAATATTAGATTGTTTATTAAGAGATGGAGACAACAAGACCTATCCAAAATGGATTTTCAATAATTTTTTGCGGGCGTATTATGACTTTTGTTTTGGAAATTCTGAAGAATATATCATACGTCTGGAGGATGGTAAAAAAGGTATTATAACTGAGAGCGTTTCTAGTTTAAATTATACCCAAATAACTCAAGCTAAAGCAGAAAGATACCCAAATCTATATCATGTCAATAAAACAGAATCTGGATTGAAGCTAGATATTGACCAAGAACAAGGAATTGCAAGAATGACGATACCTTCATTTGACAAGGCCATATTAAAGAAAACCTATCGACAAAAATTTAAACCGATCATCAAGGACTTCATGCAAAGAATTCGCACCTCTAATGCAGAACATCTTATAATCGATGTCAGAGGCAATCAAGGGGGTGAAGTAAGTAATGCCATTTATCTATTAAGGCATTTAATTGACGAGCCATTTATTACCGTCCTATTTCATCAGAAAGTGAATAAGAAAAACTATTTGGATCTTTCTAATCGGTTAAAAAAGGCCAATAGTTCTGTGGATGGTATCAAGAAACCAATAACCAAAAATCAATTCCAAGGCAATATTTATGTAATAATTGATGGAGGTAGTTTTTCTGCCTCTGGCATATTTGCGCAAGCATTAAAAAAATACAATAAGGCTACATTCATCGGTGAGGAAACCGGAGGAAATGCATATACTCTTGTAGGGCTACCAGAAAAGAAAATAACCCTTCCTAACACTGGAATTCAGGTGATCATCCCAAGGGTACAGTTCAATCTACAAGAAAACATTCCTAAGAATACTTCTGGAGTCTTCCCAGATGTAAAAACAACAATCGCCATTGAAAATTTAATAGAAAATAGAGACATAGACTATGAGGAGGTCATAAAATTGATAAAAAAGTAAAAAATAAAAATTTGCCGAAAGGTCAATAAAATCAATGGTCTCGGGCTCAATTTATAAGTCAAATGAAATAAAATTTAAAATTCTTACATTTAAGTGTCCTATTTCCGAGGAGCCATCCGTCAAGTGTTTGAAAGTATTTATAAACTATAAAAAATAAAAAAATGAAAGATTTTATGATGTTGTTTCACAGTGTACCTAATATGGAATATCAACCAACTCCAGAGGAGATTAAGGCTGAGATTGACTTATGGCAAGACTGGATTGGAGGTATCGCTGCTCAAGGCAAATTTAAATCTACAAATGCCTTAGGGTACCAAGGAAAAACAATGCATAGCGATGGGACCATTACGGATGGACCATATGCAGAAATGAAAGAAATTGTAGGAGGTTATCTGATCTGCACAACAGAAACAATTGAAGAGGCCTTAGAACTGAGTAAAGGTTGTCCAGCATTGGCTCAAGGAGGAAAGGTTGAAGTAAGGGATGTCATGATATTTGAAGACTAATTCAGAATCTTGAACGAAGACCACAAAACTAAAGCTGCGGGTGAAGATCCTCAAGATTTAATCCCAAAGTTATTTAAAGCAGAGTACAGTAATCTAGTTGCTGTACTCTGCAATTTTTATGGATTTAAAAATATTCAACAAGCTGAGGACATTGTCAGCGAAGCCTTTATCCAAGCCATGAAAACCTGGTCTCATAAAGGCATTCCTGACAACCCAAAAGCTTGGCTCAGAAAAGTGGCGACGAATAAATCCACTGACTACTATCGTAGAAATAAACTGCAAAATGAAAAAATATTCCCCAACTATAAAAGTCAAATTTCTGGAGAAGTTCAAGCCCCTGTCTTCAATGAATCTGTCATTCAGGACAGTCAACTAAAAACGATTTTTGCCGTTTGCCATCCTGCCCTAAGCATTGATTCTCAAATCTGTCTTGCCCTTAGGATTCTTTCCGGCTTCAACATTGATGAAATTGCTACTGCCCTACTTTCCAACAAAGAAAGCATCAATAAAAAGCTTTATAGAGGAAAGAAAAAACTTAAAGAAATTAATCCCGACATAGACTTATTGGATGGATCAGACCTGGGCGATAGAATAGATGGTGTATTAAGAATACTTTATCTCATATTCAATGAAGGGTATTATCGCACACAGGCTGAACAAGCAATTTCTCAAGATCTTTGCTGGGAAGCGATGAGACTTGCCTTGATGCTCACGCAGCAAAAATCAACAAATCTCGCCAGGGTCCACGCACTGATTGCTCTAATGTGTTTTCATGCCTCAAGACTAAATTCGAGAATCGGAGCCGAAGGTCAATTGCTTTTGCTTGATCAGCAGGACCGTAGTCATTGGGACTCAAATTTAATTACTAAAGGCCAACAATACCTCAATCAATCCGCCAGGGGTGCAAGGGTTTCAAAATATCATCTCGAAGCAGCCATTGCATATTGGCACACCACTGATTCAGAAGATAAATGGAACAACGTCCTGAGACTATATAACAAGCTCTTACAACTGGAGTATTCTCCATATACCGCTCTCAACAGAACTTTTGCATATGCCAAAAGTCACTCTCCAGAAAAGGCCTTAAAGGAGGCGCTAAAATTGAAGCTGGATGACCATCATTTATATCACAGTTTGATCGCAGAACTCTACCATATGATTGGAGACAAGAAAAAACAAATAAAACATTTAGATCAAGCCATTGGGCTGGCTTCTAATCCACATGAAATTGAACTCTTAAATCAAAAGAAAAAAGACCTTCATCGATAATATCTGTGGTCTGTCTAAGAATAAGTTGAATGTAAAGGTTTTCCATTATCTTCCTTGCTTATTTGAAACGCGCGTGTGAAGTACTATTTTTCATTACAACAATTGCGATTAGAAAGAAAACTACGAGAGGTAGGGATTTCTCCTTTATTGGGTATGCTTGGTGTAGGAATTATTTTTGTAATCTTTTCTACCTTTCTTTTTTCAAGGACAGAATATGCAGCTGGCATTTACCTACTCTTCGCCATCGGTCTTCTCATCAGCTTAGGTCAAAAGGAATATGATTCCCTTCTTCGTCAAATTTTTTCTAAAAAAGAATACCTCCGAATACGTATTATTGAAAACGGGATTGCACTGATTCCATTTTTGATATATTTAATATTCGAAAGGCAGTTTATTGCATCCTTAACTTTAATTCCGATTGGGATAGTTTTCTCCTTTTGGAAACCTAGACCAGCACCTGTTTTTGTCTTACCCACTCCATTCAAAAAGTTTCCATTTGAGTTCATTATTGGTTTTAGAAAAACCATTTGGTTTATTCTTATGGATTTACTTTTGATGATTCAAGCGTTTAGGGTTGACAATTTCAATTTAGCCATTTTTTCCTTTGGCCTTCTTTTTTTTACAGCAATGTCTTTTTATATCAAACCAGAGAAAGCATACTTTGTGTGGATAAATAATCGAAAAACGAAAGTATTTTTATTGGAGAAATTTAAAGTAGCATTGATTTGTATGATTCTGCTATGTATTATTCCGTATACCGCTTTGGTTTTTATTTACCCAGAGAATTTTTTCATTACGACGCTCGTCCTTTTGCTTGGACTTTTATTTCTATGTTCTGTTATTTTGGCGAAGTACTCAGCTTTTCCATTTGAAATGAATCTCCCACAGGCACTACTTTATGGAGTCAGTCTTTGGTTTCCACCAATGCTTTTTATCGTTATGATTATTTTTTATAGACAATCCAAACGCAACTTAGACCGCATCCTAGAATGATTAAAATTGAAAGACTTTCAAAATCTTATGGCAAGAATCAAGTCTTGCGAGGCATCGATCTTCACTTAGAAAAAGGGAAGGCCTATGGATTTGTTGGAGATAATGGATCTGGTAAAACGACTTTATTTAAATGCATTTCTGGCATTGAAACACATGAGGGCAAAATAACTTCTGATCTATCCAATATTAAGAATCACTTAGGATATCTTCAAACTGCCCCTGTTTTTCTTTCGCGCATAACTGGCTGGGAGTATCTTAAATTACTCTGTACCTCTAGGCAAATTAAAGAGGAAAATTTCGATGAAGAAAATATTTTTGAATTACCCTTACAAGAGTATGCTGAAAATTATTCGACTGGCATGAAGAAAAAATTAGCATTAACAGCTTTACTTCTCCAAAAGAATGAACTATTTATTTTAGACGAGCCATTTAGTGGAGTGGACTTTCAGAGTAATTTAAAGATTCTTGAAATCATTCAAGAACTCAAAACCAATGGCAAGACCTTACTAATTTCATCACACATTCTTTCTACCTTAACTGACAGCTGTGACTTTATCTATCAACTAAAGGATGGAGTCATTCAACCCTTCGCACATAAATAGAATATTCAATACATAGTTTAGAAATTAAACACGGAAAGTTGTCACACTGTCCAGTTAATTTGGCTTATACATTTATCAAGCGATTATAAGATCGCAACTCATAACCTAAATGATAAATAATGTCAAAAATTTTCAGTCGAAACACCATTTATTACACAACTCTACTTTTATTTTCAATTTTAAGTATTTACTCTTGTTCTGATGAATATGTTGAGGAGGAATTGTGCTTGGATCATACAGAGGTACTGGCTAGAGAAAATCCTTGCTGTTCTGAAATTCAAGTATTCTTAGATAGCGGTCACAACGATGAAGCTTACCAAGATGGTGGGTGTTGTGGTTATAGACTTTTTGTATTTTCAGGCGATGAATGTCCTGTGAATTTATATGATGCCTCTGGAAATTTACTCTATACCTTTACAAATGAATCACCGCAATATAGTTTCACCTTTTGCGGTGGGATAAGAAAATTCCCAACAGCCTATGTCATCGGAACGAGTTTTGAAGATCCTTGTTATACCTTAAATGCGAGTTTAAATCCATTTTCCACTTCACCGTTTGGGATCACTTATAGTTGCAACCTCAATGTTACAGAGCAAGAAACTTCCGTTGACCCTGAAGATTGTTGCCCAATAACTGTAGATGTAGAAACTGGCTTTAGTACGGGAGATGATTGTTGTAATTTTGAGGTCACCATTTCTAATCCACCTTGCACGACTTGTTCATATAAACTAGCGGTGAGTAATAGCAATGATGGCGGGTCTCCAATTTATACCAACTTTGGAAACTTTGTGAATGGTCAGGCTACTTTAAGCTTTGAATATTGCGAAAGTGATAATGCCACCTTTGCAATTACCACAGATGTAGGTAAGGTGCTGTGTAGTAACTTCACCGATCAATTAAACTGTAATTAAAAGAAAGATGGCAACCCAGTCAGTGATTGCCATCAAGAATTTCTACAAATATAACTTATCTCTTGAGCTTGGTTTATTGACAAATAGACCAAGCCTTTTTTTTACTTAACAGACTCCATAGAGTCATAACATACTTTCAAAGAGTTACAATTTAAATAACCCAGTAAAAGAAATGCTGGAACTAGTTCAACTTCACTACTTTTGTTTTAAGAATGAACTCAAAAACTGTGAAATAAGTAAAAATAGTCCAGCGGTGTAAGTTAGTAAGAATTAACTATGGAAAGAAAGCCTTATTTAACCTTTCTTACAAACTTGTTTTAGTAGTGCTGGATTATTCATGGGACTACTTTGTTGTGACTGCTTTATGAACGGCTGGATAAAAATTATGAGGCTCCACTTTCCAAATTTTAACACCTTTTCTTCAATAAATTTTTACATGTCGCGAAGACGATAAGTACATTTACAATGAACTCAATAATGCAGGTGTTTTTAAAGATTTTATTCGGCTTATTTTAAAACACAGATTATTGCTTGAAAGATAATTTTCTGGCAGCTTAGCGCAAATGTATGTACCTTTGTAGTGAAAGAAAACAAATATAAACACCTAAAATAGGATTTATGACGAAAAAAATTCCCTTAGAATATTTTGCGTTTTTCTTTGTCCTTTCCATGTTTAGCTTTCTTTACCTTTTAGGGCAATCTCAGAGCTTTCTATTATCCTCCCAATTATCCACGCAGGCAATCCTTCTAGACCTTTTTTTAACCTTGCCGATCGGATATTTCTTGATGATCCGAAAGACTAAAATTCCAAACTTCACAACGGTTTACGTCCTTCTACTTGCTTTACTTCTTTCCGGATTTATTCTCCCAGCAGACCACCAGACATTTCTACAAAAAATCAAATTCTTTGCAATACCTGCCATTGAAATAGGTATAATATCAACCGTAGTTTTTAAAATATGGAAACTGAGAAAGTCATATAGTGAAAATAGAATAGAAGGTTTAGATTTTTATGATAATCTATTGTCTGCAACAAAAGATATATTCCCTCATAGATTGGCTGGATTAATATCTACAGAAATTTCAGTCTTCTATTATCTCTATAAAGGCAAGAAACAATTAAATCCTCAAGTTGAAGAATTTAGTTACAACAAAAAGACTGGCATCTCTATGGTTATTGGTGTAATCCTCTTTTTAGTTTTGATAGAAACTTTTGTGGTTCATATATTAATAGAACAATGGAATACTACCCTAGCTTGGGTACTGACCTTTCTTAGTTTGTACACAGGCATCCAAATATTAAGTATCCTCCGTTCTATGAATCAACGTCCCATCTTAATTTATAAAAAAAGCAACCAGCTAGTATTACGATATGGTCATGCTGCGCAATGCACCATAGAAATTGAAAACATCAAAAGCTTAGAGCAGACTAGAAGATTAAAAAAAGACGAAGGACTTATCTTGCTCACTCCATTCGATATGCTAGAAACCCCCAATGTAATCCTTCACCTGAAAGAAGAACAAATCCTTCATAAATTTTATGGGATTAGAAAGCCCTTTGCGAGTATTGCGATTCATGTAGATGAGTTGGAAAAATTTGTAAAAAGTCTTGAAGAATCGATGGATACTCTGGCCTCCACCTTTAACTAGTTCATTCTCAAAAGATTACAAAATATTTTAGGAGATCTCATTTTCCTGGGCCCACCTATTAAATTTAACTACACCACCAACCAAATAAATAATTGAATCGTTATTTCAATTATAGGTAAAATATATACCATCCTCACGTTAAATTAGGACGGTGACCATTTTAGCTATATCAAAACCTAAACGCAAAAAATTTAATATGAAAACACTTTTTACTTCAATTTTTTTATTTATTTCATTTGCCCTATTCTCTCAATCAGAGATCATACTTCAACCAAACGCCTCAGAGGGAAAGGATGCCAGGATTCAAAGTAATATTCCAGATACAAACATAGGTGGCACACAACTTTTTTCTGCCCAATCAGGAACCATAAGTGGCGAAACCTTTATTGATAGAAGTCTTATTGATTTTGATATTGCAAGTGCAATTCCCGCTAATTCAGAGATAATTAGCGCTGAACTATCACTATTTGCAAATACTGTTAATGGAGGACACACTCAACTAGACGGAAGTAATGCCTCAGTTTTAGAGTTAATAACTGAATCTTGGGATGAAGAATTAGTAACATGGAGTAATCAACCAGCGACAGATAATGGAGTTGCTGTTACACTCCAAGAGTCTTTATCTTTTGATGAGGATTATATGAACATTGATGTCACTTTGTTAATCAATGAAATGTATTTAAATCCTACTGAATCTTTTGGGTTCATGATAAAACTAGCAGAGGAGACTGAACGTAGATCAATACAATTTGGATCAAGCGATGCCCCAGATGAGGACATAAGTCCACGACTACGAATAGTCTACGAGGAGCTAGGATGTGTTGAATTGCTTAGCACGAATATGGATTGCAGAATTCAGAGTAATCTTCCAGACCAAAATATTGGTGGAACACAGCTCTATTCTGCTCAAGCAGGAACGATGTCTGGCGAAGCTTTTATAGATAGAAGTCTGATTAATTTTGATCTTTCTCAAATTCCGGATGGTGCAGAAATTCTCTCTGCATCCATAAACCTATACGCCAATACTGTAAATGGTGGTCACACAACTACAGACGGAAGTAATGAATCGATGCTCGTTATGATTACTGAGGAATGGGAAGAAGAGACAACTACCTGGAATAATCAGCCTGCTGTTGATGAAAATTTTTCAGTTTCTTTATCTGAGTCTCTTAACTCCGATCAAGATTATATTGATATTGATGTTTCAGAATTAATAGAACATATGATCAATAATCCAGACAGTGGATTTGGCTTGATGATTAAACTTGCAGATGAAACAGGCAGACGATCAATGCAATTTGCGTCCAGCAATGCAGCCGATGCTAATCTTCATCCAACGCTAAAAATATGCTATGAGATACCCTTATCAAGCAAAGACATCTCAACAAGCTCTGATGAATTAAACATTTATCCAAATCCAACCACAGGCCATTTTTCTATTGAAATGGAAACTGAAACAAAAAGCCAAGCCATAGTATATAATCAAAGTGGTCAAATTGTCGATAAATTTATGCTACTGAGCAAAGTAACAGAAAGAAATTTCGAAGCGCTTCAAAGTGGTGTTTATTACATTTCTATGCTCAACGAGGATAATTCCACGACTAAAAAATTGATTAAACTGTAACCATAACTTATAAACTTAAGTCATTTAAAACTAACTTCCGTTTATGATTTCTTCTCAAGATTAAATGGATGCATTAAATATTTTTGACATCATGACTAACTTTGAACCTCTTTTCTTAGCTGGAGTTATCATAGAGTCCAAACTCTTTTAATTCCTTTAAATTTTATTTTTTACAAAACGAAGGATTCATATTTTATCGACATCACCTTTCCTTTTACTTTCCAGAATTCGATAAGATCCAATTTGACTTATTTACGGTCGAAAAAACCAAGTAGCAGCTACATTTAAAGATCACTAAATTTTAAATGAACTGCATTACAGGTTCGAAGCATGAACTAAGATAAAATCCAGCTGAAGCTTCTATAAAAAAAGAAACCCCAGCTATAAAAACTGAGGTTTCAAAATTTAACTAAACTTATTTTACAACTTATACCCTGTAAAAATTTAGTTGGGGTTATTTATTTCAAGAGAATTTTTTCCTCTCTATTTACAATTAAAAAATTCATTGGGCCTTACTCGACAATAATCTTCTTTATTAAACGCTTGTCCCCAAATAAGAATTCAACATAGTAAATCCCACTTGATAAATCACCCAGCTCTATCTGTAAGCTTCCCCAAAATCCGAACTGTTTAAAAGTATAAAAAAACTTAACTT
>JAHDGF010000024.1 GCA_020627785.1 Saprospiraceae bacterium
AAAACCAGGACAATGCCTGGCTTGATTTTATCATGTAATTAATTCTCTTTTATTTAGTCAAATTTAGCATTAGAATGCTTGTCTCTTGACCTACAGTTACTTTGATGTAATAATTTGCTGATGGTAGTCCATTTAAATTAAAACTGGTTTGATATTTTCCATTAACATTAGTTCTTACTTCACTTTGTAAAGTTCTACCTAAGCCATCTAATAATTCTAAAGTGACGTCATTGGTCGATTCTAGAGTTAATTCAACATTTGCATAATCCGAAGTTGGATTAGGAAATATTTCAAAACCATGTTTGAATAGATCAGCTTCTTCAGTACTAGTAACACAATTAGTTCCTGATTGGGCTTCACACCATCTAGCTTCAAATTCTTGCAAATATAAATTTGCAATTCTGTCATTATGAATGATCAAAGTATTTTCATCATTTCTAGTTTCGGCTGCACCAGACCAATTGTGAGAACCTAGAACTACCAATGGATCAGAGTTTAAATCATTGGCATCAACAATGCAATACTTATGGTGGGTTGATTTTGTTGTATTATCCACGGTAATATTTACACCATTACTAAGTAAGTAATCATATTCAGAACCTTGATCATTAATATTGTCAACAATTCCTCTTGTAACAGTTCCACGATTGTGGGCTGCTAAGACAGCATCACCCAATTCGTTATTTGTAAATGTCAATAATGAAAATTGCAATTCTGAATCAGCTGAAGCTATAGAGTTTGCAATTCCTATGGTGGTGTTATCTGATGGAGAAAAGTAAGATTCAATTTCTATTCCATTCACACTGAATAAGTGAGGGGTGTTATTTGATTTTTGTGAACCAAACAATACACTAAATACCCCAGGGTCAGGTCCATCAGTTCCCCACATTTCTTCAAACTCAATGGTGTATGCCTTAGCTAAAGCTTCATCTTGAATAAAAATTGCATTGTTGTAGTCGTTTGCAATATTTTGCTCAGTCATATTAGTAGAACCAGTTAATATCCATGAATTATCTGTATCCTCTGCATCAAAAACAAAAAACTTATTGTGCATTAATCCATCAGCATTTCCTCTAATTATTGGAAAGTCTGGTGTTGGATCTGAGAGTGCAAGATTAGCTGTTTCATTATCTGCGATGTATCTAACGACAACTCCTCTATTATATGCATCGTTAAGTGCATTAACTATTGTTGTTCTATTGATGTTATAAATCGAGGCATCTATACTTGTTTGTGCTTCATTTATTCTCTTTATGATTTCACCTTCAATCGCAGCACCTGATGTTCCTGTAGGAAATGGGCCAGAAGAGAAGCTACCATCTACTTGGTGCGTGAAATACACTTTCATTGTACCTGAAGAATTAGATGCAGTACTATAAAGTCCAACTGATGAGCTTACCTCTGAATTCCCATTGTTAGATTTCACTTGGACATAATAAAAAGTTGCTGGTTCTAAGGCTAAAAGATTAATTTGATGATCTGTTTTAAGATCACTAAACTCTATAACCTCACCTAAGGCAGGTGTCGTCCCATACTCTAATATTGAGCTTCCAGGCTCATTTGTTTGCCATGAAATTGAGAAACCATTGGTTCTTAAATCAGATTGTTGAGGTGACATTGTCAAAAAGAAATCATCTGCTATTTCAATATCTTCAATTCCCCTTGGTAATACTTGGTAAATAGAATTAAACTGCGAACCAATGCCAGTTAAATTTACTTTTGCTAAAGGAATTTCTTCTCCAATTAATGGATGATTGGAGCGTACGTAAATTTCAGAATCTCCATCATCTGAAGTAATCTCATAATTTCCGACAGAGAATGTATTTCCTCCTGCTGTAAAAGTTACATTTTCAAGTCTGCAAAGTAAAGCTTCAGTTTCTTCACCTATATCTGCAGTAGTCAATGTTACAGGTTCTGGTAATTCATTGTTGCTTGAAAGTATTGTATAATCTGTTACAGGATCAATTTCTAGCAGACCATTGAATTCCTTCAATTCACCAGTTACTTGAATAAGGTCCCCTCTTTTTACATTATCTGGAAAATCAGCGATTGATCCTGTTCCTGGGTAAACCGCTATTCCGCCACTATCATCTTGAATGTATCTTATTATTCCAAGTTCCTCTCCATTTGTTGCAATTCCTTCCACAGTTACTGTTGAACCTAAGGACATACTTCGTGCATCTGAAATTTCAATTTGGCTATAGCCAAATGAATAAGAAATAATAAATAGAAATATTGTAAAAATTTTATTCATCAGTTATTTTTTTTCTTAAAAACTTGCTTGTAATGAAAAATTCCATCTCCTTCCTTGACCATAAAAAACTGATGCAGATTTTGCATCAAAATCATTGAAGCTTGGCGAATTAAAATCATCATTGTCTCTTGCATCTGTTAAGTAAACAGCATCAAAAAGGTTTAATATGTTGAATCTCAAATTGAGATCAATTTCATTTAATTTAAAACCATAACCTGTATGGAATGAGGAAAGATAGTATGAAGGCATCTTCCAAGAGTCTCTTCCGCCATCTTCACCTTGCAGGTTTTCAGGTTGGAAATCCGCATAATTGTTATCAAAAAAAGTTGTGTTTACCTTTACATAAAATTTATCTATCGGTTCATATCTCACTTGACCACCTAGTTGAAATTGTGCAGCATCTCCAACATGAACTCCAGTTGCATCAAACTCATAGGAGTAAGCAATACCATTAGGAAGAACACCAGTAACGGTTTCTCCCGATGTCCATGTCCAGTCACCAATAGAAGCAAGCCCTTCTATTGAGAGTTTTGTAATTGGCTTATAGGCAAAGTCAATTTCAATTCCCTTATGAAGTGCATCTACTCCTGGAATGTTAACTGGGATTCTATCAGATTCTGGATCTGATTCATCTTCTGCGATAGAAGGTAATCTATCGAGCGGTTTATTGCCCCAATATGTATAATAACCGTTTAAGTTTGCTGAGAATTTTTTACTCTTATAAGTGTAGCCTAATTCAACTGCTCTGATGTCTTCATTCTCATAATTGTTGGCTACCTGACCATCTAAATCATTGGTCCAAAAATTAGTAATAATTACATTTTTATAGGGTTGAGCTTTATTGAGTATTCCTGTATTGAAGAACACACCATTTCTATCATTGAAATTATATGTTGCCCCTAATTTGGCAGTATAGGTTTGAACATTTACAAAGTCTAATTCAAAGCCAGTGAAATTATTTCTGAAACCATAGGCTGCGTTAGCAATGGATAAATTTAAGAATGAAGCCCATTTATTTTTTTTAAGTTCTAGGAGACCAAACGCTCCAATGGATCTTACCAATCCTGTATAATCATATTCATATTTATCGCCAACTTGAAGGACAGGTGCATCCGGATCAACTCCTCCAAGCTGCCACCCTGAACCACCTAATAAATCAAAAACCTCTCTAAAGTGATCCCCATCATATGATCTTCCATCAATTCCACCAGAAAGACTTACGTTCTCATTGATATCATATTTTAGGGTAGAAAGTATACCATACCAAAAGTGGTTATTTCGATTTGATCTAATGATTGTATTTGAAATTCCGTCTGGGTTAAAAACAGTGGGCTGATTAGATGCAATGGCTGATTCAATGTCTAATTGATCATTTTCATCTCTAGATATTGATGCCCCATCTCTTCCAGTACCTCCTCCATTTCCGATGGATAGATAAGCTACATTTGACCAAAATACACGATCACTTGCTTGCCAACTATGTCTTAAAGAGAATTGTGGTTTGTGATAATAATTCTGTCTTGTGTTGTAGATTTCCCCATTTCTATATCCCCAAGCATCGTTGAATTGTCTTCCTCTATTTGCTACAGAAAGTTGTTCAATTGCGGAATCTGGTACTCCTAAGGAGAGTGCATATTCAGTATCAACTTGCCCAGCTTCAGCAGAAAATGGTCTTTGTCCATGACTTTGTGGAGCTCCAAAACCTGACAGGCTTAATAAATGGTTACCTAATTCTTTATCTATTCTGGCATAATAAAAATAACCTTGGGTGAAATTTCCATCTACCCAGCCATCTCCTTGTTTGTATGACCCTGCTAATGAAATACCAAATCCATTATCCATTCTCCCTGTGGTTAATCCAAAGGTGGTTCTCAAAAATCCATTATTCCCTACCTCTTGTTTAATCTGCATTCCCCGATCAGCATCTATTCCTTTGGTTAGAATATTTATGGTTCCTCCTACAGAAGGTGTAGATATTTTTGAAGCACCTAAACCTCTTTGAACCTGCATGGTCTTGGTTACAAAATCAAGCCCGAACCAGTTTGACCAAAAAACAGCACCATTTTCCATATCATTAACTGGAATTCCATCAAGCATAACCGCAATGTAGTTTTGACTGAAGCCTCGAATTGAAATTCTTGCATCACCGTCTCCTCCTCCTGATTCAGTGGCATAAGCCCCAGGAGTTGAATTAAGGAGCATCGGGATATCCTGAGCAGCCAGCTCTTCTTCTATTTTTATGGTAGGAATATTGGAAAATGCTACTGGTGTTTCTCGTTCAATAGCAATATCAGCAGTGACGACAACTTCATTTAAGATATTGTCTGTTTCCATTTCTGCATTTAAAGTTTGATTCCCATTTATTGATATTTCAATTTCTTGAGTCGCATAACTCAAGTATGAGAATTGGACGATAGCTTTACCAGACGGAACTTCCATGGTGTAAGTTCCATCAAAGTCCGTGACTGTACCATTATCTCCAACACGTACAGAAGCACCGATGAGTGCTTCACCGGTGCTTTTGTCTTTTACAGTCCCGCTTAATATATTCTGGCCAAAACTTATGAATGTCCAGCAGACCAAGCTTAGGATAAAGGCGTATTTCTTCATGCCCATTTCTGTTATTTGTATTATTCTACAATCAGTTTTTTCATAGAAAAGTGATTATTTGAAAAGTATACTTTCACTAAGTAAGCCCCATTTTGTAGTTGGTCAACGTTTATTGAGGCTAGACTGCTGTTATTCATAGAAGTATCTGTAATTAGCTTTTCTCCAATTACATTAAATATTTCCACTTTAGAAATATTCGCCTCCGCTTCAATTTGAAGTTCACCTGTGCTTGTAGGATTTGGGAATACTTTAAAAGCAATTGGACTTAATTCAGTACTACTTAAAATTGGGCCCAAGGAACAACTGAATTTATTTGGTGCATCTTCAGTATTACAAACTGAGTTATGGATACCTAAATAGCTAAAATCATTCTTATAAGATTTAAACCATCCTTCGCCAACGAAAGTACCTCCTTGTGTTGAGATTACTTCTGAAAATGCGTTTCTACCATTATCGACGGAATAACTTCTGACCAAGGTTTTATCTTTTGTTAACCATCCTCCATCTGCATCAACCCAAGCATCTTGCATAATTGAAACGGTAGGATCTTCTCCTATTACTCCGATAACATCCAATAAGTTACTTCCATCAGCTTCAAGGGCCTCCCCTTTTAAGAGAGCCATGGCATCATTACCATTAAAGTACATTGTATTATTAGTATCGTAATCAGGGCATAAAAATACATCAGCCTTGCACTGTAAATCATACTCTTCATTGTATTCATCTCCGAACAATGCAGAGCCATCAAGATATTGTGGGCCTATGATTGCATTACCTAAACTGTCAAGTAAGACGTCCCCAGTTACTGCATCATAGATGGTGTCTATCACATTGAATCCATTCCATGCAGGTTTATCAAACTGAGAATTCCATTGAGAAGTATCGGTGAGGTCTACGACAATTACAAATACATCATTTGGTTCTAACAAATGATTAGGTAGTCCTATTACCTTATTGTCTCCTACGGAAGTACTTCCATTCGAAAATCTGGCGATTGAATAATCTGATAATTCAATGGCTTCACTTGTAGGGTTATAAATTTCTAGCGCTTTGTTATTTGCGTATCCTTCTACATATTCAGAGAAAAATAAATCATCGCATTGTCCAGAAGAGATAATTGCTAAGAACATGAAACAAAAAAATGGTAAAAGTCTTTTCATAATTCAAAAAATTAAGATTCTTAAAATGTCTAAGTTTATATTTTTAAATCTACCCAGACCAATAAGTGGTCTGAAGCTGCTTTATCTTTAATGAGTTCGTTGTGTTCTTCTGTGCTTGCGGGCCAAAATACTCCAGAATCTATGGCCTCAAGGTCGGTTGAAGGTAACACATAATCGATCCTTAATCCAAAAAATGAAGTATCAAATGAAGGATCACCTATATCTCCGTTTCCCTGATTATGCTCTGCGCCTCCAGTACTACTTGGAATCAAATTCCCATTACTCACTTGTTGATTAACTCTTGGGTGATTTAATAACTGTGTGATCGCATTGTTGAATGAGTCACCATCATTTGGGTCTGCATTTAAGTCACCAAAGATGATAAATGAAGATTCTGCGTTTAAGCCACCACTTTGTCCTTGATCGTCAATTAAATAGCTTTCATTATTTAAGTAATCGTACCATAATTTGATTTCGTCATGATTTCTTTTTCCGTTTCTATCCTCTAAACCATCAAAAACCGGTGGAGTTGGATGTGAGATAAGGGCGTGTACAATTTTTTCGTCCTTAATCTGTAGTGGTAAGTCAATGTGATTTTTTGATGAAAGCCTAAATACTTCTAAAACTTCATCTGTATAATAACTAGTACCATCCTCATTTGCCGGAAGGCTAGCATCAGGCATATCCTTCCAAAGAAATTGCTGAAATGATCTAGCAGAATTTACGTCAATGGGATATTTTGATAAAATTGCGCTAGCATATTGTCCGAAGTAGTTCCCAAATCCATATGCATCATTAGGCAAACTTATGCTTCCATTTCCATCAATATCAATTTCAGAAATCAAGCCAGTGTTGGATTCAATCTGATATAAATAGGGGTATTCAATGGCATCAAAACCATCAAGATCAATTTTCAATAGCTTATTACTGAATTGGTTTAGGACCTCTCCGTTAGCGTCATAATCCACCTCCATCAAGGCTAAAACGTCCGGTCTTACTTTTTTAATTACCGCAGCTAATCTTCTAAGTTGAATTTGCTGTTCTGCGTTTTCTAATTGATTTAATACCTCACCTGCTGTATTTCCATACATTGAGACATTGTATGAAGCAAATCTAATAGTGTCAGGAGTAGAAACGATGGGATCTTCCATCATCGGAGGTTCCATAACCGTTGGTGGATTTTTATCGCATCCATTGGCGATAGAAAAGACCATTATAAGGTACAAAAGGTATTTCAAAATGGTTGGTTTAAATTATTTTATAGTTGTATGTCAACAATATGAAATAATTAGATGAAAGTGCCGCTCCTATTAGTTAGAGCAAAGTTATTGGTTAAATTTATAATGCCTAAATTATATTAAATAATTTCGGAATAAAACAATTCTACGACATTATGAGAAAGCTTTTCCTTTGGTTAATATTGAGCGCCTGTTTGTGGGCATGTGAAAATAATGAGAATACAATGACTTCAAAAGAAAATATAAGTACTGCTATTAGTGGTTTGGAAGCACCTGCCGCAAAGAAAGAATCCTATGAAATGACCATTCATGGCGATACTAGAAACGATCCGTATTACTGGATGAAGCTCTCTGATGAGCAAAAAAATGCAGAATCACCAGACGATTCAACTAAGGCTGTGGTTGAATATCTTAATGCTGAAAATGCCTATACTGATAAAGCGACAGAGCATTTATCCACCTTTAAGGAAGAGCTTTTTGAAGAAATAAAGAGTAGGATTAAGCAAACGGATATGTCTGTACCTTATAAAGATAACGGCTACTATTATATTACTCGATATGAAGAAGGCAATGAATATCCAATTTATAGCAGAAAGAAAGGCAACTTGGAGGCTTCTGAAGAGGTCATGCTTAACGTGAATGAAATGGCAGAAGGGTTTGATTTTTTCCAAGTGGGTGGAAGAACCATTAGCTCAAATAATCAGATTTTAGCCTATGGGGAAGACACTTTAAGTAGAAGGATTTATACCTTGAAATTTAAAAATCTGGTAACTGGAGAAATGCTGCCAGATCAAATTGAAAATACAACTGGATATTGTGCATGGGCAAATGATAATAAAACCTTGTTTTATGCTAGGAAGGATGAAGCTTTGCGACCTTTCAAAATCTTTAGGCATGTCCTTGGTACTAACCCATCTACCGATGTTGAAATTTTCCATGAGAAGGATGAAACCTTTAATATCTACGTAGGAAAAGAAAAAAGTAAGAAGTATTTGATTATTGGTTCCTATGCAACCGTTTCAAATGAATATCATATTCTTGACGCGAATGATCCTTTAGGAGAATTTAAAGTTTTCACGCCAAGAGAAAGAGACCTAGAGCACAGCATTAATTACTACGATGGAAACTGGTATGTGCTAACAAATAAGGATAAGGCTACCAATTTCAAATTGATGAAGTGTGATGAAAAGTCAACGAATAAAAATGACTGGAAAGAGTTTATAGAACATCGTCCAAATGTTCTGTTGTCGGATGTAGATATTTTCAAAGATCACTTGGTTTTAAGTGAAAGAGTCGAAGGCAATACCGCTCTAAATATCAAAAGATGGGATAACTCTGAATCACATTATTTAGAATTTAAAGAAAATGCATATTCTGTTTATTCTAGTGTGAATCCACAATATGATACTGATGTTCTTAGGATTTCGTACACCTCAATGACCACTCCGCGATCTACTTTCGATTACAACATGAATACCAAGGATAGAGAGTTATTAAAGCAACAAGAAGTTTTAGGTAGTTTTGATCAGGAGAATTATGTTTCTGAAAAAATAATGGTAACTGCGAGAGATGGCGTAAAAGTTCCTGTCAGTCTTGTCCATCGTAAAGGCATAGAAAAAGGTCCGGATACTCCGCTACTTCTTTATGCTTATGGTTCTTATGGAAGTAGTATGGATCCATACTTTAGTTCCGTACGATTAAGTTTGCTTGATCGTGGTTTTATTTACGCCATCGCACATATTCGTGGGGGTCAAGAAATGGGCCGACAATGGTATGAAGATGGTAAAATGTTAAAAAAGAAAAACACTTTCAAAGATTTCATTGATTGCGGTGAATACCTTGTGAAGAATAATTACACAAGTTCTGAAAAATTATTTGCTATGGGAGGAAGTGCTGGCGGGCTTTTAATGGGAGCGATTATGAATATGAAACCAGAACTTTGGAAGGGAGTTGTGGCTGCAGTACCATTCGTAGATGTAGTGACGACCATGTTGGATGAAACCATTCCTTTGACAACTGGCGAATTTGATGAATGGGGAAATCCTAAGGATAAGGAATATTACGATTATATAAAGTCCTATTCTCCCTACGATAATGTTGAAAAAAAGGATTATCCGGCTACATTAGTGACTACTGGTTATTTTGATTCACAAGTTCAATATTGGGAGCCTGCAAAATGGGTAGCTAAGTTAAGAGAATACAAAACAGATGATAATCCATTGTTGTTAAAAACGAATATGGAAGCAGGACATGGCGGCAACTCTGGTAGGTTTGCCAGATTAAAAGAAGTTGCTTTTGAATATGCCTTCTTACTTGATCAGGCAGGATGGAACGAAGCAGAATTTAAAAATTAAAAATAATTAAGACCCATAGATGAAAAGGATATTACTGTTGTTCGTTGTTGGTTTACTTGCGTCAAATGCTGCTCATGCTCAATTAATTAAGTTTGGCAAAAAGAAGAAGACCGAAGTTGTAACAGAAGAAGAGAAAAAGGAAAGTAAAATTAAGCCTTACAATAAAGTAATTGGATCCGAAGCAGTTACAGACTCGGGTTTAATTATTAGTCATTATGTGGATGGTAAATATTTTTTCGAAATTCCAAGTGAAATATTAGATAGAGAAATTCTTGTAGTTAGTAGAATTTCAGGCTTCGTAAAAGGCCTAAATTTTGGAGGTGCTGGAGTTAAATCTAAACCACAACAAGTTGTACGTTTTCAGCGTAAAAATGATATGATACTTTTAAGATCAGTTTCATACAATAGCGTTGCTGATTTCGATAATCCAATTTATGAGTCTGTAAGAAATAATAACTTTGAACCCATTGTTATGACCTTTGATATAAAGGCCATGTCAAAGGATGAAAGTGCAGTGGTCATAGAAGTAGATCCCCTATTTACAACAGATGTAAAAATGATTTCTGCACTATCTAAATTTCAAAGGAAGAATTTTGAAATAGGTGGATTAGATAAAAGTCGGAGTTTTATTAACTCTATAAAATCCTTCCCAAAAAATGTGGAAGTAAGACATGTACTGACTTATAGTGGAAGAAATTTACCTGATAACCAAATTACTGAAACTCTTTCTGTTGAGATGAATCAATCTTTTATTGTACTTCCAGATGACCCGATGGTTCCGAGATATTATGATGATAGAGTTGGGTATTTTTCTGTTTCACAAACCGACTATAGTTCAGATGATCAAAGAGCTTCAAGTAGAAGATTTATTACGCGGTGGAGAATGGAACCTAAGGATCCAGAGGCATATGCAAGAGGAGAATTGGTGGAGCCAGTCAAGCCAATTATATATTACATTGACCCAGCAACTCCAGAAAAATGGAGACCCTATATTGCCGCTGGTGTGGATGCATGGCAATCGGCGTTTGAGAAAGTAGGATTTAAAAATGCCATATATTCTAAAGTTGCGCCAACCCCAGAAGAAGACCCGGATTGGTCACCTGAAGATGTAAGGTATTCTGTTATTAGATATGTTTCTACTGAAATACAAAATGCCATGGGACCTCATGTGCATGACCCTAGGACTGGAGAGATTTTAGAGAGTGATATCATCTGGTACCATAATGTTATGAACTTACTTCGGAATTGGTTTTTTGTACAGACTTCAGCAATTAATGAAGATGCTAGAGGTGCAAATTTTGAAGTTGAAGTTATGGGAAGTTTGATTGCATTTGTTTCAGCACACGAGGTCGGTCATACTTTAGGCCTTCCACATAACATGGGTTCGTCTGTGGCCTACCCTGTTGATTCTTTGAGGTCACCAAGCTTCACCAAGAAGTTTGGAACAGCGCCATCAATCATGGACTACGCTAGATTCAACTATGTAGCGCAACCTGAAGATGGAGATGTTGGTCTGATGCCAGGTATTGGGATTTATGATGATTGGAGCTTAGAATATGGATACCGTTATTTCAAAGATTTACAAGACGTAGATTTAGAAAAATTAGAATTGAATAAAATGGTTCTTGGTAAAGCTGGTAATCCCAATTATAGATATGGACGTCAGCAAGGTAGAGTAAGTGACCCTTCTGCGCAGACAGAAGATATAGGTGATGATGCTGTTTACTCGAGTACATTAGGAATCAAAAATTTGAAAAGAATTCTTCCTAAGATTATCGATTGGACTGCTGAGGAAGGCGAAAATTATGACACACAGGAAGAATTATACTTACAGGTTATCGGTCAGTTTAGACGTTATATGGGTCACGTTTTGAATAACGTGGGTGGAGTTTATGAGTTTTACAAAACTGCGGAGCAAACGGGTCCAATTTTCCAAAATGTGGATAGAGGTTTTCAAAAAGAATGTATGGACTTTCTTGCGGAAAATGTTTTAAAAACACCTGAATGGTTATTAGACGAACAATTACTTGGTGTTGTAAATTCAGAGTCTGTAATGATCTCGCTTAAGAATACGCAAGCCTTTGTTATTAGGAGTTTAGTGCGCAATGATAGAATAAGTCGAATGGTCAAAAATGAGATGATGAACGGGTCTGATGCATATACTGCTGCAAGCATGATGCAAGATTTAGAAAATGCCATTTTTAGTTCAGGAAAGGTTGATGCATTGAAACGTGAATTACAAAGAAGTTATGTGGATCATTTAATCTCAATAATTGGAGATGCGGAGAAAAACAAAAGCTCTGACCTTACTGCTTTAGCCAATGCATCTTTGGTAAGATTACAATCAAAATTTCAATCATCTGCTAAGTCGAATGGAACAGATATAAATGGATTCCACTACTTAGATCTTTCAACAAAAATTAAACAATTGATGGACTAATGAGAAAGTCAATATTCATACGAATGATCATCATCTTGGCCATTTATTTTGGTCTAAGATATTTTGGTGGAGAAGTTGGGCGGCAGATACTTTATCCTGTGATTCTTTTAGTCACATTTTTACACGAGCTTGGCCATGCTGTCGGGGCTTGGATAACAGGTGGTACAGTTGAAGACATAATTGTAAATAAAGACGGTAGTGGTTTGACTCGTTCCATCGGAGGAAGTCATCCGATCATTTTAATGGGAGGATATATTGGGAGCGCAATTTTTGGGAATATACTTTTCTTGATAGGAAGTAGATTTAAGATTTTGGTGAAACCAATTTTGCTCATTTTAGCAGTTGTAATGCTTGGAACTGGATTTTTCTTATACAGCACAATGTTTACCACCACCTTTCTAGCAATTTTTTCACTTTTTATAATTTTCGTTATTTGGAAGACGAACTGGGGACGTGAAATTTTAATGTTTTTAGGGTTAGCAAGTATCCTATATATTATTCAAGATTTTAACGTCGGGCCTAGTTCGGATTTAGCAAAGTACGCTGAGATCATGAAAGTACTTCCCGCAGATGTATGGATGTATCTTTGGTTATTCATAGCCTTGTTACTATTCTTCATAAATCTTCGCTTTATATTTAATGAAAATTCAAACTCCACTGAAGTAGAATCAGTGATTCCTAAAAATGAAGACTTTTTAGATTTAGATGCTAAACTCTAGAGTTTAATCAGTATTTCAAAAGATATTTCATTTTCGCTAAAACCTTTTCTGCATTCGGTAACATGGATTGTTCGAGAATGCTAGATAGGCCGATGGCAGGTAAGTTCTCGGCACCGATGGTCAATACGGGTGCATCCAGATGCTGAAAACACTGTTCTTGTATTTTACCTGCTAATGACATAGCAAAACTTAATTCGACGGCTTCTTCAGTTAAGACCATGACTCTCCCATGTTTTTTCGCTTGCGCAAATATCATTTTTTCATCCAATGGACATAAGGTTCTCAGGTCTAAAATTGAAACTTGACCTTCTAAGTTTTTCGCAGCATTTAAAGCCCAATGAACTCCCATACCGTAAGTTACCACCAATAAACTGTCTCCGTTTTCTATGGATTCTGCATTTGCCTCGAGCGTTATATCTGCTATACCTAATGGCAGTAAGTAATCTTCAGAAGGTTCAATTCTACGAGCGGCTAAAGTTCCTGGCACCTTTGACCAATAGAGACCTTTATGCTCAAGTATAACCACAGGATTAGGATCATGATAAGCAGCTTTCATAAGACCTTTCATATCTGCACCATTACTAGGATAAACGATCTTAATCCCTTTAATGCTGGTAAGTATCGATTCAACGCTGCTTGAATGATACGGTCCCCCACTCCCATAAGCACCGATAGGAACTCGTAAAATCATGCTCACAGGCCATTTCCCGTTAGATAGGTAATATGATCGACTGACCTCAGTGAAAAGCTGATTCAAACCTGGCCAGATGTAGTCCGCAAATTGTACTTCAACGATTGGTTTTAATCCTACGGCAGACATACCAACGGTTGAACCAACAATAAATGCTTCTTGAATCGGTGTGTTAAATACTCTATGATCTCCAAATTTATCTCCTAAGGTTGCAGCTTCTCTAAATACTCCCCCCAATCTTTTGCCGACATCTTGTCCATATAACAGACAAGCTGGATCCGCATGCATTAATTCTTCAATTGCTAAAAGTGCCGAATCAACCATCACTTTTTCTGTTCCTTCTTCAGGAGCGCGTTCACCCTTTTCTTCAATAACTGGGGTTTCTGCAAATACGTGTTTGAAAATATCCTCCGGGTCTGGATCTTTCGCAGATACCGCTTGTTCATATTGTTCTCTCACTCTGGCTTCAATCTTCTTTTCAATCTTGATTAAAGCTTTTTCTTTTATCACCCCTTTCTTAATTAATTGGGCTCTTAAAAGTGGCTGAGGATCTTCTTTTTTATCTTCTTCCAAATCATCACGATACCATTCCATTCTAACACCAGAGGTGTGGTGATTTAGTAAAGGTACTTTTGCATGAACTAAAATTGGACGCCGTTCTTTTCTTACCGTTTTAACGACCGCCTCCATTTTTGTCAAGCAATCAATCATATCATTGCCCTTAATAGATACGGCTTCTAGTCCTTTAAAACCTTCCGCAAATTCCAATGCATTTTGGGCTCGAATTTCTTCAGCCTTTGCAGATATATCCCACCCGTTATCTTGAATAAGATAAATGATTGGAAGTTGTTTTAAGGCGGCCATTTGAAAGGCTTCGGATACTTCCCCTTCTGTAATCGATGCATCCCCTAACGAACAAAGAACCACAGGAAATTGTCTCTTTGTGTGAAGTTTAACCTTCTCTTTATATTGCAATCCTAGAGCTACACCAGTTGCAGGGATTGCTTGCATACCTGTAGCACTTGATTGATGTGGAATTTTTACTCGATCATCATCTCTTAAGGAGGGATGGCTATAATAAGTTCTTCCGCCAGAGAATGGATCTTCCTGTTTTCCTAACAATTGTAGCATCAGTTCATAGGGTGTAACCTTCATTGAAAGTAACAACGCATCATCTCTGTAATAAGGAAAAGCAAAGTCGTATGGCTTCAGAAAATAGCCTGCAGCAATTTGAATCGCTTCATGGCCTCTTGAAGTTGCGTGTACATACTTAGAAGTTAATTTGGTTTCTTCTTCATATAGGCTTGTCATGCAACAAGAGGTATACATCATTTCATAACAATCTAGCCATTGTTTGCGATTTTTTGAGCTGACTTTCTTCATATATTCTTAAAACTAACAACCGTTAGTCTACAAATTTATCAAAATTTTGCATACCTGTCTTTTAATTCAACTCTTATTCAGAAATTGTGCGACAGAATGGAAGAAACAAAATCAAGAATCAAAAAACTGATTCAAGCTGTTGATGAAGAAAGAAAGGTTGAGGAAAGTTATTTTCTAGATATAGCTAGCAGTAAAACAAAAAAGGATAAGGTAGAGTCAGGTTTTCTCCTTTATCCGGTAACAATTGCAAGTAAAAGCTATTCCCTTGGAGAGTATGTTGAGCTAAAGTTGGATTTGCCGGAAGGACTTAACATTTCAAGATCAAGATTTAGAGAAGGTGTCGGGTGTATGGTTATTGCTGAATATGAAGAGACCTTAAGTTTTAAAGGCACCATCTCAATGGCAAGGAGGACTTATATTAAAGTCTTACTTAGGTCGGATGTTATAGAGAAAGAGAATATTCCAGATCGAGCTAGAATTGGAGTTGAGATCATTTATGATGAAAGGCCTTATAAAGTAATGACTCAAGTGCTTGAAGATGTAATGAAGAGTGAGGACTATCATGTAAAGGAATTAAGATATGTCTTAGAAAAAAGTACGTTTCAAAGGAATCAAGATGCCCACCCAGGTCATAGTTTTCAAATTCCAGGTCATCTAAACGATTCTCAAAAAGATGCACTAAAGAAAAGTACGCAAACACCTTATGTAAGTGTCATTCATGGGCCTCCTGGAACTGGAAAAACAACGACACTTATAGCTCTTATCAAAGCGCTCTTAGAAAAAGAGAAAAGAATATTGGTCTGTGCGCCAAGCAACAATGCAGTCGATCTTTTAGCCTTTTTACTAGATAAAGTAAATGTGAATGTAGTGCGGGTTGGAAATCTATCTCGAATTGGTGATAGAATTGCGCATCTAACAATTGAAGAACAAGTCCGAGGGAATAAGGAATGGAATAATATTAAAAAGATAAAGATCCAAGCTTCCGATGTTAGGAAAAAAGCGAAATCATTCAAAAGAAAATTTGATAAACAAGCGTATCATAACCGCAAGGCACTAATCAAAGAGTCCAAAGAATTATCCAAATGGGCCAATGATATGGAACTCCGATTGGTTGAACAGATGATCGAAAATGCTCAAGTAGTCTGTGCCACATTAATCGGCATTGACAACAAGTACACCAAGCATTTAAAGTTTGATACAGCTATTATTGATGAGGCTTCACAATCATTAGAACCAGAATGTTGGAATGCAATCCTAAGATCAAAAAGAGTAATTCTGGCTGGGGATCACAAACAATTACCACCAACTGTAAAATCAAAAAAGTCAGAGGAGTTAGGATTGAGTACTACCCTCTTAGATAGACTATCTGAGGTGCCTGAAATTAGTACTGTTTTGAGGACGCAATATCGGATGCACAATGATATCCTTCAATTTTCTAATCAAGAATTTTACGATGGTTTATTGAGTTCAGATGAAAAAATTAAAAACAGAACTTTAGCAAGTGATACAAGTCCATTCCAATTAATTGATACAGTGGGGACTGGTTTTGATGAATCCTTCAATCATGATCAAAAGAGCTATCGTAATGAAGGAGAGATTTTTATTATTTCAGAACATGTAAATCAGAGTCGAGAAAATCTTTTGGGAGCATCTATTGGCATAATCAGCCCCTACGCAGAACAGGTTAGGTTGATCAGAGAAAAGATTGAAGAAGATGAGCACTTCAAGGATCTAGATGTAGAGGTCAATAGTATCGATGGTTTTCAAGGGCAGGAAAAAGATGTCATTTACATCAGCATGGTAAGAAGTAATGGTAATGGAAAAATTGGTTTTTTAGCTGATCCTAGAAGGCTGAATGTTGCCATGACAAGGGCTCGAATGAAGCTAGTAATAGTTGGAGATTTCCTTACGCTAGGCGCTGATCCAATCTTTCAAAGATTGATAGACTATGCAGAAAAATTAGAGGCTTATAAGAGTGCTTGGGACTACATGCAGTATTAAAAATTCACCTAAAAGCTCCAGTCATTTTTCCAGGTGTCGATGAGATCAATTGAAAATTTATAATCTGTTCTAGCATCAAATACATTTGAATTTCCAACAACACTATAGGCTCCTAGTCTTAGCCTCCTTCTTGGCCCAATCTTAAATGTTCTTTCAATTCCAGCGAATATTTCTTGATGCCAATAATTGTCCTCCTTGACATAAAGTGCGCCCCCTCCAGCAACTAATCCAATACGCGTTTTTTTCAAAAGTGGAATATTGTTTATAAGGGCCCCATTAAAGTGATGAACATAATGAAATTCTGCGAATGGTTTGGTAGTAACAAGACTAGTATCTAATACTTGGAAGACGTTAATTGGATCTATGAATAAGAAAGGATCTGATTCTCTGAATCGTTTTACATCTATAAAGGTTACCTGCTTTGTGTTAATAAATTGCCCAGCTAAAAATTTGTATCTAGAGTTTCCAAAAACGCCTAAAATGAGATTCTGTTCAATAGAAAATTCTAAGTAATCAAAATCTACATCACTTGAAAATAGTCCTTTCCAACCTTTCCTGTGAAGTATTGAAAAAGTAGGCCAATCCGAAGCAAGGACTATTTTTCGATTCGGTTCGGTCATATACTTTTGCTGAGGTGTATAGGATAAGGTAGTATTTGAAATACTAGTTTCATAAGGATCAAATTCTACAGGTTCTCCTGCGTCGACCAATTCCTCTAAAAAAGAACCACGTTCCAAGTCACCAATGTCAGACCTTGCGCTCCAATCAAATTGGGTATTTAAATAGAGCCCATTGAATAATTCTATTCTATGTCCACCACCTAAATTTGTGTGTAGAATATAATTGGAGGATTGTAGTTGATTTAGAAAAGCATCATAAGGGTTAATTGGTCTAAAGGCTCTTGATAAATTTAAGTTAACGCTGGCTTGTTTCATAGGTCCATAAACCCACTGATGATTTGTCCAGCCATTAAAGTCAAGATTTCGATGACCGATATTGAAATTATTAGCGCTTCGATAGAATTGTCCATTGTCAAATCTTCGTGCATACGAAAAGTATGGTCCAAAGCGAAAGCCTCCTACTACATCAAAGTCAAGTAATCCAGCAATGGGAGAAACCCAAATGATTTGTTTTTTTTCATGATTCCTGAAACCTAAACCTTCATATGCAATCTCTAAAATGTCAACCTTATTAAACTCTTGTTGAATTGAATCTTTATATTCCTTGCTGTTCAAAATAGTCTCTACACTATCTTTGTATAGAACAAATTTTAATTCTGAAGAATCTAAGGCCTCAGGTCGATTTTGGTTCCAGTAGGTTGAATCTAAATCATACGCATCTTGAGTGATAATTGAAATTTCATTGCCAAAAAACTTAGGAGGAAATTCAGGATAAAGGTTGATGTCTAGAAAATTGATTAGGGTTGACCCATTATATGTTTTTTTCTTCCCTTGTTTTGTATAATAAGTGTACTCTTGCCTTGTAGCGACCCACTTATCTTTTTCTAATTCTTCATAACTCATTTTCAAATTAAAGTTGTCAAAGAATTTCAAATTCCCTTTGGGTAGGTCAAGGTCTAATCTTAAAATATTCCACGATTCATCTATGATGTATATCATTCCTGATACGGTCCCATTTCCTTGTTTCCGTGGGATGACCTTAATTGCATGCACGAGATGCTCACCTTCTTTTTTTGAAGATATCAGTTTGAACTTATATGATATAATCGAAGTCCTTGCCAATGGCGATATAACTGGAAGTTCTGCAATCCCTCTAAGTTCAACCATGTTTTCATAAAAGTTGAAATCAATTTCATCAAATCGAGGGATGAAGAGACCCGATTTAGATCCGTATAATTTGTATGCAGTTTTTTCTTCTTTGTACTTTTCTGGATACTGGTAAGAAAGGTTCATTTTCGTTTCCAGTAAATTGTATTTTGACATTTCAGCTTCTAGCTCTGCCCTTTTCTTAGCTACAAGATCTACCTCCATATCGTCTTCATCGTCCGGATTTTTGTTCAGTCGATTTTTAGTTTTATTTTTTTCAGTGACATCAATGACTTCATTAGCCTTAAGGTATACCTCTGCTTGGTACTCAGCAACAGATGAATTAAACTTCTTTTTATTCTCTATGGCTTTCCGGATGATTTCAAAAGCTGGATCTTTTTTAGATGCCTTAATGGTTATTTCTTCAAGCAGGTAGTCAGAATTCTTTAGTTGGAAGTTAGCAACTACGTCTTCATCAATTTTTACTCGAGCAGTCTGAGTTTCGTATCCAATGGAAGAAATGACAATGTCATATTCTGATGGATTTAATTGAAGATAGAAATATCCATTCTCATCAGACGTCGTTCCACTTTGCAGTTGTTTGAAAAATATATTTGCGAAAGCGACGGGCTCCTCTGACTCATTTAGGATGTAGCCTGATATGCTCTGGGCAAAGGTATCTGCTTGAGCTAAGAAAAGCAGAATAATTATGGACCAGTATTTATATCCTTTAGAGAAGTATTTCATTTTGTTATTGATATAACGGTCTTTTAGACTGCGAGTTACATGTTAAAGCAATATTTTTTATGAATACACCAAAATAAATTTGGGATACATCTTAAGAATAAAGTAAGATGAGAAGATTTAAGGCTAGAACGTATCGTACAATTGATCAAAGCTCGATGGCAGATGTTGGTTTTCTATTGCTAATTTTCTTCCTTGTTTCTACCACCATAGCCACGGATAAAGGAATATTGGTCAAATTACCTCCATATGATCCAGACGTTCCTCCAGCTCTTACTTCCAATAGGAACTATTGCAAAATTCATTTGAATGCTTCCAATGAAATCATGATTGAAAACGAATATTCATCTATAAGCGAAATAAAACCCTTTGTTAAGAAATTTATCATGAACCCAAACCGTAATTATATGTACGCAGAAAGGCCAAATAAGGCAGTTATTGCTATAAATAATGACCGTGCAAGTCTGTATGGGGATTATTTAGCTCTTTACAATGAAGTTAAAGGAGCGTATAACGAGTTGTGGAATGAAAAAGCCTTAACTCTATTTTCCAAACCCTTGAATCAATGTACAAAAGAAGAAAAAGGTAAAGTAAAGAAAATGATTCCTTTAGTAATTTCTGAAATGGAACAATAGTAAAATCTATTTCGAAGCAAGGTACGATTCAACGATGTTACGTATGTTGATATACATCGGATTATAATTTTTCAGAAAATCTTTTGGATCTACCCACTTCGCTTTTTCAATATCCTCTTCTAATTGCGGTATTAACTTGCCGGTGTACTCCGTTTTCATTTCGTACCAGTGAGATAGCTTCAATGCTCTTTTCTGTTGCTTACTTCTAAATAGGTGATATGTTTTACCAACTTTGGTCGTAATTGTCAATTCATCAACACCCGTTTCTTCCATAACTTCTCTTAATGCACCCTCTCGTTTTTTCTCACCTTTTTCAATTTTACCTTTCGGCAAATCCCAAGACCCTCTTCTAAAAATGGTTAACAGTTCCTTTTCTTTATTGAATACTAGTCCTCCACCAGCATGAATTACATCTACTACTTTAAAAAATTCATCACGTAATTTCTTAAGGTCATTACTGTGTAAAATCACTCGATTGATTTTAGAATTCTTTTCCAAGAGATCGATGAATTGGAGAAATTCTTTCGTTTTTCCCATGTACTTAGTTACTAATGTTTTAGTATCAGCCAACCATTGATCTTGTATCGCTATGGGATCCACTAAAATCAGTGGTTTTTCATTTATGTAAATTTTGTACATTGATCTAAATTTAACGAACTATTATACATGGAAAATGTAGCTCGACATATTGCTCAAAAACTATTGCAAATAAATGCAATTAAACTCAGTCCACAAAAGCCTTTTACTTGGGCAAGTGGAATACTTAGCCCTATTTATTGCGACAATCGGTTGACATTAAATTTTCCAGAGTTTCGCACCTACATTGCTGACGCTTTTGCAAAAGTAATATCTGAATACAATTACGATAAAATTGCTGGTATTGCTACGGCAGGAATACCGCATGGTGCTTTACTTGCCGATAAAGTTCAGAAACCTTATTTATACGTACGGAGCAAAGCAAAAGGACACGGAAGACAAAATATGATTGAAGGTGTCCTTAATCAGGATGAGCAAATAATTATGGTAGAAGACCTCATAAGTACGGGCATGAGCAGTCTAAAAGCAGTAGATGCAATCCGTGAAGGGGGTGGAAAAACCGATTTAGTCCTATCAATATTTAATTATGGATTTTCTTCCGCAGTAGAAGCTTTTGAAGCTAAAAAATGTAATTTTGTCTCGCTTTCTAACTATGACATCCTGTTAGAAGAGGCAGTAAAAATTGGCCATCTTGAAGATAAAGACCTAGACTTACTGAAAAGATGGAAAACAGATCCTAAATCTTGGAATATCAATTAACAATTAGATGAAGTTTTTAACGAAAAAATCAAGAGCATTTCTCTACGAGTATATGAATAATGCCGCACCTACGGGTCATGAGGCATCTGGACAAAAGATATGGTTAGACTATATAAAGTCTTTTGTTGATGAAGTACATATCGATAATTATGGAACAGCGTATGGGGTCATTAATCCTGGTGCTCCTTATAAAGTGGCTATTGAAGCTCATGCTGATGAAATTGCATGGTATGTCAATCACATATCTGATAATGGGTACATAAATGTAATCCGAAACGGTGGTTCTGATCACATGATTGCTCCTTCAATGAGAGTGCATATCCACACTAAAAAAGGCCCAGTTAAAGGAGTATTTGGTTGGCCAGCAATTCATACGAGAAGAGGGAAAGCTTCAGATCCGGCGCTTAAGCTAGAAAATATCTTTGTTGATGTTGGAGCGAAGGATAAAGAGGAAGTTCTGAAAATGGGAATCCATGTCGGTTGTGTTTTGACTTTCGTAGATGAATTTGACGAATTAAACGGTGAATACTTTTATGGGAAAGCCTTAGATAATAAAATGGGTGGATTCTGTATTGCAGAAGTTGGTCGGTTATTAAAAAAGAATAAAATTAAGTTACCCTACAGCTTGTATATTATAAATGCGGTTCAAGAAGAAATAGGTCTAAGAGGAGCCGAGATGATTGCTGCAGCAATTCAACCTGATGTTGCGATTGTAACCGATGTAACTCATGATACAACAACGCCATTGTTAAAGACAAAAGAGTTAGGAGAGATTAAGTGTGGGTTAGGTCCTTCACTCGCCTATGCACCAGCTGTCCAAAGAAATTTACTTGATTTAATCATTGATACAGCGAATAAGAAAAAGATACCTTTCCAGCGTTCTGCATCTTCTAGAAGTACTGGGACAGATACGGATGCGTTTGCTTATTCATCAGGAGGTATTCCTTCTGCTTTAATTTCATTACCACTGAAATATATGCACACAACCGTTGAAATGGCAGCTGTTTCTGATGTGGAAAATGTTACTAAGTTAATTTATGAGACCTTGTTGAAAATAAAAAAGGGTCATAATTTTAAGTACTTTTAATGAGTGTGGAAATATCTCCGAGCTCTTATAAATCTATACTTATATTCTAGCTTACATATCGCTTTATGTGCTGGACTCTTAGGTATTGAAACATACCTCGTCCTCCGTCAAGAAGTGGATTTAAACTTAATACTTTGTTTGGCCTTAGGCACACTGGCTGTTTATGCCTTACATCGGATTGTTGGTATTAGTAAAACGGTTGCTCTTTCAGATCAAGGAAGATTTAAACTTATCGCAAAGTATAAGAGTCATCTTTTCATTTATTTCGTACTCTCAAGTATTGTATTTGTTTACTTTTTCCTAGCCCTTGATAAGAGTAAAATGGTTCTATTTTCAGCTGCTTGTCTCCCTACCTTGCTCTACATTCTTCCTGTATTTCCAAAAGGAAAAAGACTGAGAGATTATCCCTTTATTAAAATCTTTGTTATTGCTATTGTATGGTCTTATTTGACAATAGTTGTCCCAGCTGCAGGTCAAATAGATTTTTTACTATCTTTTCTTTTAATCGAGCGAATTTTGTTTTTCTTGGCCATTACCATTCCATTTGATATTAGGGACATGAAGGTTGATAACAATACAGGTGTACCAACCTTAATCCATCAATTAGGTGTCAAAAAAAGTAAATCATTAGCTATCCTTTTTCTATTGATTTCGACTATAATTTTACTCTATTTACAAAAAGTTGGTTTGATAGACTTTGAATACCTTATGGCCTTGATATTAACGTATGGATTTGCTGGCACTCTTATCATTATTTCAAATTCCAATAGACATGATTGGTTTTATACCGGATTAATCGATGGCACTATCGGAATTAGAATCATCGCATATAGTTTGTTACTTTTGGTTTAAACTTCAACCTCTATGAAATACCTTTTTGCTTTCTGCATCATATTAATGGGTAGCTTGACCATTCTAGCACAAGAGGATAAAAGATCTAATTCAAATGAATTAGATGAACGAAAGACACTAGAATTTGGTATTGATGTCACTTCAGCCTTGTCTAAGTTTGTGGGAAATGAGGCCTTAGAAATAGACGCCATTCCCTTCTTAATAAGATTTCATAATAAAGGAGGGGGAGCTTTTAGATTAGGGATTGGCGGAATTATAAATAGAGGCGAGTTTACCGATTTAGTGACGGGCGTTATTAGGCAAACAAGTGTCACTTCAGGTAGTCTTAAGGTTGGTTTTGAAAAAAATGTTTACAGTAAAGAAAAGCTGTCTTTCTACTATGGTCTTGATATTCTGGGATTCTATGAAAGAGATGAAGTTACAGCAGCTAACTTTTTTCCAATTGACTTGATCAAAACAATCAACAGAATTGGAGCTGGCCCTTTTTTAGGTATAAGTTATTCCATAAACCCAAGGATTCGACTGACAACAGAAGCTAGTATTTCAATTTTTGTTGAAGAATCAAAAACAATAGAAAGAATTAATAATCAAGAAGAAGTAGTGGCATCTGACTCTGGTTTGTCTGGAGGAGTAAATCCGCCATTCTCACTTTTTATCAATGCTAGATTTTGAGGGCACTAATAAACATATTTTGCTTTCTTTTTATTCTGTTCAACGCTGGAACTCTTCATAGCCAGGAAACAGAAAATCCAGAACATAAAGTTCAAGAACCAATCTTAGAAACTCAGATAAATTTGGGTTCAATGGTGTCTCAATTTATCCCATTTGGAAATGCAAACTTTAGATCAGGCCCATTTTATATCAATTGGCTTAGCGGAGAAAATAACAATCTCTTTCGAGTGAGTATAGGTGCGAAAATTGAAGAATCTTTGGATTTTTTTGATAGTGATCGGGACTATGTAGCGCTTGGTGTTGGATACACAAAGCGAATTAGGCTAAATAATAGTTTTGTGTTTGATCAGTCCATTTTGTTCACCGCTTACTCAGGTGGACTTAATATTCCTCAATCTAGTTTTTCGGCGAAAGGAGCAATTGGGATTTGTGTGGGATTTGCTCCTTACTACCAGGTAGCTGATAGAATTAAAATTGGTACTGAAATGCTCCTCTTTTTAGGCTATGGCGAGAAATTTAGCGCGAATGTTGTACCTCCAATCGCCCTAAATTTTGCAGTTCGAATCAAGTAGGATGTTTAATTAAAGTTTTTCAATGCATAGAAAAAGACAATAATTCGAATTTAGGACAACTTTTTGCTGATTTACAACGTATTATTTTAAATTACAAGTAGATATAACATATGTATCATGAATAATTTTCAACACTCTATTGCTTTTCTAGGATTAGTATGCCTTTTATTTATTGGTTGCGACAAAGAACGTACAACCAATTTAGAGCTGAAAGTCCCAACCTTACCTGAGGAATCCTACGATTATGTCACAGAACAAGAAGACCTGACTTTTCTTACTTTACCCTCGGCTGAATTGATTGGTAGTATTATTGAAACTGAGTTCGGTGAAATCTTCATTGGATCTAGCGCACCCAAAATTAGAACTGAAGTATCAAGCAACGAGTCTGCTACACTAGGTCGGGTTTTGTTTTATGATCCTATTTTGTCAAAGAACAATAGCATTGCATGTGCTAGTTGTCATGCTCAATCTAAAGCTTTTTCCGATGGTGTAAAAAGTAGTGTAGGATTTGGTGGGGCCATGACACCAAGAAACTCAATGGCTTTTCCAAACTTAGCTTTCAACAATAATTTCTTTTGGGACAGCAGACAGAACAGTCTTGGTTCACTCATCTCAGAACCCATTACCAATCACATAGAAATGGGTATGGAAGATTTTGATGAGTTAATAAAGAAAATTAATGATCAAGCTTATTATCCTGAATTATTCTACGAAGCTTATGGAACAACAGAAGTTACTCAAGAAAACATTGGATTGGCTATTACAGATTTCTTAGCGTCAATTACTTCTACGGAAACCACTTTTGATCGCGCCATTGAAGATGATTTTGCTGAATATACTGAATTGCAAAAACTAGGGATGGCTCTATTCTTTAGTACTAAAACTCAATGTAGTTCTTGTCATGCTGGAGTTAATTTTGCAGCGGATGATGGGCAAGGAAGTGAATACCAAATTACTTCAGGGACTGCAAACATTGGTCTTGATGTAAATTACGAAGACAATGGAATGACCGCAGGCCAATTCAAGATTCCTTCTTTAAGAAATATCGCTTTAACAGCGCCATATATGCATGATGGAAGATTTGAAACTTTAAGAGCTGTTCTTGATCATTACAATGGAAAAGTCCAGCCACATGCTAATTTGGACGATAAGTTAATCAACAATGGTATACCTCAAAGATTAAATTTAAGTTCATTAGAACTAGATGCATTAGAGGCATTTTTACATACTTTAACCGATACGGAATTAATGACTAATCCTAAGTTTTCAAATCCGTTCTTGTAGGATACTTTCTATTAAAGACAAAAAATCTATTAAAGACAAAAAAAATAAGGGTCTTTGCAAATTGCAAAGACCCTTATTTTTTTATTTGCGAAAGCGAATGTTTAAAAACCTCCACCCATCTGGCCCATCTTCGTCTGAAATTCCTCCCAAGTCATTTTCTGATAACCTCTTGAATTAAATTCAAAAGCATCATCCTCAACTTCTTCCTCAAATTGGACAGTTGTAATGGTCATATTCATTTCTGCCGCATTCATTTGATATTCTAAAGGGAATCCTTCTATATCAATTTTATCCAATCCTTGAATCATTTTATTGCTTGCTTTCAAATCCTTTGCTATGTACATAATCATTGAATATGCGTTCTCATCCTCTCCTACAGTGAGTACTGCCTTTGTACATGTATACCCCATAATCTCTTTCGTTACATTTTCGTCATATTCTATTTCATACTCTGGGATTTCTGCATTTTTAGCTGCATCAAATTTATCTCTTTCTTCTTTAGAACTTTCGATCTGCATCTTGTTACCCATGGCATTCATGTATACCATCATGCTTTCATCCTCGTTCCCTACAATGGTGGTCATTTCAACCATGCCGCCCATCATATTGGCTTTAACCATTGATTTTTCTGGAGTGAAATAGTATTCGGTTTGTGTACCTTTCATCATTTGAATGAAGGGGGCGATTTCTGCATTTTCTGATGAAACTTCAGTGATTTCCATCTTTATAAATCCAGATTCTTGAGCTATTGCTGTTTGGAAAGAAACAAAACAAACAAGAGCGTAGAGAAGAATTTTTTTCATTTTAAGTTTATTGTTTAATTATTAAAACTGCTATCTGCTTTAAGTTAGTTCCAGTGAGTTCTTAATTATCTATTAAAGTCAGGAATTTTTCTACCAAACGATGACCCATTCGTCCAAATATTTAGAAAAAACCTTACCTAGGTTGATGGCATCTGAAATAGCTCTGTGATGTACTCCTTCAAATTCGAAACCCTCTTTTTTTACCGTTGCTTTTAAACCAGATTTGTCTTGACCTATATTTCCTTTGATGGTATTGTATTGAGACTTCACATTGATAAAATAGTCTACCCAATCGAAATCCATTTTATGTAGTTTGCAATTATCGCGTAAGATCCTTTTGTCAAAGTCACCCCAAGCACAGAGAACATAGTCGCACTCTCCTACTCCGATCCATGATTTAAATTGATCCACCACCTTAGGATACTTATCGGCCATATCTACATTTTCTTGAGATATCTTTGTTAAAGATTTACAAAATCCAGATAAGATTGGATTTACATCGGGTCTCACAAATTTGTTAAATTCAGAAATTAGCTCCCCATAATCATTGATCATGACTGCTCCTATTTCAATTACCTCATTGATGCCCTTTGGAGGCTTACCTCTCCAACAAGTAGCTTCAATATCATATATTATGTATCGCAAATTCTAATTAATTTCTTGATAAACGTATTCATTCATAAAATCCTCAATCCCAAACCCAACCAATCTATTATGATAAAAGTAAAGTAACTTTAAACTTTCAGAGCCTAATAATTTAGAGTTTTTTCTAAATAATGGACGTTGCTTGTGGAAGAGACCTAACTTTTTTAATCCACTTGCCATGCATTCAGTAGCGCCATTTCGAACCGTTTCAGATAAGGTAAATTCACCACTTTCCTCTTTTAATATTAATTGGGCAATCACAGTGGATAATTCATGATGCAGCTCTTCAATCTCAATACCAAAAGACTTATTCAATCGATTGACCATTTCAAAGACATTCAATCCATTGAATTTTCGTTCGGCTAATTTAAATGCAACAAAAGCCAAAAGATGTGAGCTTAATATTACATTCTCTTCTCTATAAGTATTGATAATTCTATTGGCTAATACTTGGGTATACACTTTTTCTCTTTGATTATCTTTATTTACTTCATCCCCTTTTCTGAAGTATTCTTTTAAATCAACTGATTTACCGTTATTAGTTATAGAATTTCCTTCAATATCTAGCTCATTTCCTAATACATCCATCGGTTGGCAAAAATGAACTCTTACATCAGTTTCTTTTCTGAGAATATTTTTAAAAACGACCCAAGCTTTTCTTACTACAGAATTCCTTTTTTTAATTCTTGTGTATTTCTCTTTCCCTGCTTGTCGCAAATGTTGTTCAATTAAACTTTTTGCTTCAAGTACAAAGTGATAGCCCAAAATAACAGGGACAATAATTATTTTTTTATCGTTTCCTGATTCAAAGTTTAATCGTTGTGCTTCCATGGTCGATTGCAACAGGCCTAATTTAATGTTCTTCTCCATCTCCCCATTCCTGCTTCTTGTTCCTCCAGGGAAGAAAATGTTGTTAAGTCCAAAATGTAATGACAAAGCTGACATAGATTTAAGAGTCTCTAAGTAAATCGGATTCTTTTTCCTACGATCTACTCTGTAAGTCCCTAAACGGTTCATGTACCTAGCTAGAATTTCATAATCAAATAGGTTTAAACCAGCTCCCCAAGTGAAAGCAGGAATCCCTGCTTTAGAATCTATGGCATAACCTAAAAGAATAGAATCTAAATTGCTAAAATGATTCGGAACCAAAACAACAGTTCCTTTATTGAAAAGTGCCCTTACTTCATCAAGCTTACCAGACACCTGGATTTTGTCCAGTAATTCCGTTTTTGATCCCCAAGCTTTAAATAACCAAGGAAATCTAATTTTATTAAAAAGTCTCTTAAATACAGCGGTTAAAAATTTTCTGGCAAATTTGAAGGTTTTAGGAACAAACCCACTTACTATTTCTTCCGAATATCTATTGATTATTCTTTTTACAATTTTTTCAACAACCTCCTTTTGATGATCTGGCATCGTAGCACTTGCCAATTTCTGACCTAATTTACCCCAGTAAACTTTATCATCTGATGGATCAACTTTGAGTGGTTTATTGGCAACTCGCTGCTTTTCCATGTAAATGGTTTTTTCAAGCAGAGATTTCAAATCTGAATCTTTTTCCAACAACTTTTTATAAGTGTAATCATTCAATGCTTCGATAAACTCTGAACGATTTTCGAAAAAGTTAGTTATAGGCCACTCGCCTAAGTCAGGGATGATATGTTCAATCTGGTCTCCCAAGGAATAGATTTGCGTAAATATAGCAGATTTAAGTCATAGCCTTTGTCCGATGCTAACTATGGGAATAAAAGTTTTCTAATGTTTCGCTAATAAATTGAAGAAATTCTTCTTTCCCATGCCTATTTTTTGAACTCGTAATAAAGCATGGAGGAAGTGAATTCCATGATTCTAGTAAAGAAGCTTTAATTCTATCAATATTAACTTCTCTTTCAGTCTTCCGCAGTTTATCATATTTTGTAAAAACAATCACAAAGGGAACATGATTACTGCCCAACCAATTGATAAATTCCAAATCTATGGCTTGCAAATCATGGCGAGAATCCAATAATACAATAGCGCACATCAATTTTTCTCTTCGAAGCAGGTAATCTTCAATGATGCGCTCATAATTTGCTTTGGCCTTTTTAGAGGCAACAGCGTAGCCATAACCAGGTAAATCAACCAAATACCATTGCTCATCAATGGCAAAAAAGTTTATTTGTCTTGTTTTTCCAGGAGTACCAGAGACCTTTGCTAGATCTTTTTGATTGGTAAGCATATTAATTAAAGAAGATTTACCAACGTTAGACCTCCCTATAAAGGCAAATTCTGGCCATCCACTATCAGGGCATTTAGCCTCATTTGGAAAACTACCGACAAATGAAACAGACTTGAAATCCATTTAAGATTTTTTTAAACTAATAAAACGTGAAATTAAGTGCAAAAAGACCGATATTTGCATTAAAATCAAAGTAATTGAAGAAGGCATCCTTTATCATACTCCTTTCTTTAATTTGTCTTAGTTCATCTTTTGGACAAAAAGATAAATTCGAAATAGGTCTTCGCATTGGTCTCCAAGATCACAATGTAATGCCATTAGAGACTTTGAGCATTAATAGTGCAAGCGAATTATTAGAAGTTTCTGTCGATGAAATAGATTATGGTTTCCATGCAGGCGTATATTGTCGATTAAAGGCCTTAGGAATAATCATAGAGCCGGCAGCACTACTCAATTCACAAAGCATTAGCTACAAAGTTACCAGTACCGATAATAGCGGTAATGAAGTAGAATCCATTAAAAGAGAATACTACCAAAACATTGATTTCCCTATCCTACTAGGTGTGAAAATTGCCTTTGTCAAAATTCATGTTGGGCCTGTCATGCATTTGCATTTAAATAGTACTTCTGAATTATTTGATGTCAATGGATATGAACAAAAATTCAACGACGCTACTTTTGGCTATCAAGGCGGGCTTGGAGTTGATATTAAAAAGCTACGGATTCAACTTAACTATGAAGGTAATTTTACAAGATTTGGAAATCATATAGTGTTTGATGGAGAATCTTATAATTTTTCTGAAAACCCTTCACGACTCATTGGTTCTATAGGAGTTGCCTTTTAGGTTTTAAATATGAGCTTGGCATCATATTTGGATTATCTCTATATATAATCCTGCAACTGTTAAAACCTAAAAGGTTTCCAAGTAAAGACTTCGGGAGCCTTTTTTAGTTTACGTTAGCCATTTGAAATTTCTCCTCATGCTCGTATTGCCTAAAGTCAACCTGGGCAACGCCGGATATTCCCTTCTCTTGCATATAAACACCGTATAAAGTATCCACAGCTGCCATTGTCGACTTATTGTGAGTAATAATCACAAACTGAGACTCTTTAGAGAACTCTTTGATCAATTTTACAAACTTCAAAATATTGCTGTCATCCAGTGGAGCATCTACTTCATCGAAAATACAGAAAGGAGCAGGCTTTAATAAATACAAACTAAAGAGTAAAGCAGTAGCTGTCAACGTTCGCTCTCCTCCTGATAATTGTTTTAATGTACTTGGCCTCTTACCCTTAGGTTTAGCAATAATCTCAATTTTTGATTCTAATGGATTTTCAGGATCTGAAAGTATAATCTCAGCGGTATCATCTTCAGTAAAAAGACCTCTAAATACCTCAGAGAAAAATCCATTTACTTTATTAAATGCCTCCAAAAACATTTCAGAGGCCGTTCCTTCAATTTCACCTATGGTTTCCATTAAAGTCTTTTCAGCCTCTAAAATATCATCTCGCTCTCCCGCAATCATTTCAAATCTTTCTAAGACTTCATCATAGGCTTGAACAGCCATTGGATTTATTTCGCCATAATTTTCTAATCTCTTTCTGAGTTTTAAAACTTTCTCTTCCATACCCTGAGGTATGTCATTGTTAATTGAAGATTCTAGCAACTCTTTAATGGCTTCTTTATCTAGTTGAAATTCTATGCTTAATCGTTCGTTTATAGCACTAATTTCAAATTGATAGTTTTGCATTTCGGATTTCTGCTCATTGATGAGAATCTGTTTCTCACTGACAAGTTTCCGATGTTTTTGAGTTTCGTTTTCTAAATCGTTAATCGAGGATCTTTCGGAAAAATAATTTTGCTCTGAAGCATTGAGCTCATCAAGCATTGCTTTTTTGTTTGCAGTATATTCTTCTAGTTCTGCCTTTAAAATTTTGGACTTCTCTTCACGCGCTGAAATCTTAAGATCCAATTTTTTTGACTCGGTCTCATTTTCTTTCTGCTCCTGTTGAAGGCGCTTTAATCTTTCATCTTTAAAACCGATATCTTGATTTAAGCTTTCAACAGTATTTTGAAATTTTAAAAGATTAATGTTGGCTTCATTGTATTTCTCAGTTAAGACCCTAGCCTCTTCAATACGTTTTTCTAATTCACCCGATACTTGCTCCCTTTCTGATTTAAATTTGATCAATTCTTGAGATGCTTCTTCTTTATTTTTTCGACTGGAGACTAATTTATTTTCAAATTCAGCGATCGATGTTTCGTTCAATTTTATTTGAGAAGTTACTTGTGCAAGTAGATTTGAAAGACTTCCCATCTGAGTCTCTAATTGAATCTTCCTAGCTCGTATTTCTTCTAATTCGGTTAAAAAAGGAGATACCTTTTGCTCGTCGAAACTTCTTTCAAATTCTGTTTTTTCAGTTTTAAGTTTTTCAGTTTTATCTGATAACGATTCAGATTTAGTCTTCAGATCTTGTATTTCTTTATCTAGTTTCTGCAAGGTTTTTTCCCTACCTAGTTTTTTTCCTTCAAAAAGTCCAACGCTACCTCCGATTACTTGAGAACGATTGATGACCCATCCACCTCTTTTGTCAAGTATCGTTACACCTGATTCCAATTGATTGAAATATCGCTCATCCCAATCTTCAACAAAATAAACGTCGGATAAAAGTTTGTTTATTAAGCTCTGATACTTTTGATCTACTTTTACTAAATCAGTAGCTGGGATGGTATTATCCGGAGGCGTAGTCTTTTTAGGTGAATCAGAAATTATCCGATCAAGAATAAAAAATTGGGCTTTACCTTTTTGAGCTCCGTCTAATAATTTAACAGCCTCAATTGCCTCCTTATAGTCTTTGACAATAAAGTGGTTTATATAGGGCTGTAAATACGTTTCTAACGCTGATTTGAATTCTGATTCTACATCAATAATGTTTGATAAAATAGGTGTCTTCTTCCATTTTTCTACAAGGAACTTTGTGGATTCTGGAAAGCCTTCTAGATTATCGATCATACTTTTGATCAGATCGTATTCATTTTGTTTACTATCTAGAGACCTATTGAAATTGGTTAATTCAGTTTGACTTGATTCAATTGAATTATCTATCTCTTTAATCTTCAATTGTAAATCTGCCTGAGACTTTTCATGGGAAGCATTTTTTTGTTCAAGCTCTGTCTCTTTGGCAATTATTTCTTTGAAGTTTTTTGTGAAGCTTAAATCTTGACTTTTATGCTCTGAAATTTGGCTGATCAAGTTTTCAACAATACTTCGAGTTCTGTTGATGTCATTTTCAGTAACAACGATTTCTTTTTCGTAATCAAATACCTTTTTCTCAAAGGATTGAAGGACAGCAAGTTTAGACTCCTCATCTCCTTGAATGCTATCTAAAATTTTCTTACTCTTTAAATAATTTTCTTCAACTTCTTTAAATCCTTCTTTTTCCTTTTTTAGAGCGATTTCTTGTCTTTGCTTTTCTTCAGTAAGTGGCTTTAGTTCAGCTGTAATTGATGAGATTTCTGCAGTTAAATTTTCTATTGCAGTCTTAGCTTTCGTTAAACTATCTTTAGCAAATTGAAATTCTTTTTCATTTAGCTGCTTCTCATTTTCTTTTGTTCTTAACGTATCATTTAAGGCATTAAACTTCTTTTGACTTTCACTAAGCGTTTGCTCTTTTGTAATATTTTCAGTTCTTGTTTTTTCAAGATTAGATTCTAAACTAGTTAGTTTTTCATTTAAAGTTCTATAAGACTCCTGATTTGCCGTGATTGTTTTTTGGAGCTCCTTAAATGCAGCAGATTTTGTATGGTAATTATTAGCCGATAAGCTTATACTTAGTGTTTTATATTCTTCCTTAAGTTCGTAAAATCTCTTTGTTCTTTTGGCTTGTTTTTCAAGAGAAGACATGTTTCCCTCAAGCTCGTGAAGTATATCTTTAATACGTTCAAGATCTGCTTGTGTCGCTTTCAACTTAAGCATGGTTTCTCTCTTTCTAACCTTGAACTTAGAAATCCCCGCTGCTTGTTCAAACATTCGATGACGTGCATTCTCTTTATCAAAAAGAATATCATCCACCATTCCTAATTGTATGATAGCATAAGAATTAGATCCAATTCCAGTATCAATGAAGAGATTTAATATATCCTTCCGCCTACACTTTGTGCCATTAAGTATGTATTCACTATCCCCAGTTCTATATAATACCCTTCCTACTTCAACTTCCTTATAATCGGTTGGAATAATATTTTTGTTATTATCGAAGACAAGATAAACTTCAGCAACAGTACTTTTTTTCCTCGCAGAGGTACCATTAAAGATTACATCTAGTTGATTATCAGTTCTTAGATCCTTCCCTTTTTGTTCTCCTAATACCCATTTAACGGCATCGACGATATTTGACTTACCAGCACCATTAGGACCTACTATCCCGACCACTTGTTCCTCGAAGCCTATGCGCGTTTCATTGGCAAAGCTCTTAAATCCTTTAAGTCTTAATTCTTTTAACTTCATTTGGCGCCAAATATATCCATATTGTCTATATAAGAAAAGCCTATATGTTGATAAATTCACTTTTAGAAGCCAAACTCTTTAAACGTGGGATAAATATTAAAATTCATTTAGTTCATATTCGGCTAATTTTGCCTCATTTATCCTCATATTAGCGTAAAATATAATAAGTGAATTCTCCGATTTACGTTTCTATTTCATCGATTATAGGATCCGCCTTCTATATATTCAATCCATTTAATGAATGCAATCTTAATGAGTACTTATCCTCTTATCTGAAGTTAGTAGGAAGGCCTTTCGGCAAATTTAGTAACAGCCTCAAAAAGGAGATTTTCATTTTTGTTATAACGGTATTTTCAATGAAACCTTCATTTGCAAAAGCATACAATAATTGAAAGAATCTAGTCCGAGAATATTAGGTAAGGAATTTAAAGCTGTACTAGATCAGTTAGAAAATACCAATGAGCATTATTTCGTAACGGGTCGTGCAGGTACAGGTAAGTCGACGCTCTTGTCTCTCTTTTATAAAACAACTCAAAAACGGACAGTTATTGTGGCTCCAACCGGAATTGCTGCCTTAAATGTTGGAGGCCAAACCATCCACAGTTTCTTTCGATTTCCTCCAAGAATGCTTCAAGCAGAAGATATTCATAAGCTAAAAAATCATTGGCTGTATAAAAAATTAGAAGTACTGATCATTGATGAAATTTCAATGGTCAGAGCAGATATGTTAGATAACATTGATCGATTCTTAAGAGTGAATAGAGAAATAAATTTGCCTTTTGGGGGTGTTCAATTGATCTGCTTTGGAGATCTGTTTCAATTACCACCTGTAGTATCCTCTGGATTTGAAAAAAGCTATTTTAAAACACAATATAGCTCGGCCTACTTTTTTTCATCCAAGGTTGTAGAAAACCAATGGATTGATTTAAAGATGATTGAACTGCATAAAGTTTATAGACAGACTGAAAAGTACTTCGTTAAACTTTTAGATAGAGTTAGGACTAGAACTTTTGACCAAGAAGACCTTGATATGCTTAATAGTCAAATCGAAAATGATGGAGAAGAAGACAAACTAATAATTTGCTTATGTAGTCTTAATGCAACAGCTAAGGCCATTAATCAAGCCGAATTGAATTCATTACAGACGAGTAGTCATTTTTTTCAAGCAACGGTAACTGGTTCATTTAATAGTCGATTGTATCCAACGAATGAAGTACTGGAGGTTAAAGAAGGTGCTCAAGTTATGTTTGTAAAAAATGATCCTGGTAAAAGATTTGTAAACGGTTCTTTGGGTAAGGTTTTAAGAATTGAGCAGGGAATTATATTTATTGAAATATTGGAAGCTGACCAGACGCGAGTGATTGAGCTTGAGAAAATGGATTGGGAAATATTGCGATACAAATTAGATTCCGAAAGAAATGATCGATTCACTACAGAAATAGTTGGTTCATTTACTCAATTCCCAATCAAACCAGCCTGGGCAATTACGATTCATAAAAGTCAAGGAAAAACCTTTGATAATATAAAAATTGATTTAGGTAAAGGTGCATTTGAATATGGTCAAACCTATGTTGCGCTTAGTAGATGCCGGACTCTTGGAGGGATTCAACTACTGAATAAGATTCGGCCAAGAGATATTATGGTTGACCCAATGATCGTAGACTTTTATGAAACTAAAAGTAGGTATTGGTAATTTTAAAAAATCTTGTAAATTGAAGGATAGAAAATGAAAACCTATGGCAAAATCAAGGAAAAAACAGAAAATAGAGGCTAAAAACAAAGAGGATGAAAGAAAATTCTTCAAAATCTTAGGGATTGTTACCGTTGTTCTACTAATCTTCTTATTCTTCGTTTTCAGAAGTAACCTCTAAAAATATACATGAAATTAAATCTAGATGTCGCCATTTCTAGTTCGCCAGAATGGATTGGAGCTGTAATGGATGATTTTGATGCTTTTCTCCAAGACCATGCAGATTGTGAGCGAAAAGCATCTGCTATGGCCATGAGTTTCGTCGCAAAGTATCCCAATAGAGTTGAAATAATCCCTGAACTTATTGAAACAGCTATTGAAGAATTAGAGCACTTTCAGCAGGTTTATAACATTATGCGGAATAAGGGGCTAGAACTTCAGCATAGTATAGGTAAAGATCCATATCTTGATAAATTGCTAAAGCTTTGTCATTCTGGTCGTGAGGAACGTTTCCTTGATCGATTATTGATTGCTTCAATTGTAGAGACGCGAGGAGCCGAGCGTTTTAAAATGGTTTCGGAAGCTCAAGATGACCCTGAAATGCATCGATTTTACAAAATCCTGTGGGCAAGTGAAGCTAAACATGGGCACATCTTCGTGAAAATGGCATTAAACTATTTCGAGGAAGATCAAGTATTTCCAAGACTCCAATGGTGGGTAGATCATGAAGCTGAAATTATCAGTTCCCTTGAAATAAGAGCGGCCTTACATTAAGCTTTTTGTCCTTTTCTCTAAAATCAAGAAGAGCCTCCTCAATAGATTCGTAATTCCTCAGATTATGATGTTTTTGAAATTTGTTTAAGGTCAATAAGAGGTCTTCATTTGGAAGGATATTATCTCTTAAATGATGTAGTAATTTCATAAGCCTAAAAGCATTGAACCATTGGAAAAATCGTTTGTAAAAACTCTCTTCCGAGGTAGAGTTTTTTCTACAAGAATTCATTGATTTCTTGAAGTCATTCGCATGTAGATATTCAGCAACCATTTCATTTATATGACTTTCGTCAAATTGAATATTTTCTGAATAACTTCTTTTTACTTGAACTAGAAATTTATTAATCTCTAGAAAGCTCTCCCAACGATAGGTTGTATAATCAAGACTAACATTATTTAAAATCTCATTCACTGCTCGCCCTGTTCCGAAAGGTACTCGATCACTCACTCTACCCGATGGATAAACCAGCACATTTGGAATATTTCCACATTTATTATTTGCAATAAATTTGTGAAGAAAATAGAAATCTTCTCCCGCCTTCAGTGTTGGCATACCGCCTTCCTTTGCATAAGCACTCGCTCTTACCGCCATTGAACTTCCAACTGTCTGCATTGCAAATGGTAATCCAATCTTTCGTTGAGCCTCAATGAAATATCGTAGGTGCAATTCGTAAGAAGATATTGCAAGTCTACTTTGGTTATCCAAGCCAACCAGCGGGTGTTCAAAGCCTAAGCTAAAGGCATTAAGGTCTGAATATTCTTTAAAGTGATTACTAACTTCTTGAATGTAATTTTCTGAAACCACACAATCTGCATCCAAGCATAAAATGATTCCATCTTTGTTTAATTGTTTGAACCTCGCACAGGCTTCATCCATTCCTATTTTACGCGCAAGACCTACCCCATTCTTTTTGCTCGTTTTCGAATTGATCTTATTTATGACAATGGTTGAAAATCGCTCAGAATTAAGTAGTTCAATCTGCTTAAATACTTCAAGATTAACTTGCCCATATTTTTGATCCTTCTCATCATTATTCAAGACTAGTATTAATTCAAAAGGAGCCTCCGTTTTTTGGATTTCTAAAGATTTGCGTAAGCAGTATAAATCTTCCAATCTTTCTCCACAAGAAGGCACAACTATGATTATATCAACTGGAACCACTTCTTCAAGTGGCGAACTTGAAATATGTCCGATCCGTTCTAAGTATTTATGAATACTGTTTATACCTTTAGGATTCTTCATCGTATGGATAAAAGTAACATAATTGATTACATTCTGCCCTGCCATTTTTTGGCAAGCGTCGAAATATATTCACTCTATTTCTCAGGTCAATGCACATGGGAGGCCCACGAAAACTATCAAAAACGTAGCGTCCGGAATCGAACCAAGCTAAACAGTGATCAAGGTCCAGTTTCTTTTTCAATACCATTGAAATCTGGAAAAAATAATCAGCTCCCAATTCGAGAAGTCCAGATAAGCTATTCAGAAGATTGGGTAAAATCTATGCTTCAATCTATACGCACTAACTATGGTTCTACGCCTTATTTTGAACATTATTTTCAAGGCATTAATTCAATTTTAAGTTCTTCTCCAAAATTACTTTGGGACCTTAATCTAAGTCTTCATGAGTACCTATGTTCAAAATTAGATATCAGCTCGAGAACAAGGATTACATCAAATTGGGTAAAAGAAATTTCAGCACCATCAAAAGACTTTAGAAACTCTTTTCCTATAGAAAGAAAACTAAAGGCTTATCCACAAATACATAACAATGGACAGGGATTTACTCATAACCTTTCAGTATTAGACTTGTTATTTAACTGTGGCCCCGAAGCCCAGTTATATTTAAGCCAATCATTTGAAGATAGCTCTCAATAAATTGTATTATTTTTGATCGTTGTTCATTCCTTTTGTCCACTAAAAATTAAATAATTTGACTCAATCTAACTTATTAGACAATAAGGAAATCGATGGTTTAAAATCAACATTGAAAGGTGCAGTTTTATCACTTTTTCAGTTAACTGAAAAAATTGATCATGCCCAATTAAAACAGACCGTTTCAGACGTTTCCGATAGAATTGATGATCCTTTCATGTTTGTGATTGTTGGAGAGGTAAAGGCAGGCAAAAGTAGTTTTATCAATGCCCTCTTAGAAAGTAAAAAGGAGATCTGTAAAGTAGCGCCGACTCCTATGACTGATACCATCCAGCAAATTATTTATGGTGAGGATGAGCGTATTGAATCTGTCTCTGAGTTTTTGAAACGGATATATCAGCCAGTAGAAATACTCAAAGAAATAGCCATCGTAGATACTCCTGGTACGAATACTATCGTAAAGTACCATCAAGAAATAACGGAACAATTTATCCCAGCTTCAGATTTAATAGTCTTTGTTTTTGAGGCCAAAAATCCATACCGGCAATCATCATGGGAATTTTTTGATTACATAAAGAATGAGTGGCATAAGAAGATAATTTTTGTATTACAGCAAAAAGATTTGCTAGATGAAGCTGACTTAAATACAAATATTCATGGAGTAATTGATCAAGCAATAAAGAAAGGAATACCGGAACCAAATGTATTTGCTGTATCCGCTAAACAAGAATTGAATGATCAAAAGGAGCTTAGTGGATTTATCAATGTGAGAGATTATATCAGAGAAAAGATAACAAGTAAGAAAGCAAGCCTTCTTAAAATTGAGAATAACGTCGCTACCTCTCGTACAATTAATAATAAAATTTATGAAGGTGTAGATCTGCGAAAAAGACAATATGAAGCAGATATAAAATTCAGAAAAACAATTTCTGAAACTTTGAATAATCAAGAGGAAAGAACGAAGAAACAGATCAATGCTTTAGTTGATAATCTCCTTTCTTCTTATGATAGAATTACTACAGAAAAGGAAATGGAGTTAAAGGATGGTTTGGGTGTATTCACCCTAATTAAGAGATCATTTAGATCAATGATGGGAGGGAGTAAAAATGCAAAGCAATGGTTAGATGAATTGGCAAAAAGTTTAGAATCTGAATTTGATTTAGCATTGAAAGATAGACTTCAAGAAGGTGTTATAGATATAGCTGACAGTATTCAAGATATGGGTAAATTAGTTGATGCACAGATTAAGAACAGTGAAACCATCCTAAAAGATGACCACGAAATCTTTGCTGATATTGCGGAAAGACGATCTAATGTCCTAAAAGATTTACAGCAAACTTTTTCTGGCTTTTTAAGTCGATCAGAAAATTTCTATGACCAGTATCTCTTAAAAGAAAATACAAGCATGACACCCAATATTGCTGCTGGCGGGGGAATTGCTGTTGTTGGAGTTATTATAACAATGGTTACAAGCGGGACTGTCTTTGACATTACTGGAGGAATTTTGACCACCATTGGCCTTGCCTTTGCAGGCATAACTATTGGTCTGAAGAGAGGTCAGATTATAAGGGAGTATAAAGAAGCCATCCTAAAGGGAAGGAAAAGAATTGAGAGAGAAATAACAGAAAAACTTACCAACTATACATCTAAAATCAAATCAAAAATAGATCAAAACTTTACAAAATTTGATCAGTTGTTAATGGATGAATCCAATAACATTGAATGGTTTGAATCAGAGTATTCTAGAATAAATAGTGACTTGGATAAGATTAATGATGCTTTAATTCCTTTGCTAAAATAATAGGTATTGGCTAACAAATATGCAATCATTGATATTGAAACAACCGGAGGTTCTGCCAAGCGAGATAAAATAACAGAGGTTGCCATTATTATATCTGATGGTTCAAAAGTAATTGATAGCTATGAATCACTTGTAAACCCTGGTGTTAGTATTCCCTACAACATTACCAGAATTACTGGGATCACTAACGATATGGTAAAAGAAGCTCCTCGCTTCTATGAAATCGCCAAACATATTGTTGAGAAAACCGAAGGATGCATATTTGTAGCGCACAATGTTCAATTTGATTATAATTTCATAAAAAATCATTTTGCAAGTCTAGGATACACTTTTTCTAAACGTCGACTATGCACTGTCAAAATGAGTCGTAAGGCTTTCCCTGGTCTTAAGTCCTATAGTTTAGGAAATCTTATAAAGACCTTTGATATTAAAACTACTGATAGACATCGTGCCATGGAAGATGCGAGAGCCACAACAATTATTTTTCATGACATATTATCAAAGAGTTCAGAGGAAATATCAAGAAAACATTTGATTAAGGAGTCAATAGCATCCACAAAATTACCGGATGGAATTAATCTTGAATTTATCAACTCACTGCCTGAAGAATGTGGAGTTTATTATATGTCAGACATAGATAAAAATATCGTTTACATTGGGAAAAGTATAAACATAAAGCAAAGAATAAAACAACACTTTTCAAAAGTTGACGCAAAAACCACAAAAATGTTGAATCAAGTTCGCTATATAGATTATGAAGTTACCGGAAGTGAACTTGCTGCTTTTGTAAAAGAAGCAATCGAAATCAAAAAGATAAAACCTTCTATTAACGTAGCGCTAAAACAAAGTGAATATCCTTATGGTATGACCATAATGGAGGACTCCTCAGGATATAAATTCTTTAAAACTTATAAGGTAAACAGTAAAAATGACTTTATAGAAATTAAAAGATTTACCAGTCAAAAGTCGGCTAAATCTTATCTCAATCATTTGACTACAGAACTTCAACTTTGTAAAAGAATAAATAAATTAGAAAAAGGCAAAGAAGGTGCTTGTTTTGAATTTACACTAGGTACTTGCTTAGGTGCTTGTATTGAACAGGAATCTAACGCTTCTTACAATGAAAGGATCGAAAATTTCATTGAACTTATCGAAGGACAAGCTGATGAAAATTTCCTACTTTTAGAGGAAGGCATGAACGAGGAAGAGTGTTATTTGTTTTTAATTGAAGAAGGTAAATTCAGAGGCTATGGATCCATGTTGATGCAAGACCTTAACTTGGGTATTGAGGAGATTAAAGAGTCTATCGTCTATCAGCAAACAGACAAACAAATCAATGGAATCATACGAAACTATATGAACCAAAATCCTACATTAAAATTGATTAAATTTTAAACTCTAATCTACTTGCTGAATTAACAATAGAAGCGTTAAAATAGACATCGCTTGAGTCACGGAATCTCCCAAAACTTTTGTCCAGTTTACTTTTTCTTCTGATTCTTTTGTCTGATCCTCAGATGTTTTAAAACTTACTGAAATAATTGAACCTTCCTTGACTTCAGGGTATTTATTAATGATACCAAAACCCTTTATCTTCTTGACTTCTCCATTCGGATGTTTTACAACAAGTGATCGTTTATTTGCATTTTTATTAAATCCACCAGCGTAATGGTTTAGATAAAAGAGTGCATTCTTCTTGTTGTGATATGGAACATGAATCTCATTTCCTTTATTAATAGATTCACTTGAAAGTACTTCCCAAACATTAGTAGCTCCCTTTATTGTAACAAATTCCCTTTTCTTCGGAATTGTAATGGTATCTCCTCCCCTTACGATAAAGTCAAACCTCGAGTCTTCATTTTCAAAGATATCATTGAGCTTTACAACAATTGCTCCCAATCCATCTTCTGCTCTTTGTAATGAGGCTCCTTCTGTAAAGGCTTCTTTTGTTAGACCACCTGCTCTTAGAATTATCGAACTGATTTTTTCATTTTCACCAACTATGGCATAAGCCCCAGGTGACTTTACCTCTCCCTTTAAAATAACTGACTCTTGTAACTCAAATTCAGGAACATATCTGATTGCCACTCGATCAAAAGGAGCTAATTCGTATCCTTCTTCAAAGCCTTTAACAGAGAAGTTATTCTTATCTAACTCAAGCTTTGCAATAACAACATTAGTAGGTTGATTATCTTTAATGATTACTCTTGAAACTTCAACATTATTCGTTGCAGCGCTTAACTTGAAGCCTCCAGCTAAAACAATGAGATCTTCTATCGTCATTCCTTGTCCATACTGAAAAGGTCCAGGGTTATTAACTGCTCCATAAATGGATACTACTGACTCTTCTATGAATGTGTTATCACTATGTACATAAATGCTATCAAAGGGACTAAGCGTAATGTTTTCAGATGAATTAGAATTTGTAAAAATTTCATCTAAATCTGTAATAGTAACGTATTCAAGTACTTTTGGATTTAAAGGATCTTTTCTATATACTGTCACATAATCAGAGGCATCTCTTCTGAGGCCACCGGCTAGGATCACTGCCTCTCTAAGTTTGATTTTACTTGAAACATCATAGGCAAATTTATCAGGGAATCTGACAGCTCCGTCAATGCTAATTGTTTGTTCATCGACAAACCGATTTTTTGCCCATATAGTTATGATGTCTTCATTGCGGAGAATGAGATTGTCTTCTGATTTAGGGTCATAAAGAACTCGGTCAATATTAATTTCTTCAAATTCAAATGAACCATCTGAATTCTTTCGTTTTACAAATGCAATGTCTGTCCGAGATTCAGATTTCAATCCAGCTAAGGCTAGAATATCACCAACCCTGTAATTTTCTCTACGTTCAAAAACACCAGGATTACTTACTTCACCTATAACTTCAACAAAATTCGTGGCAACACTAGAAATGGTATCTATAATTATAAAATCACCATCAAATAATTTGAATTGTCTCCCTTGTCTTTCTAAGTCATTATAATCTAAACTTGAAATCACTTGCTTGTCTCCATCAAATCTTTTAATCCGAATAGTTTTTAGCAAAGCATTCTTATCAAATCCTCCCGCAAATCCTATAAGGTCTTGAATTGTTTCATTAGTCAACATTTCATATTTCATAGGTCGCTTGACCGCACCCTCGATTGTCACTACATTTTCTGAAACGGGTACTATAATAATATCATTTTGTGCTAATTCAATATTCTCAGAATATCTCGGGTCCGACATATATTTGTAAATATCAAGTTTGCTTCTCTCTCCATTATTCTTAATTAATTCAATATTTCTTACCGTCCCCAAATTCGTGGGTCCTTTGGAAGCAGCAATTGCATTAAAAGCATTATTAATGGCAGGCAAGGTTACAGGACCTGGATAAAAGACTTCTCCAACAATATTTACGGTTATTATTCTGCTTTGAGATAAAGACACATCGTATTCTCCACTAGAAAATCTATAATATTGAGAAAGTATTTTCCCCAGCTTAGTTTTTGCTTGATCAAGATTTAGACCTTTGAGAAAAACCCGTTTTGCATCATTCAGTAATGTTATATACCCATCAGAGCTTATTTTGAATTTCTTATCAAATTGAGATTTTCCCCAAATAGAAATAGAAATTTCATCGTCTGTGTCTAATACATATGATCCACTAGCAGCAATTTCATTGGCATCCTCATATAGTTTGATTATATCATTTCTAAAGATTTCTTGACCAAACACTTCAGGTTCAGGCAATTGGACTTCTTCTTCCTCATCTTCTGTATCTAATTCAAGATCAGGAATGGAATCTAATTCGAACATTTCCATTTCGTCAGGCTCAATTTCCTCCTTTTCACTTTGAGTTTCCTTTCCTCTGTTTTGTTCCATATCCAAAATCACTTTTTGGATAATTTTAATTTCTTCAGGAGTTACATTTTCAAGTGAAGTAATATCAATACCTTGATTGAGGAGTTCTTGTGCAACCTCTTCTTTTTTAAGTCCCCGTTTTTCAAGCTCAAGTACTACTTCTCGCTCAGTTAATATCTGTTGTTGAGAGAATGATAGTAATGGGGTAAAAATTATAGCAATAACTATAAAGATGTGATTGTGTAGTTTCATCTTATCCGTCTAAATATTATACATTAATTAATCTATAATAAACTAGTAGCGAAGGTAATACATATTCGGATTAATTTAATTGTAAGGGCTAAAGTTGTTAGCTTTACGCCAAGGTTACGATGAAAATTTTCTTAGAATAAGTATTTGACACATTGACGTAAATAATTAACTTATTTTGTGTCTTAAGCTTAACTATATAAATCTCTTTAATATTTGATTTCAATGATGAAAAATATTAGATATCTATTTTTTCTGTGCTTAATCGCAAATGTAGTTTCTGCCCAAAATGAATTTTCTAATTCAGTTGAATTCGGTTTTTCACTAGGATTAGGGGCTCCTTTCGCCGATTTAGCAGATCGTGCAGGACTGATCCTCAGTGGAAATGCTTCATTGAATTATTTTCAAGATGCTAACAAATTCTCCATAGAATTAGGTTTTTTATCAAGCGATAATGTAAGAGAAGACCCTTTAAGTTCCTTTAGAACATCCAGTGGCTTTATTCTAAGTGATAATGGTGTGGTTACTCCAATTACAACTAGGCTCGTCGGTACTTACATTGGATTTCAATATTCTAGAATATTAAATAGAAAAAAAGATTCAAGGGTGAAGCTTTATGCTGGACTTAGTGGTGGTGTCCTACAACATCAAATAAACTTTTTAGAGCTTTCTAACTCTGTACCAATTATAATGGATGACTATAAATTGGGAATTAATAGAAATAGTATCGGTCCTTATCTAAGCCAAAGTATTGGAATGAGGGTTCCAACAACCAAAATGAAGATTGAAGTAGAACTGTTTTTTAAAGAAGCCTTTACAAATCAAAAGCGAGAATTGAATATTGATAATTTGGAGATAAATGATAATCTAAGAAATGATATCATGATTGGCTTAATAAGTCGTTGGTACATTAGTTTCCGATCTGTAGAAAAAGGAAAAGACAAGTTTTACTAGTGCAGTTTTGGCTTTACAGGATTATCCTTCATCTTTTTAGATTTAGTCATCGGTTATACTCATATGTTCAGCCAGAATTAAAGGCAGTACACAATTTAAAAGTATCCATATCCGATGATGTTTTAAATTGGCGGAAAAAACATACTACCAAGGAGTTATGCATCATTCATTGCGCATCTTTGGGTGAGTTTGAAATGTCAATTCCTCTTTATTATTCTCTAAAACAAAGAACAAATAACTTGGTTCTATTTAGCTTTTTTTCTCCTTCTGGATATAATCATGCAAACATTCCTGAGGATGCAATGAAGATATATCTGCCATTCGATGTGAAGGAAAATGTTTTACAGTTTTTAGAATCTCTTAAACCAAATCTTTTCATTTTTATAAAGTATGAGTATTGGTTCACCTTGTTAAGTCATTTGAATAAACTCAAGATACCATATGGGTATGTTAATGTTATTGATCAAAAATTACCACCCATTTTTAAATGGAAATTAGCAAGAAAACTAGTTAATAGATCAAACTTTTATTGTGTTTCAAATGAAATTACTAAAAGTATTTATGATTCAATTTTAGATATAGATATTCAAGTTTTTGATGATCTAAGATATGTTAAAGGGCAAATAGATTCAAAAGAAGACAACTCATTGAAATATTCATTCTTGAATAGACTTAAACACAAGACAGTAGTGGTTTGCGGCTCAATTTACCCTTCTGATTTTGAAGTAATAAAGCCTGCATTAAAAAACTATACAGACACTTTATGGATTCTTGCCCCGCATAAAGTAAATACTGCATTTGATGAAAAAATTAGGTCTGAATTCAAGTGCGATAAGTTGAGTACTATGCTTTTGGAAAATCAAGCTCAGGTAAATTCTAACATTATAATTGTAGATACCATTGGAGATCTAAAATACCTTTATTCCTTTGGAACAATTGCCTACATTGGCGGCGGTTTTAATAAAGGGATTCATAATGTAATTGAACCTCTGTCTTATGGTTTAAAAGTCATTACGGGTCCTAATATAAGTTCATTTCCAGAAGCTTTGAAAATGGAAAAGAAAGGAAATCTTATTATTGTAAATGATCACATTTCATTCAATGATCATTTGCGAAAGCATAATAATTCAAAATTGGATTTAAAGGAAATTAATAAGGAACAAATAATAAAATTGAATCTTAAAAATTTGGATGAACTAACAGATCACATTTTACAAAATGAAAATTGACTTTAGTAAGTATACAATCTTGACTATAGGAGATATAATCTTAGATTGCTACACTTTTGGTGTGGTAGATAGAGTGTCGCCAGAAGCTCCGGTTCCTATTCTCAATGTCAACAAAATAGATTATAAATTAGGTGGAGCAGCAAATGTAGCCTCGAACATTGCAGTTAATGGTGCAAAATCGATTTTAATGGGATTTAACGGGAATGATCCGTATGCTCAAATTATCCAAGACCTCTGCGAAAAGGAAGAAATCACTTATAATTATGCAAAAGCTAACAAGAAAACAATTTTAAAAAATCGAATGATTGCCAAAGGGCAACAAATGATTAGAATAGATCATGAATTTGAAAACTCGTATGAGCTAAAAGAGATTGAGGAGCTTAAAATTATTTTTGACAAAACACTAGAAGAACAAATAGTTGATGGTATCATAGTTCAAGATTATAATAAAGGGACACTTCCTCCAAAGTTGATTGAACATATTATTCAAACAGCTAGATCGAAAAATATTCCAGTAGTAGTAGATCCGAAGTTTAAAAATATTGAGGCTTTTGAAACCTGCTCAATATTTAAACCCAATAAATTGGAATTTGACAGGGCAATAGATCATTATAAAATTGACAAGCATCTGAGCTTTCAAAAAAAGTGCTTCATTTTGCAAGAAATCATGAAGTTTGAAAAGATTTACATCACATTAGGAGCTGACGGAATATATTCTTTCGAATTAAATAAAATATTTCCAACGGTGACAAGTGAACTAGTTGATATAACTGGAGCAGGTGACTCATTAATTGCTTCTTTAATTTTGATGCATTTACATGGAATCAAAGAGGAATATATTTGTAAAAATTTGAATTTAATTGGTTCAAAGGTTATTCAGAAAATTGGTACAGTATCTATTGATTTCGGTGATTTTATTATAAGTTGATTGAAGATTCTGAATAAAGTGTTTATTGTGACAATAAAATCAATTATATATGCTCAATAAGCCTCTATCTTTTTTACTTTTATTGTAAATTTTCGTTTAAACACACAATTCAACATATGAAAATGATATCTACAAAATTATCAACAATACTATTTCTGCTAGTTCTAGGTAGTTATGGATTGTTTGGCCAAGCTGTTAATACTTTAACCATTAATTCCCCAGATGGGATTGCAGGAGAATATGATGTAGTAGTTGCTGAGTTTGGCGATCTCTCAGGAGAAGCTGTAACTGGTGATTTAATGTTTGGTATGGATGATACGGACCCTATCAATGATGGCTGTACTCCACTAATTAATGACTTAACTGATCGAATTGGGTTCATCGATAGAGGTGAATGCGAATTTGGAGCTAAAACTCTTGCAGTTGAGACCGCAGGTGCAATTGCAGTTGTTGTCTGCAATGATGAGCCAGGAACTCCAATAGGCATGCAGGTAGGAGAAGATGGAGGAGATGTTACCGTACTTGCAGTAATGATTTCTCAAGGCGATTGTAACACAATTAGAACTGAAATGGCTAATGGAGCAGTAAATGGAACGCTAAGTTATGTAGCTCCACCTTCAAATTGTCCTGTTGAATATGATACTACAGTGGTATGGGGTGCAAATGGTGAAGGAGAATTCAGTAACGGTCTTGGTGATTGGACTTCTATGGGTGTAACAGCCCCTGAAGATGAATGGGTATGGACTGATGATAATACAAGTAACGGAGCAATTCAATCAGATAGATTTCTTGATTCGCCTTCTTTTTGTAATGGATCAGCATTGATGGATTATGATTTCTTATCAACGGGAGGAAGTATTGATGTACTAAATGCCTTAGGATTCCCATATCCTACCTATAGTTCACAACTAATATCTCCAACAATGGATTTATCAGGAACTTCTTTCCCTACACTTGAATTTTACCAATATAACCTACCATTAAACGGACAAACATCCTTGTCATATTCCGTTGATAATGGACAAACATGGGCACCTGAAATAGAAGTTCCAACTGAAAATATCCTTACAGCCAGTGTAAACAGTGTTGTAGGTACAGAATTTATGTCTTTTTCACTTCAAGAAATAGCAAACAGCTCAGAGGTTAGAATCAGATTTACAGCTACTGGAGGAGATTTTTACTTCTGGTTGATAGATGACGTTGTTGTTAAAGATATCCAAATTCAGGATGTAAGAGCTAATGCTAGTTGGTATTCAACGGCAACTAATTTTAGAACGCCAGTTGACCAAATTGAAGCTATTCCTTTCATGATAGATATTGAGAATACTGGTAATACGGATATTACAAATGTTAATTTGGCTGTTACAGTTACTAATGATGATACAGGTGAGGAGCTCTACACAGATAATCTTGAATATGGAGATATTCCCGCAGCATTTTTAGATGAAAATAGAATTTTTGAAGAAAGATACTTACCACCAAATGAAGTAGGTACTTACAGAACAGTATATGAAATTACTTCTGATAATGATGCTGTCTTAGATAACAACACTCAGGAGTACACATTTGAAATAACAGATGATGTGTTTGCAAAAGTTTTACCTGAAAGTGAATTTGGTATGGAATATCTAGGTAATAGAGCAGCACCAAATGAATATTTCCAATCATATGGAAATTACTTCTACATTCCACAAGGAAACGGTCTAGTAGCTAAGGAAACTAGCTTTGGGGTTGTTATCGATGATTTATCAATCAGCCCTGGTTTTATTGGGATTAGTTTGTACCAATGGATTGATGTAAATGAAGATGGTACATGCGATCCTCAAGAAAGACTTGAACTTTCTAGTGATGATATTCTTATTAGTGATGAGTTAACTGCTGAACAATTAAGAGATTTTAGAATCGAATTCTCTTCAACTTCAGGTGACCAAATTACACTTTCTGATGATAGTCACTACTTAGTTATGGCTAATATGAAGCCACTCCAAACGACGGGAGATCAATACAGAATAGTAGCAGCTAATACGGATATATTAAGAGAATTCTCTTACAATCCAGTTAGTTTTGCATTGGAAATGGGATTCGGAGATTTAAGATTTGGTAGTTTCTCAGGAAACGGTGCTGATGGTACTCCTCAAGATGTAGAAAACAGAGTTTTCAACTTTAACCCTTTCTGGTCAGTGTACATGCCATTAACAATAGGCGAACCAGTTAGTAGTGTTTATAATACTCCTTCTATTGAGGCAAGAGTATTCCCTAATCCGGCTACGGATAGAGTTATAATTGACCTTATTTCAACTGAAGATAATGCTCAAGATGTTGTTTTACAACTTATGACATTAGATGGTAAAGTTGTAAAAACTCAAAAAGAAGTTAATGTTAGATCAAGTAAAGTTACTATCGACATTAATGATGTTCCGACTGGAGTATATACATTAAATGTAAAGACTGCTTCAAGCTATACTAGCTCAAAAGTTGTTGTATCTAAATAAATTAAAATCTAAGAATTATAGATATGAAGGGCTGCATATTGCAGCCCTTTTTTTATTAAGTATCCTTTTTTGTTTAGTGCATAATTAGATTGGAAAATTGGTTTTGAAATTTTAAACTGAGAACAACCATGTTCTTATGATTTAAAAACCTTGGAAATCAAGTTGCCCAATAAATGGAATCAACAGAAATGATTAAGGCTAATTATTTTTGACGGAAATGATGTGTGCTGGCTCTGCGACCAAAGAGATATTGATATCTAATTATCATCTAATGTTGCACCGAAGCTGCTAATTGGTTTCAATTTTCATCTTTCTTTGATGAACTTCAAATACAATCCAATCATTATATTCCACATTTAAACCTTTGCAAATAATTGCTTCATTTTGTCTGACAATTATCGCTTTGGCATCAAAACCATTTTTTTCGCTATTATGTATTCATTCCAAATTATCGATAAAAATTTTATCATCTGAATAAGAAGTAAATTGTTTTAGCACCTACAATCAACTCTTTACTACCGATTGAATATATTTTTTAGTGGAATTTTTTGAAGTAATTTTTGTGAAAAACTTTGATTAACACACATTAGACACTTGACTATATTGAACTCATTAGAGCCAATTTTAATCTCAGATTTGTAAACCAATTTAATATTTGCAGTTCGTTTGCCTAGATAGTATTTTGACCTAATAGTGTCAAAGATTAAGACGTATGATTTTCGTTATCGCAGGATGCAAATTGACCTAAATATTCAAATTTATTGGGTTGGATTATTGGGTTTTAAGAAATCCATTTAGCTCACAGGTCTAAGGTTATAATCCTAAGTTTAAAAACAAACGGTCATAGCAATTTCATCCAATGTGTTTTGGATTCCATATTTAAATGAAATCTACCATAAAGCTATGAATGGTCTCAAATTTTAGCTATCTAAGCAGAGTTACATGGCCTCTTTGCCTTTCTACATCACCTCTTGGACCGATATATTTAACTTCCCAAACATACACTCCTTGAGGAGCCTGTTGGCCTACATTTTCTTTTCTTCCATTCCACCCAATAAAAGGATCCTGGGTCTCATATATTTGCTCTCCCCATCTATTATAGATACTCATCTCAAAGTCTTTGAGACCTTCTAAAAACCCTTTGCCAAGGAAGCTGTCATTATCCCCATCACCGTTAGGTGTAAAAGCATTTGGAACATAGTAATCAACAAGTGGTTCAATGTCTATCAATTGAATAATTGTATCAGGACAGCCAGTTTCATGAAAGGCTATCAACCTTATTTCAAATAGTCCTGTGTCTTGGAATGTATAGGTCGGGTTTTTCTCTAGTGTAACATACTCATCATTAAAATTCCATTGCTGAGTCTCAGAGTCAATCGATAAATCTGTGAAATCTACTTCTTTATTAAATACATTTGGGTTATCTGGAGAATAGGAAAAATTAGCGGTAGGTTTTTCTTCCACAGTTATCCAATTTGGGTAAGATCTCTCAGTTGTACACCCTATTGGCGAAATGATTTCAAGGTCAACTGAATAAAGGCCTGGCTCTTCATAGATATGGCTTGGACTTAATTCTGTTGTTGAGGTACCATCTCCAAAATTCCAGTTTATTATATATTCTTCATTAATTGGATCAGACAAATTATTAAATGAAATTTCTCCTGGTGCACATGCTAAAAATTTATTTGGCTGAACTACAACTAAGGGCGGGACTGGATACCAAGGAATTTGTTGTCTTACAGTGTCCTTACATTCATTATTATCAGTAGAAATAAGACTTACGGACTGTAAACCTGGTTCAGAGAATATGTATGAAGGGTTCTGTTCATTGTTGGTCTCTCCGTCTTCAAAAAACCATTCCCAAGCGACTATTTGTTGCGCTTCTGTTGTGCTTAGGTCAGTAAAAGAAACAGGACCTGCCACACAGGTATCGTATTCTATTTCAAAATCAGCCTCCATGTCTGGGAAAAAGTCAATATTCACCAAAGCTGTATCTGAACATCCAGTTCCTTTGTTAAGTATCATTGCACCACTATAACTTCCAACTCCGGGTAAATTGACTGTAAGATCCTTAGTAGTTGCACGTATTGTATCTCCCCCGCCTAAGTCAAACCACCAATCATAGCTAAGTATATTTGATTCTTGAAAACTTGTATTTCTTATTGTTACCTCACTTTCTCCACAAGACACAACTGCATATTCTAATCCGTCAATTTCTAATCCTGCATCTAAATCAGCAACGACTAATGGAGTACACATAACCACATTAAATTGGAAATCTCTTCTTACTTCACTAAGTAAAACACCATCTCTAAACTCCTTTACGCACACCCCAACAACGTATTGACCTTGAACTGTAGGTACGCCAGAAATAATTCCAGTAACTGGATCAATGGTTACAACAGGGTCACCTCCCATTGGATTTGAATCCTCAAAAGGAGGCCTAAAATTTACAGGATCGAAGACAGGTCCACAATTTGCTGGATCTGGTCTCACACCAGTGCATGAATTTGCATCACCAAATCCATTAGACCCATCAGTTCCTCCGGCTTGTAGTGGTGCACAGAATTCATAAACTAATTGATCATTTTGATTATCGGAAGCTGAATGATTAAAATTTACATCAAAGTTTGCACAAATAAATATTGGTGGAAAATTATTAAACTTAGGACTATCATTACACATCTCTAGAGCTTCGGCTCTTATCTCTATTTGAAATGCAGCACCAGTATCTCCAGGGTTAAATAAGTTTCCAATTGTAGGGTTTCTACAACACCTCTGATAGGCAATAATAAAGTCTTGACCATTTATTGGTAAAGAATATGTAAATCGATAAACTCCCTTTTCAACACCTACATTAGAAGGTACATCAACACATGGATCATCTTCAATATCAATATCTTCTCGGTCTGAAAAATTTTGATCACTAACTGTATCAAAATAATCCCAGCTGGTGCCTGAACCTTGCCAAATACCAAACCTAGCATTATTATCAAAATTTGCCCCTCCACTAAAAAGGTCTCTATAAATTGTAAATTCAAACTGTAAAAGTACAGCCGAAGAATCGCTATTATACCCTTGACATTGATAAGTAACATCACCTCCAACTATGTGCGTTGCCGAAAGTGTTCCGCTCAGTACTAGAGTCGTTACAATAACAATAAATATTTTTGAAATTATTTCCATGTTAATAGGTGTTAAACGAAAATACAGTTTATGTAATATACTTAACAGGTATCTTTCTCGTTAAATCCGATATGTCTTCATATTTACGACATTATTTTATCAAAATAAACCTTCTTTCCTGCTTTAACCTATGGATGACAAAGTTCAACACTACATTGACCAATTGAAAAGAGGTCAAACCTTACTCTATCCAACAGATACCATATGGGGTATTGGATGCGATGCAACAAACCTTTCCTCTGTAGAACGCATTTATGAAATCAAAAAACGAGATCGTAATAAACCTTTCGTTCTACTTCTTTCAAATATTGAGCAATTAAATCGTTACACCATAGGCATACATCCTAGAATAGAAAACCTTTTGCTCTATTATACTAAGCCCATTACTATAATCTATCAAGCCAGTGATTTGTTGCATCCAGCCATATTAAATGGTGATGGTACCATTGCCATAAGAATTACAAGAAATAATTTTTGTAAAGAGTTGATTGATGGAATGAACCGCCCATTAGTATCTACAAGCGCGAATTTACAAGGTGAACCTTTCCCAGATTCATTTGAAGCCATAAGTGATGAGATATTAAGAGAAGTTGATATTGTTGCTGATGAGAATTTTGAATCCTCTGTGAAATCTGCCCCTTCTATTCTTGTGAAAATATCTGAAGAGGGAGAATTAATTTTCCTTAGAAGCTAAATATCCAAGGGCGTCTTTACTCAATATTATTTCCGATGCTTTCGCAAATGTAGGATCTACTGAATTAATGAATTGATAGTATTTTAAAGGACCGTACCATGCATAAATTAATTCTCTCCGAACAAAATCAAGTTCCTCAACTGAAGAATATATCTTTAAATTTAATTCTGTTTTTATATCAAAATTAGAGTCGACTAATTTTGTAAATGGAATGGGTTGATGGAAAGGTAAAATTTTTGAGATTACGAAATCTGCAATTTCTGAATCATACGATATCATCGGCTCTACTTCGATATCCGGAGAAATACCATTGTTATTTTTAATTCGACGACCTAATTTTTTTGTTTTAAAAATTGAATCTTCAACCATCTTTTTTTCGTCATTTACGGTGTAAGGTTTCTGAATAAACCTACCAGAAGGAGTACCGTATCTCGCAATTGTTAACCGTATTGCGCCACCATTTTTTAAAGGAAATAATTCTTGAACTAAGCCTTTACCATAGGAGCTTTTACCAACGACAACTCCCCTATCCCAATCTTGTATTGCCCCAGCGATAATTTCACTGGCAGAAGCAGAATTTTCATTAATCAAAACCACAATCTGTCCAATATTATAATAGTTTCTACCTGTGCTTTTATAATTTTTCCTCTTCCTATTTTCACCCTCAGTAAAGCTTAGCAATAAATTTTTTTTACTGAAAAGTTGGCTTAATATTCTCAATGTCTGTGGAACATAACCCCCGGGGTTATTTCTTAGATCAATAATTAAATCAAAGTCTTCCCGATTTAATTTTTGGCCAATAGCCTCAAGTGACTTAAAAAACTGATCATAAGTATTTGCAGAGAATCTAGAAATTCTAATGACTCCAACTTGATTTTCAATTACGTAATTTAAATCCGCTGAACTGTTAGATTGTTCCTTCAAAGGAATACTTAAGCTAAGGCGCTTCTTTGATCTTATTATTTCTAAATCACAAGAGCCACTTTCAATCCCTTTAAGAAGTCGAAGGACATCATTCATGTTTTTTGATTCACCGGTTATAGTATCCTGATTAATAACCATAATACGATCCCCGGCCTTGAGCCCATTTCCAGAATTTTCAGTTTCACCTTCAGAATAACAAACGAAAAGAGTGTCATTAATGAATTTTGATTCCACCCCAATCCCTTGGTAGACACCACTCATTTTTTGGTTATAATCCTCAAATTCTTGAGCATTTATATAATGAGAATGCGGATCTAATTTACTGACAAGATGTGTTATCGCGTTTTCAACCATTTGGTCAGACTCTAAATCGTCAACGTAGCTATTTTCTATCACACGAAGAATTTCTTCAATTCTCCCTATTCCTAATGCCTTATTAGTTTCAGCAGAGTCGAATAAGATCAAATCTGACTTATCTTCAAATAGGTCATAACCAATAAACATACCTATAGACAAACAAAATGCTAGTAGAAGGGGCTCCCAAATTTTATAGGATGAATTTGGGTTTGATTGTGACATTATAAAACAGGTTAAAAGACTTTTAGATTAAACGCCTAAGTAGTTTTTCAAGAGTTTACTTCTACTGGCCGATCTAAGCTTGTTAATAGCTTTATCTTTAATCTGTCTTACTCTTTCTCTAGTTAAACCGAACCTAGATCCTATATCTTCCAAAGACATGGGATGTTCTACACCGATACCAAAGTAAAGCTTAATGACATCACATTGACGCTCTGTGAGCGTGTTTAAAGAGCGTTCTATCTCTTTCCTTAATGAGTCCACATATTCTAGACCTGTGTCTGTGTCAGGCGTGTTGAAGTTCTCTAAAACATCTAATAAGGAATTATCTTCTCCATCGACAAAAGGAGCATCCATTGATACATGCCTAGAAGCAACGCCAAGAGTTGTTTCAACTTCTTCTGTCGTAATTTCTAAGATTTGCGCAAGTTCATCGGAAGATGGCTCTCTTTCGAATTCTTGCTCTAACTCAGAAAAGGCTCTGTTTATTTTATTTAAAGAACCTACCTTATTTAATGGTAGTCTTACAATTCTTGACTGTTCTGCTAATGCTTGAAGGATAGATTGTCTGATCCACCAAACTGCGTAAGAAATAAACTTAAATCCTCTTGTTTCATCAAAACGTTGAGCCGCTTTGATAAGTCCTAGATTTCCTTCGTTTATTAAATCACTTAGGGATAGTCCTTGATTCTGATATTGCTTTGCTACTGAAACAACAAATCTAAGGTTTGCTTTTGTTAGTTGCTCTAAAGCTTCTTGGTCACCCTCCTTAATTCTTTGTGCCAAATGAACTTCCTCTTCGGGAGTCAATAAATCAACTTTCCCAATTTCCTGTAAATACTTCTCGAGCGACTGACTCTCTCTATTGGTTATTGATTTAGTAATCTTAAGTTGCCTCATCTAGGTATGGTTGTTTAAAATTAAAGAAGTATGCAAATATCGTCCCTTTTTTTGCAAAGTCAAAGTTTACCTATTTATAATGCTTCAAACAAAAAAAAGTTCTTTTTTTTTGAAATTTCATAAAATTAGTTTTCCTTGCGGGTATTAATAAAAACCTTTAGTTATTAACGCCTAGTAATCAGGCTTTTATAAATAATATGCCTAACAAAAGAGTCTCATTCGACCAAGAATTTATATTTAAAGCTTCACCAGCAATACTATATCAGTTTCTGACCTATCCTGACATTTTAGTCCGATGGTTTTGTGACGCTGTAGATATCCAAGATGAAGTCTACACCTTTGAATGGGATGGATCAGAAGAAGAATGGGAAATGGTAGATGATATTCAAGAAGAACGAATAAAATTTAATATTCTTGATGCCGATGATGACGAATACATTGAATTCAGAATGTACAAGTCAGATATCACTAACGAAACCATTCTTGAGCTAACAGCATTTGCTGATGATGGTGACATTGATGAAGAAAGAACCTTTTGGGAAAACCAGATAAAAAAGCTGAAAGGAGCCTGCGGAGGTTAACCAAAGTTTGCTTTCCTCTTTTCAATAAAGGCCGCTACACCTTCTTTAGATTCATTTGATGCTATCGCTTCACCGAATAGTTTCATTTCTACCTCAGCACCTCCTTGTGCTTTATCATAATAAGCGTTAACCGCTTGAAGTGTTTTTGCCACTGCTTCTGGCCCTTTCTGGCCTATCTTATTGATAATTTCTTCTGCCTTGGTAATTTCTTGTCCAGCCGGTACAACATAATTTGCTAATCCTAATTGAACTGCTTCTTCACCACTAATTATATCTGCAGTCAAAAGTAATTCTATTGCTTTTGCTCTTCCAATAAGTCTTGGTAACCTTTGAGTCCCAGCGTATCCAGGTAAAAGCCCAAGATTAACTTCTGGCTGTCCAAATTTTGCTTTCTCACCTGCAATGATCATGTGGCATGACATGGCTAATTCGCAACCTGCACCCAAAGCATAGCCATGAACGGCAGCAATTACCGGAGTTGGAAAATTTTCAATTTTATTGAAGATTCTATGACCTTTTGCCGAAAGATCATATCCTATTTTCTGATCATGACTTACAAACTCTTTAATATCTGCTCCAGCAGCAAATGCTTTTTCTCCAGAACCACTAATAATAACACCAATTAAGTCTTGTTTATTCAACATGCTTTCAAATAGCAAAGACAAATCATCCATTACATCAACATTAAGCGCATTCAAGGCTTTTTCTCTATTGATTAGTATGTATGCAATTCTGTTCTTAATCGTGAGCGTGGTAGCCTTTAATTCCATGGTTATACATTTAAATAAATCAAAAAAAAAGGACCAGCAAATAGCTGGTCCTTTGTATATCTAGTAAATAATTTATTTCACTTTATTTACGATTGACTTGAATTCATCCGGGTGATTCATAGCTAAGTCTGCTAGGACTTTTCTATTTAAATCAATATTGTTTTCCTTCAAGGCATGCATAAATTTAGAGTATGACATTCCTTCCTGTCTTGCTCCTGCATTTATTCTTTGTATCCAAAGTCTTCTGAAAGCTCTTTTCTTGTTCCTTCTATCTCTGTAGGCATAAGACCAAGCTTTTTCAACAGCATTTTTTGCTACTGTATAGACATTTTTACGAGCGCCAAAATAACCTTTGGCTGCTTTCAAGTACTTTTTTCGCCTTCTTTTTGAGGCTACTGAGTTTACTGAACGAGGCATAAATCTTAATTTGTGTCAAATAGGGATTCAATATCGAATACTTAACCTATATAACGGTTTAATAAATTTACTTCTTTCTTCCCAAGAGTCTTAAAATTCTCGGTAAGTCTGCATTGGAAACCATAGCAGATCCTTCAAGCTTTCTTTTTTGCTTCTTTGTTTTATTTCTCATCATATGAGAAGTATTCGCTTGAAACCGTTTAACCTTACCTTTCGCGGTAACTTTAAATCTTTTCTTGGCGCTTGAATGTGTTTTAACTTTAGGCATAATGTTCAATTAGGGCTGCAAATATAGAACAATTAACTATTCAGCGAAAGTCTAGGCTTTCTTTTTCTTTAAAGGCGAGATAATTACAATCATTCTTCTCCCTTCCATCTTAGGCAGAGCTTCAGCCCCTCCAAAATCTTCTAGTTCCTTGATAAACTTAAGAAGTAATAGTTGTCCTCTATCCTTAAAAACAATTGTCCGGCCTCTGAAGAGTACATAAGCTTTAACTTTTGCGCCTTCTTCTAAGAACTTTTTAGCGTGTCTTAATTTAAATTCAAAGTCATGATCATCCGTATTTGGACCAAAACGGATTTCTTTAATGACAGTTTTAGCAGTTTTTGCCTTTATTTCTTTCTCTTTCTTCTTTTTCAGATATAAGAACTTGTTGTAATCAATAATCTTACAAACTGGCGGGTCTGCTTTAGGACTAATTTCAACGAGATCAAGCTCTAAGTCCTCTGCCCATGCTATAGCACTTCTTTTGTCGACGACTCCTGCTTCAACTTTTTGTTGTGCAACTCGTGAAATATCATCAAAGTTATCGCCAACAAGTCGAATTTTCGCGGCAATGATTTTGGAATTGATTCTAAATTGTGGTGTGACTTCTCGTCTCACCGGTCTTCTGTGTTTACCCAAATGTGGTTTTTTACTTAAAAATACTTTCAAAAATAACAACGCATACCAACACGTTGAGAGTTCAATTTATTTTTCCTTGGACTCTTCTGCCGTCGTCTTTTTTGAAAGTTTAATTTCAATACTTTCTTTATTGGATCCTAAAATTGCTTTCAATTCTGATCCTTTTGTTGGATTTTCGTTTAATATAAATTCAGCGATGGGATCTTCAATATACTTTTGTATTGCCCTATTTAATGGTCTTGCACCAAATTGAGGATCAAATCCCTTTTCTGAGACAAACTTTTTAGCTCCTTCTGACAAGGTCAAGCTATATCCCATTTTATCTAACCTCTTGTATAAATCTTTTAAAGTTATATCGATAATTTTAAAGATATCATCTTGGTCAAGGCTGTTAAAGATAACTATATCATCAATTCGATTGAGAAATTCTGGAGAAAAGGTTTTCTTCAAAGCACTTTGGATTACGGATTTACTATGCTCCTCCTGATTCTCTCTTCTAGATGAGGTGTCAAATCCAACTCCTTGACCAAAATCCTTTAATTGTCGAACACCAATGTTAGACGTCATGATTATCAGACTATTCTTAAAGTCAACCTTTCTTCCTAACCCATCAGTCAATTGACCATCATCCAATACCTGGAGAAGTATATTGTAGATATCTGGATGCGCTTTTTCAATTTCATCTAAGAGAATTACAGAATATGGCTTTCTTCTTACTTTTTCAGTGAGCTGACCACCTTCTTCATATCCTACATACCCTGGAGGAGCACCAATTAATCTTGACACTGAGAATTTCTCCATGTATTCAGTCATATCAATACGGATTAATGCATCTTCTGAATCGAATACATGCGCCGCTAAAGCTTTTGCCAGTTCTGTTTTACCAACTCCAGTTGGGCCAAGAAATATGAACGATCCAATAGGCTTCGATGGATCTTTTAATCCTATTCTATTTCGTCTAATGGACTTAGTAACCTTCTCAACAGCTTCATTTTGGCCAATGATGTGCTTTTGAAGCTCGAGGTCCATTCCTACAAGTTTTTTGGATTCTTTCTGAGCTACCTTTGTTACCGGAATACCTGTTATCATTGAAACCACCTCAGCAATATCATCTTCATTTACTGGATATCTAGCAGTTTTTGCCTCCTCTTCCCAATCTTTCTGTGCTTCCTCTAACTTTCTAGACAGTTTAGATTCATGATCTCTTAGATCTGCAGCCTTTTCATATTGTTGATTTTTGACTGCTTGATTTTTATTCTCCTTTACTTCTTCAATTTCTTTTTCTAAATCTTCAATGTATTTGGGGACGTGGATATTCTTTAAATGTGTTCTCGCTCCTACTTCATCCATAACATCAATTGCCTTGTCCGGCAAAAATCTGTCGCTTATATAACGTGTGCTCAAATTCACACAGGCCTTTATAGCTTCCTCTGAATATTCCACATTATGGAAATCTTCGTACTTATTCTTTATGTTATTAAGAATATGAATGGTTTCCTCAGGCGAAGGTGGATCTACAAGTACCTTTTGAAATCTTCTATCTAATGCACCATCTTTTTCAATGTACTGTCTGTACTCATCCAAAGTACTGGCACCTATGCACTGTAATTCTCCTCGAGCTAGTGCAGGTTTGAAAATATTAGAGGCATCAAGCGAGCCAGTAGCTCCACCAGCCCCTACAATCGTATGTATTTCATCTATAAAAAGAATGACATCTCGAGTCTTTTCTAGTTCAGACATTATGGCTTTCATTCTCTCTTCAAACTGCCCTCTGTATTTGGTTCCTGCTACTAAAGCTGCAAGATCAAGCATCACAATTCTTTTATCAAAAAGAGTTCTTGATACTTTTCGTTGAACAATTCTTAGGGCCAGACCTTCTGCAATTGCTGTTTTACCAACTCCTGGCTCGCCAATCAAAATTGGATTATTCTTTTTCCTTCTAGATAAAATTTGAGAAACGCGTTCTATTTCTACTTCCCTTCCAATGATGGGATCTAATCTACCTTCTTGCGCTAAGTGTGTAACATCTCTGCCAAAGTTGTCTAAAACTGGAGTTCTTGATTTTGAGTTTCCTCTTTTTCTTGCAAGAGATTCAGGAGTATCTTCATCTTCAAATGGTATATCGGAATCAGAGGCAGAAGCGGAGAATAAGTCAGACATAGTAGAACTTTCTTCGTGGCTAACGTATTCTAGCTCACTTTTGAATGAATCATAATCAATTTGAAATTTATCTAAAATCTTAGAAGCTAGATTATCAGAATGCTTTAAAATTGAGAGAATGATATGTTCTGGATTAATTTCGCTACTCTTCAATAGTTTTGCTTCTAAGAAACTAACCTTTAGTACTTTTTCAGCGTGCTTATTCAATGGAATGCTCCCAATATTTAATGAAGAAGAACTCGTTTTCTTCTGAGGTTTTATATTTTCCTCTATTTTATATTTCAGTTCTTCTATGTCTAATTCTAGGGAGCTAAGAACCTTAAGGACGACGCTTTCTGTATCATGCAACATCCCAAGCAATATGTGCTCTGTTCCGATAAAGTCGCAACCAGTATCCAATGCAGCATCCCTGCTTAAGGATATTATTTTCTTTACTTTCTGTGAAAATTTATTATTCATTAAAATGTATATGCAGTTAAGTGAATTAAAGTTACGCCTATTTCTTAGTATTATGAAATCATTTGATTTCACGTCGGCTATTTTATAGTTACTATAACAAATAACAATCGTATACTAAACAATCTTTGGCTTTAAAAGATGTAAGTGTATGCCTAAAAAATATGCCAAGTGGATTTATCAAGCAATTTTGTCAGGAAATGTATTTTTCAATGGCAATCATGACAGTATTAAAGAATAAAAAGATATTTTTGTCGCACTTCAAAACGATGGTTGATGAAATACTCATTAGATAAACAAGAGAAATACACCATATTTGGTCTGAATGAAGAGAATTTGAATTCTCTAATTGCGCCGAATTTAAAATCGGAATTTGTCTTTCTACGCAATGAAGGCGTCAAAAATTTGATTCTTAACATTGCAGATGTTCATTACGTTGATTCTTCTGGACTAAGTGCGATTCTTACCGCTAATAGATTGTGGAAGGATTATGGAACATTCATTTTAACGGGTGTATCCTATCCTGCCGTTACGAAATTGATAGAAATCTCAAGGCTTGAAACAATTTTGACCATTATCCCTACTTTACAAGAATCTATTGATTACATCTTCATGGAAGAAATTCAAAGAGAATTGAAAGGTAAGGATGAACAAGAGTGAAAAAATTTCACTTAACCATCCTTGGTTCTAACGCGGCAAGTCCAGCTCATGGTCGAATTACCTCTTGCCAAATATTAAATTATGATGACTCTTTAATTTTAATTGACTGCGGAGAGGGATGTCAAATAAGGCTTTCTCAGTATAAAATCAAAAAGTCAAGGTTAGATATCGTATGTATTTCGCATCTTCATGGGGATCATGTCTTTGGTTTACCAGGTTTATTAGGATCACTTAGTTTGGAAGGTCGATCTAAAAATTTAAAAATTTTTGGCCCGGAAGGCATTGAGAAGTTTATTAAAGATAATCTTGAGAATACATCCACCTATTTAAGTTACGATATTGAATTTATTGAATTGAATCACTTGGGTTTCAAGCCGATAGAAATTCTTCCATTAAAGATTTCTGCTTTTCCATTGAAACATCGAGTTCAAACGTATGGATATAGATTTGACGAAAGTCTAGGTCCAAAAAATATAGATAAAGAAGCTATAAACACCTATAACTTGTCGATTGATGAGATAAAGCATCTAAAAAATGGAAATGATATAACGCGTAAAGACGGGGAATTAATCACTTCCGATCAGGTCACTTTAAAACAAAGGGAAGCCAGATCTTACGCATATTGTAGTGATACAATTTACGATGAGGAACTTGTTCCGTATGTCTCAAATGTCAACTACCTTTATATGGAAACTACATATATGCATGATCTAGTAGATCTAGCTATGGAAAGAATGCATTCTACTTCCAAACAAACAGGTAAGCTAGCTAAAAAAGCAGGAGTTGAAAAATTGATAACAGGGCATTATTCTGGAAGATATAAAACGGTAAATACCTTGTATGAGGAGGCAAAATTGGTATTTCCAAATACGATTAAAGGATACGATGGATTACTTCTAGATTTAATATAGGAAAATTGAGATTAACATTTTTTAATTTAAATTTAGATTATTCCAAATTGGGATTATATTTGCGCTTCCTAAGTCGGAGACCGGTTAGCTCAGTTGGTAGAGCAACGCCCTTTTAAGGCGTGGGTCCTGG
>JAHDGF010000025.1:0-23364 GCA_020627785.1 Saprospiraceae bacterium
CCTGTTACCAGGATGAAAACCTGGCGTCCTAACCCCTAGACGAACGGGCCATTAAAGCGATGCAAATATATATTATTAATTAATAAAGTGAAAAGGAAAAATCACTAAATATTTGCAACTAATAGGCTTTCCATTAGGTATTTACTTTACTGCAAAAAACAGACCAAACCAATGATTGGCTCATTATCAGTCATTTATGAATGTTTGGACCACTTTTTCGATCAAAATACTGGCTTATTATTCGAGCTCTACTGGTTTATACCCTCCCTTTGATTTAAAATAAAAGATCAATATTAAATAGCAAATTAGCATTATAACCGGCAATATTGCTGCTGTTCTCAAGGCTGTTTGCTTTGAAGAGGCTTGAATTGAATTCAATATTTCTTTTTCATTTGCGGAAGCACGCTCCAAACTTTCTTGATTAATGCTATTGTATTTACCTACTACTGAACTTTTAGCATCTGTAACAAAGGTTTCAGATAATTTTGTATTGTTTGCTTTATCGTAATTAATTACCTCAGATTGAATTGTTGAATCTTGGATATAACCTAAAATTGGGGACCCAAATGTACCTACAGCCAACATTCCTAGACCAGCAATGGCATTTAAAGTCATTGCTCCACCTTTAGGAAATTGCTCTGAAACGATGGCTAAAGTGGTTGGCCAGAAAAATGATTTTCCGATACCATAAATTGTAGCTGCAATTAAAATGGTTAATCCCGCAGCTTTTGATAAAAAGAATAAACCAATAGCAGCCAAACAAGCGCAAATTGCCAACAAGGCTAATGGGGAAATTCGGTGGACAATATTACCTGCAAAAAATCTCAGGATAACCATAATCAAAGAGGTATAAATCAATACCCAACCCCCTGCATTAGCGCCGAAAATAGGTTCCATTGGTCCTTCCATTAAAGGAGGAATCCAACTATCAACTCCAAGTTCAGTGGTTGCCAAAATCATCATGATACACAACAAGAATATATACAAAGGTCTTCCAAGTGATTTGGTATAAGCAAAGAAACCAATTCCCACTAAAGCGGCACCAACCCAAGAAAAATAAGAACCCAGATCAGCGATTCTTCCCACTTCTGCAAAAACCATGAAAGCAACTAAAGCTGCCCCAATGGCACCTAGTTCCCCCAACATCTCCTTATAGGTAACTCCCATAGCTACCCTTTCTTGAACAGGAAAATTTCTTCCCGCGAGCATAAATGCATAAATCACAGTAGGAATTAGAACCAAGGCAATTTTATATTTCCAATACATGCCTGACGCAAGTAAGAAAATAATCACACCGCCTAAGACCATTCCGCCTGGCCAACCAGCATGCAGAATATTTAACCATTTCACTTTTTCATTTTTGAAAGCAGTGGCAACTACTGGATTTATATAGGCCTCAACTGTACCGCTTCCTAAAGCAAGGATTAAGGTTCCTATATACATCCCCCAATAATCGTTGGCAAAGAAAATTAAAAGCGTAGAAGCCGTATGACAAACTAGACCAAACCACATAGCTACTTTGTATCCAATCTTATCTATGATAAAACTAAATAAGACTATACTGATGGCAAATGGCCATAAGCCTACTCCATTTATTTCTCCAACTTGTGTTTGTGAAAGTCCAAACTCTGCTCCCCATTCATTGGATGTAAGCACTCTAGCTATGAATCCAAAAGCGGTGGCTATTAAGGCAATAAAACAACCCCAGAAGAGGGTTTTGTCGTAGTTACTTGATAAGGATTTTTGGTCAGCTGCCTGTTCCATTTTTTCGATAGTTTTGATTCTCTTTCAAAATAGTCAAAAAATGAAACTTAGTGTATTTATGGATGAAACTCAATTCATTATTCAACAGCGAATTCGAAAGAATCTAACATTTTTTGACCTATAAATTTATAGGCATAATGCTTGGATGCTTCGGAAGAAAAAGTGAGTATTAATGCTTCACCTTGATTTAACCATACGTATTGATCAAGAAGAATTTGAGTAGACCCGTCTTTTCCAATGTACCGCAAATATTGATAATCTAATTCATCAGATTGAATCCTTTTGTTCTGGACCAATGAAACACTTTTCAATCTTTTATTATATTCCTGAAAAAGCATTTCGGAATACATATCCAAATCCACTGCAAGATCATTAATGTCATGAACAACAAGGGTCAGATTTTCTAAATAAGTATCATTTTGTGTTTCTCTTGGAGCAAAAATTTTGACTAAGGTGGATTCACTATTTGATGGTTGAACATTCCAAGTTTGAGGAATTTCTAGAAAGTATCCATCTTTTTTAAAGTCTTTCCATTCAACTTTAGCATTCATTTGGGCAAATGAAGGAAGAGATAGGAAAAGTGCGATAGAGATACATACGAAAGATCTCATAGGCTTTGTTTTTAGGGCATTACTAAATGGAAGTAATATTGATTTTGTTAAGATAAACATTTAAGTTGATACCCTAACTTAAAGGTATTGCTAAATACATGAAATGCAATAATTTCAAGATAAACAGCAGAATTTAGTTCAATTTGCTTAACTCTATAGCTCTGTGGAAAGCTGCATACATCCCTTCATTAATATCACTTGAGACTAATGTTTTATCAAAGGTTGAAAGCGCTGCCTCTGTCGTACCTCCTCTAGAAGCAACCTTACCAATCCATTCTTCACATGAAAAATTGAACTTATTATATAAATCAACCGCTCCTGCAAATGTTTGGATACTTAATAACTCAGCTTCGGAACGACTGAATCCCATCTCGATCGCGGTATCAATCATGACCTTCATGAAATAAAACACATATGCCGGTCCTGATCCAGAGACTGCCGTGGCGGCATCAATTGATTTTTCTTTTTCAACATACAAAGTTTTACCTGTCGCATTTAGTAAATTTTGGACAGTAACTAATTCTATTCTAGTGACATCAGCTGAAGATGTAAATACTGTCATACCTTTTCCTATCTGAGCAGGCAGATTAGGCATGGCTCGAATCACCTTAACGGCTCCCAGATGTGCGCTTATGGTTGAAATATCAACTCCAGCCATAATGGATAAAAAGACTTGTTGGTTGTCAATGTATGGCTTGATGCTTTTAAACAGCAAAGCAACATCTTGCGGTTTGACTGCTAGAACAATAAGGTCTGCCTCCTTGACATAATGTCCTGGTGTACCAAAGACCTGGCCTAAATTTAATTTATTAAGTTCTTTTGCTTTCTCTTCTGATTTCTCCAGAATTGAAAGTTGATCAGAGGTTACAATGTGTGCATTTAAAAAACTTTTTGCATAGGTTTTACCCATGTTCCCTCCCCCAATTATTAAAATTTGCATTAGCTATACTATTTACAATCTGACTTAAATATTTCCATCATTCAGCCAAAAACAATTCATTTAAATATGCTTCTCTATTATTAACATTATATCTCACCCTACATTCGGCCAACCCACTATTCATGATACTTAGGCAGGTTCCTTGATTATCAAAGTCCTCTAGGTGGCCTCTGAATAAAACACAGTGGCCAAGTTCGTGAAAGACAACCATTTCTTTTATTAATTCAGAAGCATTATTCCAAAAATTCTGATCAATGGTTATTTCATTTGGATTGTTAAAATGAAATTGACAGGTACCCACAACACCATCTTCACTAATGTTAGAAATATTGCTAGTTAATTGATGTGAATTTAGATCAATCTCAATCCCTCGTTTCAAGGCTTCGTCCTCGAAAGCTGCGTAATAATCCCATAATTCGCTGTCAGTATTATCAAAGATTCTAAGTTCTTGATCCTTTGCACAAGAGATAATAGCCACCGAAAAGAGAAGAATCATTAATTGTTTCATAAAACAGATTTAAAATTAAACAAGTGTAATGATTCCTTATAGGCAAGTGATTTAGTATATTCAACTGCCTTGTTTGTGTGTTTAGTATTAGAACTTCTAAATTTTCATTTCAGGAATCTCGCCTTCTATAATTAATCTCCCTTCTGTTGAATTTTTAATTTCATCAACACTTACTCCTGGTGCTCTTTCAATCAATTTAAAACCAAGATCAGTAATATCCAATACGGCAAGATTTGTTACAACTCTTTTAACGCATGAAACTCCAGTTAATGGCAATGAGCATTGTCTTAATAATTTGGAATGACCTTTCTTATTTGTGTGCATCATGGCCACAATAATGTTATCTGCTGAAGCAACAAGATCCATTGCTCCTCCCATCCCTTTAACCATTCGACCAGGAATTTTCCAATTAGCGATATCGCCATTATCTGAAACTTCCATGGCACCTAATACGGTCATTTGAATATGCTGCCCCCTAATCATTGCAAAGCTCGTAGCAGAATCAAAGATGCATGCACCAGGTAGTGCAGTAATTGTTTGCTTACCCGCATTAATTAAATCTGCATCCTCTTCTCCATCATACGGGAACGGCCCCATACCCAAAATTCCATTCTCAGACTGAAAAACAACATTCACATCTTCTGGAATATAATTAGCTACCAATGTTGGTATTCCAATCCCCAAATTAACGTACCAACCATCTTTCATTTCTTGCGCAATTCTCTGCGCAATTCCATTTTTATCTAACATATTAGCTTTCTGATTTAGTTCTCACAGTTCGTTGCTCAATTCTTTTCTCATATTTATCTCCTTGAAAAATACGCTGAACAAAAATTCCTGGAGTGTGAATAAAATTAGGATCTAATTCTCCTGGCTCAACTAATTCTTCAACCTCAGCAATGGTTATTTTTCCAGCCATTGCCATCGCAGGATTAAAGTTACGCGCAGTTCCTTTATACACTAAATTACCAAATCTGTCTCCCTTCCATGCTTTTACAATTGCATAATCAGCCGTTAAGGCACTTTCGAGCAAATGTGGTTTTCCATTAAAATATCTTACTTCCTTTCCTTCTCCGACTTCAGTCCCGTAACCGGCAGGCGTAAAAAATGCAGGAACCCCTGCTCCCCCCATATAGCATCGAGCAGCTAATGAACCTTGGGGAATTAAATCAACCTCCAATTCTCCACTTAACATCTGTCGTTCAAATTCATCATTCTCTCCAACATAGGAAGAAATCATTTTTTTTATTTGATGCTTTTGCAAAAGTAAACCCAAGCCAAAATCATCAACCCCAGCATTGTTCGATATACAAGTGAGATTATTCACTCCTAGCTCTACCATTTTATTAATACAATTTTCTGGTATTCCACATAGACCAAATCCACCAAGCATAATCGTCATTCCACTTTCTAATCCCGCCAGTGCTTCAGATACGCCTTTAACATGCTTATTCATTTTAAATAATTTATTTTTAAACAGTCAAACCACAAAGTACAAAGTCTAGTAGTTGTTTTTCAACTTCTATTCGATTAACCTTAAGATTACCGGAGGCAACCTTATTAAACAACCACCGCACGGAGGATAACAGCGTATAAGTTGCAATGTCAACATCAACTTTCCTTATACTACCATCCTTTATTCCTTGCTTTATGAGTTTTTTTACTTTGATTTCAAACTTCTCTCGTTCTTTAATGAACCGACTCAACTTAGGCTCTTTTAAATGTCGCCACTCATTCACCAATAAACTTGCTTGATAAGGTTTAGCAAAAGTCAAGTCTATATAAATTCCAACGATTCTTTTAATTTTTTCAATTGGCTCGAAACTAGAGTTATTTATTTCATCGAACCGCAGATGAAACTCTTCATTAATAGAAAATAGATGAGATTCAAGTAATCCTTGTTTTGAATCAATAAAGTTATATACGTTGGCAACATCGCAATCCATACTTGCCGCAATGTCTCTTATAGTAGTTGCTTTAAAACCTTTTTCGTGGATTAATTTCAAGGACTGATGAAGTAGTTTCTCTTTCTTCGTCATATTTTTTTCTTTGATTTCAAAAATATCAATAAATATTCATAAATTTATCAACAAACGTTGATAAAAATAAATTATGCCAGTTTACCATACTCTTGGAACAATCCCTAAAAAGAGACATACACAGTTTAGAAAGCCAGATGGAAATCTATATTACGAGCAACTGTTTGGAACCATAGGATTTGATGGAATGTCATCTTTATTATATCATGTGAATAGACCTACAATGGTCTCTGAAATCAGAGACTCCATCGATCTTACACCTAAGGTTGCTGTGGATAGAAACATCAAAGCAAGAAAGTTAATTGGTTTTGACGTGAAAGCAGAAGATGACTTTTTAGAAAGTCGTAAGACCATCCTCGTAAATAATGATATTCATATAGGTGTCGCAGCTCCCCGGAAATCAATGGTTGATTATTTTTATAAAAATGCGGATGCGGATGAAATGTTATTCATCCATAAAGGAACTGGAACATTGAGAACTTTAATGGGAAATATAAAATTTGAGTATGGGGATTACTTAATTATACATCGAGGGGTCATCTATCAAATTGAATTTGACTCAGAAGATAATAGGATTCTTTTCGCCGAATCATTTCACCCAATCTATAGCCCTAAAAGATATCGGAATTGGTTTGGTCAATTATTAGAGCACTCACCTTATTGTGAACGAGATTACATAAAACCATCAGAGCTAGAAACGCACGAAGAAGTCGGGGATTTTTTAATGAAGATAAAAAAGCAATCTCATTTGCATCAATTGGTATATAAGTCTCATCCTTTTGACGTAGTTGGATGGGATGGATTCAATTTTCCTTACGGCTTTTCTATTCATAATTTTGAGCCAATTACGGGTAGAGTTCATCAACCACCTCCGGTTCATCAAACTTTTGAGACATCGGCATTTGTTATTTGTTCTTTCTGCCCTAGGCTTTATGACTACCATCCATTGGCTATTCCTGCACCATATAATCATTCAAATATAGATTCAGATGAACTTCTATATTACGTTGATGGTGATTTTATGAGTAGAAATGATATTGGACCTGGATACATGACTTTACACCCTGGTGGAATTCCGCATGGTCCTCATCCAGGTGCTTATGAAAGATCTATTGGTCAAAAAGAAACAGGCGAATTAGCTGTGATGATTGATACCTTCAGGCCACTACAAATAACGGAAGATGCCTTAGCAATTGATGACGGGAAATACTTCACAAGTTGGTTAGATCACGACTAGACCTTATTAACTCTTTCGTTGAAATCCCATTTTAGTTACATCCTTTTTTGATGTAAAAATTCTATCTAAAATTTTTGTAATTGGCAGGGTTATAATCTGTAGCCAAATAGAAAAGGTGCTTAACGGCTCTCCTTCTGTTCTACTCGATTTATTAAAGATTTTGCGAATCGCACCACATACATAGTAACTAGCTCTTATATTGATATATCTGCTACTTTTTAAATCAAACCCTTGTGGCTTGACAATACTATGATAATATTCAACAGGCCTAGCGTAACATAAGTCATCACCCACAATTCTTGAATCTACTTTTTCGAAAAGGAAAACTTCGTTTGAAGATACGCGACACATTTCAGCCAACAATGCCCGCATCATTGCGTCGTCACTGTTATGTTGCAAAACAGTAGCACTAAAAACTATGTCAAACTCCTTATCCTTGAAAGGAAGTTTAGTCCCATCTATTTTAATTAATTCAATCTCACCTTTAGTATTCTCAGTTGCTAAGGCAATCATCGCCTCCGAAATATCAACACCTGTTAATTGTGAAGGGGATTTCTTTTTAATCTCAAGAAGATTTCCACCAGGACCGTGTCCAATCTCAAGAACAGACTTATTCTTAAAATCAACACTGTTGAGCATGGCTAGAAATCTTGCCCGTTTATACCTATAAAAAGGTTCATCATCACCTGCGATGACGTTATTATCGCCTCTTGTTTTAATCCGATCAGCAACAGCTGACCAATACGGTTCTGGATGGTAGTCTGACATAATTGGTTTGGCAAATGTAAGAATTTTTACCCGTCTAAATAGCTTTTAGATAAAGGGAAACATGTCAAACACAATTTTATTGGATAGATGGATTGATGCTTTTAATGGAGATAGTTTTTAAAGCATCTGGAAAGGATATAATTAAGAAAGGAGCCTATTCAGCTCCAAATTTTCTTAATCTATATTCTGCGTTGATAATTTCATTTCTTCTTTCAACTGATGGCTTTGTGTATTGCTTTCTTCTTCGCAATTCTTTCATGATACCCACATTTCTGTGTTTTCTTTTGTATCTCTTAAGAGCTCTATCAATTGACTCTTCGTCCTTTACATTTATTATAATCATATATATCTTTATTTATCTAATCGCTACCATTTTCCCAAGCGAGGCGCAAATTTATGCATAAATACTGAAAAATTCAAATAAGTTCATTAATTTATTGCTATGAAGTTAACCAGTCTAATTTTCTCGTTTTTCCTTGTTTTACAGCATTCTTACGCTCAGAATGACTTCACAATAAATGATTATTCAATTGAAATTGATGTTTTGGAATCCGGTGAACTAAAGATCACAGAAAAGATTGAGGTCCTATTTGATAAGAAAAGAAGAGGAATTATCAGAAAAATCCCTCTCGTAAGCAAATTAAATCGTCATAAACAAGAAATGCATCTAGATGAAATAACAGTTAATCACCCTTTTTCAGAGAAAAAAAGAGGCCAATATCTAGAGATTAAGATTGGAGACAAAAATACATACCTCGTAGGACTTCAGAATTATGAAATAAGTTATAAAGCTTCAAATTCGATCTTAAACTTTGACGAACATTATGAAATATATTGGACGCTGATTGGACCTGAATGGGATGTAGACATATTAGCCTCAAATTATATAATAAATATTCCAAATGAAATAAAACTTCAAGACGGAGACTTTCAAATATTTTCTGGTAAATCAGGATCAAACTCTGACTATGCATCCATCGGATTTACAGATTCAAAAGTTCAAGGGGAATCTTTGATTACTTTAGGAAAAGGGAAAGGACTTACCATTGGAATAAGGTTGCCAAAAAATACGCTCAATATAACAGAGCAACCAATGATAACCAACAAACCTGAAGAAACTGCCAACACAAGTCTGTTAACTCAATACGGATTTATATTTCCCGTAGGATTAATATTTGCACTTCTCGGGTCATATTTAAAGTTTGGAAAAAATAAATCAGATTATATAGAAGAGAAAATTTATTACCCACCAAATAATTTTTCACCATCGGAAGTCGGAACATATATTGACTCTACTGTAAATAATAGAGATTTAATTTCACTGATTCCATATTGGGCAAATCAATCAATCATTAAAATTCAATCCAACAGAAATTCTAGATCCAATCCTGAAATTTATTTAGAAAGAATTGGAGAGTTAAGCCAAGATGCTAAAGAATCAGAACACTACTTTTTTAATCAATTATTTTACACAGGTGACATTGTGTTTATTGATGATTTAAAGCATTTGTTCTATAAAGAATTTGCGAAAGCGAAAACTAAATTGAAGAAAGAAATATTGACTGAAAGTTTTTATGATGAAACAGCAATAAAGAAATTCCATTCTAACAAAATGTGGATATTTGTTTCTTTAGCCATGATAGCAGGAGTTACTTCAATTGTTTTACTAAATGGGATCGCACTTGGAATGTGCTTCTTTGCTTTTGGAATAACTTTAATAATTGTTAGGTTCTTACCTCCCAAAAGATCGAATGAAGGTCAAAATTTATATTTACAATTAGAGGCATTTAAAGACACCATCGATAATCCTGACCCAGAAGAGCTGTTCAGAATTACTGAAAAAGACCCGAATTATTTTGATAAAATATTCCCTTATGCAGTTGCTTTAGGATTAGACAAAAAGTGGTTAATCGCATTTAAGGATATAGCAAAAACAGCACCCGCTTGGTTCTATTATTCAGATGGTACACCTGCCATCTATTCAGATTTTTCAAGAGACTTTAATATGAAGATTTTTCATAAAAATTTAGCCACAACTCCAAGTGCTGACCCAAGCTCAAGTTCTTTTGGTGGTGGAGGTTCTGTTGGTGGAGGTTTTGGAGGAGGTGGAGGGAGCTCTTGGTAAGTTTTGATTCCAATTTAAGCTTTAACGAGGACTAGTTTTTCTGCACTTGCCGGTTTTAAAGTAAAATAAAACTTAGTACCGACTCCTAGTGCAGACTCTGCCCATATTTTCCCATGATGTAAATCAGTAATCTTCTTGCAATGAGCAAGTCCAATCCCTGAGCCTTCATAATTTTTATCCGTTTTTACTCTTTTAAAAATATCAAAAACACTCTCTAAATCTGAAGTACACATCCCTATACCGTTATCTTCTACACAAAATTCAAGAAATCCTTGATCATTAAATCTACTTGAAATTTTTACTATTGGATATGCACCTTCCGCAACGTACTTTAAAGAGTTACTTACTAAATTTTGAAATAAAAGCTTTAGTAATATTTTATCGCCGATTACAGCGTGAAGTTCTCCAATAAATAATTGCCCCTTACTCACCTCCAATTGTGACTTCAAGTCAAAATAGAGGTTTTGAACTAATAATTGAAGATCTACTTTTTCCATTTTACCTTCATTTCCAAATCGAGCAAAATCAAGTAAATAGCTAATCAACTCCGACATTTGTCTGGCTGATTGATCAATATATTCCAAATACTCTAGGGCCTTTGGATTGATCCCTTCAAAGTATTTAGATTTAATCAAGCGTGTAAATGATTGGATTGTCCGTACTGGTTCCTTTAAATCATGTGATGCTTTATAAGCGAATTGTTCGAGTTCTCTATTTTTATCTTTTAAAAGCTTTAGATCGTATTCTTCCTTTATCCTAGCTTCTAACTCTTGTTTGGAATCTGTAATATCTTCATGCAAATACAAAAGCCCATATAGAATTTGACTTTGCATTTCAGATTCAGCTGAAAGTATTACCTCGTTATCGATATTACACTCACCATTAGATATATCTAAGAAGTGATTAAATACTTTACTTAAAAAAACGTCCTCCTTCTTTTTATTATCCACCGAGTTTCTCATTGGCTATTTTAAATGCGTCATCCATAGAAGTTACAATATGATATTCATGTTCTGAAACCATATTCAATAGGAACTTAAGAGCTGTTTTCACCAGAATATTTTTACTCACACAGAAACAACAAGTAACTGATCGTTTTGCAATAATATTAAATCTGGGAATCAATACTTTTCGAACTTCAGAACTTGGACGTGAGCCCTCTGTAAGATCAATGATTAATACAAAATCTTTGTTTATTTTTCTTGCGAAATCATCAATGCAATCGAATACAAAATTACATGAAAAAGGAGTCATCAAAGGAATCTCTTTGAAGACGATCACATCTTCTTTTTCAATATAAATTCTGCTTCTTAAATAATTAAGATCTTCCTCTGAACTGTCCTTTGTGAACACTTTAGGTTGAAGATTATAACAAGACAATAATCCAAATGCCATGTTGAGTAGTTTAGTTGTTTTTCAGGTAAGGGGCCAAAAATTAAACAACGTACTTTTAGATTCATATAAAGTCACTAAAATTATTCCAATTAACACATAAATGGCAAATCTCCATACGATTTGAGCAATTCCTTTCATTTCGTTCAATGAATAGCGATCATTTAACCTTAAAAACATGTCGTTAATAACTAAATTTTGGTACAATTTTGGCCTATTGAACAATGGACGACATTTAGTTTTAATTATTAAATTTCTAATCACACACTACCCTCCGTTCAATATCTGGTGAATTAGTTTAAAATTCTCTTTTTAATAATTAACTTAGAATAAGACTGACAACAACCCTATCATGAAATACAATTTAAAATTGGATTCACGCCTTTCGTGTATTTGTTTGCTGTGTGTACTAATAAACAGCGCATGTCAAAGAAACTATTCTGGAGATGATTCTACCTACACTTCCTCGGTATCATTAGATCAAGAAATCAAAGTTTCTGAAAATAAGGTAATCAACTCGTCCACCCAATCCATCAACCGATATGCTTCTAACCTTAGGAATCTTGGAGAGGTAAAATTTGATCATTTAAAAAGCCAGAAGAAGCTAAACTTTGCATTAAAAAATAGCACGGCTGATCAATTTTTGACCATCAATAACATCGACATCCAATTTATTTGCCCACAATTACCTTATCAAGGAGTTAAGCAGGATAAATTTGATATTGCAAACTTAATTCTGGCTGAGTATTCAAGAAATGGGATTGGCATTCCCCTTCAGAAATCTAATGATCTCTATGCACAAGTAGATTATTCTGAAAATCTATTTAATGACAAAGGGGAATATATATTTGAAAATAGTAAATATGCACCCAATCCAGGAGTGCTTCCAAAAAGGCTAAGTGTAATAAACAATTGCCTGAGACCTGGACTTTGGGAATTTAGTGCAACAGATGCTGTTGGAGAAATGTATCATTCTTGGTTTGAAGTAGAGAAAGACTTTTACTATGAAATTATTGCAAGCCAAACTGGTATTAACCAAGAAAATATTCCAGCTGACTTCAATGATTCAACCCATTTTGATAATGTTATTGTTGACCTAGACAGATTAAGAAAACAAGATAATAGCTTAGGAACTTTTGACTTAGTATATAATGATGATAAAGAGTTAGGAGCTTATTCAAATCAAGATAGCAGAAGAAAAGTACAGCGAAAATTCTTTGACATTGAGCGGGATGCAAAGGTCATTGAAATAAAACAACAAGCTGAATTATTGGATGGAGATAAATTCTCCATGTTTTCATTTCAGGAGCCAGGTGTTTATAATCCAGACACTCGAATGAAAACTGAATTCAAAAGATCTTGGTCCAAAGCAGAATTATTTAAGGTTTCGCCAAGAACGTCATACGTAGGTCAAAAGGAATTCCTTCAAAGCGATTATTTAGAATTGGTCATTACAGATGATGAGAATAAGGAAGCTCTTCTGATAGGGAATATACCTGCTGCCCTACTTTCCTTTCGTAATGATTTTGTTATTCCAGCATTTGGTGTTGGAGTTTTCTTAGCCTCTGAAAGAATTGAAAGAAGACTTTTAAGAACTACTGTTGGCCCACATCCTTCTTTTGCATACCTCGCAGAAATTAAAAATGGAGAGTATCATCTGGTCAATAATCACAATTTAGGTTACGAACAAGTCTACATGAGACCAATCAAAAAAAATGATCAGATCTATTTACGAGTTACTTTGGTATCCTATGAAAGAATAACTGATTTAGTTGAATTTGAAATAAATGTAAATGAGATAAGAGAAGAATTTTTGAAAAATGACGTGAAATATACCCCACCAATTTATGAAACATATCAAGATGATAACACCTTTTAATTAACTGACTATGAAAAAGAGAACAAAAAGAATTTTAATCACTGTACCCTTACTTTTAATTGCCGGAGTCTTCTTATTGTTGCAAGTAGTAAGAATGAAAGGAGGTGAAGATGCCATTACAGTTGGCAAGGGGATTATTAAACAGGCCTTAGGGATGGAAGTTAGCTTAGAAAATGAGAGAGATGAAAGTGCTGCTAAAAATTTTGAAGGCGAAATTGTAATTGATGAATCAATTCAGGGGTTCAAAAATATTGGACATACGCTCGGTGAACTTGGTTTAAATGACAATGTAATCACCATAAAAAATGTAGCGACTTTTGATGCTAATGGGGATGGTCTACAAGACATTTTTATTCCTCACTCAGGAAGACCAACTGGTAGGCCAAATGATGAAAGTGGAATTTTAAATACTGAAGCGAGGTTGCCAGCTAAGCCATGTGCACTCTTTCTAAATCAAGGCAATGATGAAAATGGTGATCCAATCTTTAAATCAGTTCAAGAGCTGATGAAAAAGAAATCAAACCAAAAATTATTTACACAAGAGTTACTCATTGAAAATAAATATGAACCTCGCACAAGTCTTGAAGATGACCCATATTCTCCAGGTAGAAATAGTCAAGGGGCTTTGACTGGAGACTTCAATGGAGATGGTAGAATAGATTTATTTGTCTTAAACAGTCATTGGGGAGCTCCATTTGCAGCTCCAGGATTGGGCCTCAGAATTTACCCAGGAGCCAATCATCTTGGCAGGGTTGATAAAGATGAGCTTGACTATATTGAAACTGTCCTACCCCCATTTTTAGCTGGGGACATCAAAGATGGTTCTAAAATAAATTATAAAGGTGAAGGAGAAGGCCAGAACACACTCTTTATAAATCTTGGGGATCAAGACAATGATGGAATCCCAGAATGGGAGAACGCAACAAAAACAGCAGGCATTAATACCAACTTTACTTCGTCAGGAGGTTCCATTTTTGATATTGACAGAGATGGAGACTTAGACTTGTTCGTAACCAATTTTATTGATCCAGACTATTGGGGTTTTGGGATGCCGACTTTTCCTGGTAATCCTAATACACTTTGGATAAATCAACTTGCGGAAACAGGTGAGTTAACTTTTATTGAATCAGCGCAAAAGTTTGGTGTAACTGGATCTTGCGATACGGGAATAATTGATTGCTCAGTTCCTCTACCTCAGGGAGGTACTTTGGAAGAACCTGCAAAATTTATATACAAAGGAGAACAACAAGGATATAATGCAACGCATAGTTGGTCGGCAATAAGTCCCGACATTAATGAGGATGGATATCCCGATTTAATAGTTGCGAATGATGTACCAAATAAAATTGAAGTATATCTAAATGAAGGTGGTAAAGCATTTAGATATTTAAAAGATTTTGATGATCCTGAATACATTGGATGCTGGATGGGATTAGGCTATGTTGACTTTGACCAAGATGGCAATGAAGAATTAATGGTAACTAATTGCGGTTCTGTAACATACTCCGTTAGAAACACTACCCTATTTATTGCAAACCCAGATGAATTAGGAACAGCTTCACTCTGTCAATTAAATGGAATTGAAAAGAATTCAACGATAAGCCACCTACTTTTAGATCTAAAAAAAGGTGAAGGAAAACCAGAGAATTTAACAGCAACTGCACAGGTGAACTTCAATCCATTTACTGCGCCAGATGTTTCAATTAAAAGCAACGTACATCCAATGGCTCATGGTCTTTTTGAGCAAGACAACTATGCCAATGGTATTGCTGGATTAGAATTTTCTTGGAACCCTAGTTTTTTTGATATCGAAAATGATGGAGATTTAGATATGTATTTAGTCGGAGCCCTGAACAGGGGGAACGACAATTTCATTGGAGACTGGTCAGGCGGTGTAGGAAGAATGCTTGAAAATAATTCTTCACCTGGGAACATTACTTTCGATGACAAAACATATGAGTATAGATTGTTTGATATTGACAACATAGACTATAGCCACAATCCACCCAGAAAGGCTTCGCCGGGTACTGGCTGGCATAAGGAGGACTATGTTTACTTTACTGATTTAGATTCATATTCTGGGCAAGGATTTGATGTTACAAAGGGATCTGTCATTAAAGACATTCTGAGGATGCACGAATCTGCTGGAGGTAGTATAGCTACTGATTTAAATAATGATGGAAATATAGACATCATTGTTCCTCACGGTGGAGGAAATGCCTCTTTAAGTACTGAAGCAAGAAATCTTAAGGTAGATATTATGGGTAAGGCTCTTGCAATACCACCACCAAACAAAATAGTTAAAGCTTTAACAACCTATGAGCCTGGCAAAACTTTTGTTCACATAAGTCAAGTGGACAATGAAAACAATTGGATAAAAGTTGCTCTTGAAAATTCAGACTCTTATAATAAATTTGGTGTTGGCGCGAAGCTGATTATTAATGATAAGATTGAAAGACACATATATTTGGGAGGGAAGAATCTTGGAATGAATCATGAAATCACTCACATCGGACTTGGAACTGATGAAATAAAAAACATCAAAGTGATTTGGCCTGATGGAGATCAAGAAATTCAAGAGTTCATTATAGATCCAACTTTAACAAAATCTACCATTACTCTCAAAAGAGCTGGAGCGCAAATTGCTTCTAGATAAAAAAAGTTAATAAATTCTTGAAACCAACTTTATCCCGTCCATTTTTGGACGGGATTTTTTATTTAGAATCCGGAATTAACAATAAAAAATGGGATACCGTTTACACAGCATCCCATACTTACTAACTAATAATTATTATTTAATGGAATGGTAATACCATTGCATTTGACCTGTTATCCACTAGCAATTGATTTAAATCAATGGTAGTTGAAGCTGTACACTCTCCAGGAGTATATGTTATTTCATCCAATTGAGCTTTTACTGCATCAATAAAACCTGGTATTTGTGGAGTTGTTCCAACACCACCTTCAGCTGCATTTTCGTTTAAGAGTTCTTCTTCTTCAGAAAGAACCAACTTAACTCCCATATCAACCATTCTCATACCTTCAGCAATAAATATTTCTTGTCTTGTTCTATATAAAAGATAAAGAGCTTCCGTCTCACTAGAAATACCATCGATATCTGCTTGAGTTAATGAAGTACCAGAAATATGTGGTATTGCTACATCCCCTTCATCTCGTGAAAGTACCAATCCTTCTCTACCATTCACGACAACACAAGTTGAATCTGGTCTAGTCCCTTCTGCAAAATGAGTTCTACCTTCGATAGAATCATCAATGGTTCTAGTTCCACGACTTTCTACTAAAGCAGCAAGGTCTGCCATTTTAGCTTGAGCTGCGTCCAATTCACCGTTCGCTATCATTCCTTCCAGTAAAATTAAATGAGCCTCTTCTGCTTTTAAATAATGAACAGGAGCATCTTCAGTTCCACTTACAAAAGAGTATTTAGGATCTAAAAAATCTAAGGTTGGAAGTGGTTGTAAATCATCAAATGTACCTCTTTCATAAAGAGCATCTTCCATTACATTATCTGGGTTCTCTGCCTCATCATAAGAAACAAATCTTAAAAAATCAGGAGATGCATCTAATGCAGCCTGCGCCTTTTCCATAGCGGAATCTTTATGCCCTCTAAGGTAATGAGCTCTTGCTTCAGCTAAAATGTATTCAGCTTTAGGATTTATTGCAGCAGCTGAACTAAAACTTACAATTGCATCTTCATAATTATCATCTGCTGTTTTAGGTGCTTCACCTGGAATAGCGGGTAAAGCAACAAAATACATTCCTGAAAATAAGCTGGCTAAACCGTTCATATATAAATATTCAGCTTCAGTTTCAGGTGATTATTTGGATCGCCAGGTCCTACCTGATCAGTGCCAAAAATTGACATAGCTCTCAATGTGTGTATTGCAAATTGAATATCTGCTACATCATCATCAGTTTTATTGATATCTAAAACATCTAAAAACTGATTATAAAAAGTTTGATCATTGTTATAATTATCAGAAGCTATTTCTGCATTAATAACTAATTCGTTTATCACAATGGCTAATTGTCGTTCCATCCCTGATAACCAGATCACAGAAGAGTTAGGCTGTCCTACAACAGACTCTTCAGATAAGTTTGGATTTGTTACAGTTGTAAAATCAGTTAGGTCTCCACAAGACAACGCTGAAAATACAAACAAGCATATTATTAATTTTTTCATTTTACGTTATTTTAGAAGCTTAACTTAATTGTTCCGATAATTTGTCTTGGTGCTGATTCTGTTCCGTAAGCAAAACCACCAGAAGAGAATCCATTTTGAGCACCGATCCCAGACCCTGTTACTTCAGGATCAAAATTTGCTTTGGTCCAGTTAAATGGATTTGTAAAGTTAAGACCCAATTTAATATTTGAAATAGCTCCGTTTCCTAGGCCTCCAAAATTATAAGCTGCACCTAAGTTTCTGACCTTCCAAAAATCTGAATCATCTGTAAAGAAATTCACAACATTAAAGAAAGACTGCGACTGTAATTCTTCAGGGACAGCGTCAACTTCAACTCCTCTTAAATACCTAAGAAGCAATGATAGATCTACACTCTTACCTCCAAATTGAAAATCACTCGATCCAAATATTGACAATTTATCCCATGTATAATCAAAGCCTAATGAACCAAATCTAGGAGCGAAAGAACTTCCTAAAACTGTGTTAGGTACAAATTCGTAAGATCCATCTTCTTGTAATTCAGCTGAAGTACCTCTTAAGAACCCTAATGACTCCCCTTCAGCAATCCAAGTACCAATTACTAAGAAACCACCCACATTAAATGGTGGAGCGCCTCCAGAATCAGACACACTATTATCATTAATATTGTATGCTGCATTTATGTTGAAGGAATGATCGCCAGAAGAAAATACATTGGCTCTCAAGTCAAACTCGAAACCAGTATTGGTAATTTCTCCAATATTAATTACCTGTGCCAACTGACCTGATGATGGTATGTTGTCTGGTGTAAATAAGGCATCAACTGTTGTACCATTATAGTAAGTTGCCCCTAAGTTTACTCTGTAATCAAATAATCCAAAGTCAATACCCGCTTCGAAAGTCTTAACTCTTTCTGATCTTAAGTCAGGGTTTCCTGGATTTGCAAATCTAAAAGCCGGTGCACCTAAGAATGATTCAAGAGCAAAAGTTCTATCCTCTCTAAATGGTCTAGCAAAATTTGTTGCTTCACCATAGTTAGCTCTAACTCTAATTCCAGTTAATGTATTACTTATTGCTGAACCTTTATATGCAGGGAAATCTCCTAAATTGAAAGCAACTCCAACCTTCGGTAAAAATTGAAACCCAACATTATCACCTGCATTCGTATTTCTATCTAACGTTCCTCCTAAGTCTAAGAAAAACATATCTTTCCAACCAATATTCTCGGCTAAATAAAACCCATAATTCGCATTTTCTAATGCAAAATCCTCCGCAGTTTTAACCGCAAAATTATTCACAGAAATGGTTCCATCTACTCCTTGAGTTCCTGATACTAATTCTTGATAATCATTAGTTCTAAACAATCTAAAACCAGCGTTAGTCAAAAATGATAAATCCCTAAATCTTTAGAGTGATTAATATTCCAGTTAACTGTAGTTGTAAATACATTCCTTAATGATCTATCAATAGAGGCTTGATCTGTTGTTCCCTCTGCAATTGATCCAACATGGATTAAAAATGCATTTGAAGTCAAATCTTGCTGTCTTGAATTTCTATTTTCAACACCAAAAGTTAAACTAGTTTCAAAGTCATTCAAGAATTTATAGGTCAATATATTTGAACCTATTAACCTGTTAACTCTATTAGTGATATTAGTAAGCGCCCCTTGAGTTTGCATCAATTCTCTTCGTTCAGCTCATTCTTCATCAGAAAGCTCATCTATGTTTCCGTATGCTCCACCTTCAGCTGCAGAAAATCTAGAAAAACTAGTATTTGCGTTATAATCAAGATTGAAATTAAAATCAGTGTAACTAAAAGATCCTTGATATGTAAAGTTGTCGCTAAGTTTTGACTGAAATCCGAAATTGAAACTTCTCTTCAATTGTTCGTTTAAATCATTATAGCTATCGTCCTGATAAAGACTACAATAAAATTGAAAGAAAATTTCTCAGATCCTCCGCTTAGACCAGCCTTTAATTCAGTCAAACTTCCTAGATCAAAAATAGCTTCACCAGTTCTCTGGTATCTTAACCACTTATCCTCTGCAGTTATTGACCCAGCTCTAAATTCTACAAAAGGAGTTACTTTTCCAGTTTTACCTTTTTTCGTAATAATTTGAATTACACCATTGGCTGCATCAGCACCATAAATAGTAGTTGCTGCACCACCTTTTAGATACTCAATTTTTTCAATTGACTCAGCTGGAATATCTCCAAATCCTGAAGTATTTGCTCCTCCGGTACCTAAACCCAAACTAGCATTGGAGTTTAGGTTATCTACACGAATACCGTCAACAATAACAACTGGTGTTGAGGAAGAAGAAGCAGAAATAGGACCTCTCGATCTAATTATAGCAGAAGTACCTGCTTGTCCTGAACTCAAACGTATCTGAGCACCTGGAGCATTTGATTGAAGCAATTGATCTATCGAGTTTCCTGGAAGTTGATCGATTTTATCCGCATCTAGTACATCAACTGTTGTAGATAACCTACGACGAGATACACCAGCACCCTGTCCACTGACAACAATTTCATTCAAAAGTTGACCAGTACTTAGGCTTGTATTAAAAACAGAATCTCCAGTAATTGGAACTTCTACTCCAGTAAATCCAGTATAAGAAATTTCTAAAACATCACCTTCATTTACCATGAGTGAATATTTACCATCTACATCTGTGATGGTTCCATTTGTTGTACCCTTAATAATGACATTGGCTCCAATAAGAGGAACACCAGAATCATCAGTAATTGTACCACTTACTGTTTTCTGAGCTGCAATAGTTCATATACATAGAACCATGAAGGAAAACAGCATTAGCAATTTTTTCATAAACTAAAGTTGTGGTTAAATAATCTATTTGTTTTATTACAATATGTAACTATTAAGATAGACTTAACATTTGAGAAACTCGTTGGTTAATACACTAAATTCTTCCTTTGTTTTTGTCTCATGAGGCATCAAGCGCAGAATAAGTGCAGTAGTGATTAGGTTCTGCAGTTTACCTGCAAGCATTTGTTAGCATTAATATGCAAATACTATTATTTCAACAATAAAACAATGTTATGAATGCACTAAGAAATTCTATTCAATTAATCGGAAATCTTGGAAAAGATATCGAATTAAAAAAGTTTGAAAATGGGAAATCACTTGTAAATTTTCCTTTGGCAACAAATGAACAATACCTAAATGCAGATGGAGAATTGGTCCAAAATACGCAATGGCACACGATCACTGCCTGGGGTAAAAAGGCCGAATCAATGGCAGGAGCATTGACCAAAGGAAGTCAGGTCCTCATTCAAGGTAAAATTACCTATAAATCTTATGAGGCAAAGGATGGTTCCAAGCGATATTCAACTGAAATCTTGGCCAATAACTTTATGAAATTAACGCCAAACTCATAAACAAATAAATCCCTGCTTTGCAGGGATTTATCTTTAATATATGTAAATAACAGATATGTTACTACCTTTGCATAAACCAATTAGGCGTTACTTACGTTATTATTGTAGGTAGTCAATCTTAATAAAAGTTCCTAAAATCTTCTGAATTCAATGAATATTCCTGCGCTTTTAAAATTGCAACAATTCTGTGTTTATCAAGATAGAAATCACCAAGAAGTACGTTCAAAACTTTTAAAAATGAAAATTTATGGGGATGGTTTAGAAGAAATTATGGCCTCTCTTATTGAGGATGATTTTCTTAACGAAGAAAGATTTGCGAAAGCGTATGCCACAGGTAAATTCAGAATAAATCGATGGGGAAAGATCAAAATTAAAATGCAATTAAAATCCAAAAGAGTAAGTGATTATTGCATCAATTCTGGCCTTAAAGAAATAGATGATGAAGAATATGAAGATGGGTTAACATCCATTCTTAAAAAGAAGTTACAGGAGCTCGAAAATAAAAATCTAAATCCTTATCAATTGAAATCAAAACTTTACCAATTTGCTCAAACAAGAGGCTTTGAATCCTTTCTAATTTCCGCAGTCCTTGAATCAATACTTGATTAACTATTCCTCTTCGGAACTACTATCTTTTGTATCAATTAACCCTCGGTCATTTAAAAAGGTAAACCACTTTATTACCTTTTTGATATCACTCGCGTAAACCTTATCCTCATCATAATCTGGGAGAATATTTTCAAAGTATTCCAATAATACCATTTTATCAGCATTATAAGCTGGAACAGGTAATTCCGATCCTTTGCTATACATTTTTAAAAACACATCTTTCAATGGTTCTGTATCTTCTAAAGTATAAATAGAAACACTACCTAGTGGCGTAAATTGATGCTTTCTTACAGGATAAAATTTAGTCTTTCCTGTATCAATATCTTCAAGTAAAAGACCATTCGTCCTAGAACTAGCTAGCCTAAAAATTTCTGCTTTCCCACTAACGGCAACAAATTCATCTATATTCATATCTAATTATTCTTCTTCTAAAAGGTTTTGATTTGATTCAATCCAAAAGTTATTCACTCCATCACCTGGAGTAAGGGTAACTTTTTGCATGGTTAATAATTCTAACAAAGAAAGGAAAGTAACAATTGCCTCCATTCTATTTTCAAGCCCTTCAAAAACCTCAAGAAATGAAATCCTACCCTTTCCATGAAGTATTCCCTTTAATTTTTTCCTTTGTGATTTAACTGTATAAGGATACTTGATGATTTGATGTACTACCCGATCTATTCTGTTGTGATATCTTACAATTACAGTTTCGAAAGCCTTAAATAACTTGGACAAAGAAATAGACTCTAATTCTATATCCACAAGTGCTTGGGTGGCTAATTGCTTCAATTCGACACGAGTGTACCCTCTATTGTGCTGCATTGATCGCTCAATCTCTAGATTTTTAAGATCATCAATGATTCCTTTATATCTCTGGTATTCTAAAAGCTTTTCCACCAATTCACCCCTTGGATCAATTTCATTACCTTCTTCATCGAGTTCTTTCCGAGGTATAAGCATTTTTGCCTTGATTCTCATCAATGTTGCCGCCACGAGTATAAATTCTGAAGCAACATCAATGTTTAGGGCTTCTAATTGCCGTATGTACTCCAAAAAGTCATTTGTGATGCTTGCAATAGGGATATCGTGAATGTCCACCTCATCCCTCTCAATGAAGAATAAGAGCAGGTCGAATGGCCCTTCAAATTGCTGGATTTTGATACGATAATCTTGCACAGCGCAAAGATATTTCTTTACGGTACATATACCTTGTCTTCCTTTTATTTTTATCCAGTTAAATCCATGTTAAACTACCCACCCATTATAAAACACCAAAGCAATTATTTGTTTACATTCGTATAACTATAGATGAAAAATCAATTCAAAAAGTTTGCGTTATTAATTTTTGCAATATCATATTGTATAATAACTAATGCTCAAGAAGAATCGAAGCCTATTCAATTTTCAGGAGTTGTTGTTACTGAAGATGATAATGGCGACATAATTCCTTTACCATATACCAATGTTTCAATTCTAAACACCAGCAGAGGGGCCGTAACCGAAATAGATGGTTTCTTTAGTCTTGTCGCTGAGCAAGGAGATACAATCGTATTTAGTAGAATTGGATTTAAAAAGGTAGAAAAGGTAATCCCTGACACGCTTAGTAAGACCTTTTATAGCTGGTATCAGGTGTTGAGTCAAGATAGCGTTCTCCTAGCTGAGGCTGTAATTTATCCATGGCCTTCAAGAGAACATTACAAACTTGAATTCCTAGCACTAGATGTTGAAAATGAAATGAGAAAACTTGCGGAAGCAAATATTGCCCAATCAGTGCTTGAAGAATTGGCCGTTACTGTGAGACCAGATGGAAGAGAATCATATGGACATTTAGTGGAACAACAATGGAATTCCTATAGATATTCTGGACAGTTTCAACCAACCCAATTATTTAATCCATTGGCATGGCAAAAGTTC
>JAHDGF010000025.1:23374-62167 GCA_020627785.1 Saprospiraceae bacterium
CATAAAAGCTTGGAAAAGAGGCGATTTCAAACGGAAAGACAAGAAGTCAAAATAAACGTCATTTAAGTTATGCCCCCATTGCAGTTAGCTGCTTCTGCACTAAGCATCATTTACATATACTTAGCTAGTAAAAACAAAGCCATCGCTTTTCTATTCGGAGCCATCGGATGTGCTATTTGGGCTTATGAAGACTTCATAAATATAAATCTAAAATTTGATGGGGTCTTGCAATTATTCTATGTTGGAATTGCAGTCTATGGGATGTATAAATGGACAAAGAAAGACGAAGGCAAAAACTTAAAAATAAGAACCTTACCATTTGGATATCATCTTCTTCTCCTTATTCTAGGACTCGGGTTATCTTTCATACTATCTAATCTCAGTATGAATTTCTTTGAAACCAATCTTCCATTTTTAGATTCTACCACAACCTCATTCTCAATAATTGCAACCATTCTTCTAACACTTCGATATATTGATAACTGGTTTTATTGGCTCATTATTGATCCAATATACATCTACATTTATTTTAAGGTTGAAGCACCTGTTTTTGCATTGATGATGGTAATCTACACAGTAATGGCTGCAGTTGGATTATACAATTGGAATCTTATAAGAAAAAGAGAAATTTCTACCTAGCACTTGTGTAACATTCTAGAACAGAAATAATTAATCATTTCTTCTATTTGATCTTTCTGGTTTCCGCCACATTTAATCTCTGTTAGACTTGGTAAGTTATTACAACAAAAATGATTACTTAAGGCCATTTCGATTATTGCATTGGCCATTGTTTTGGGAAACTTAAAACTCTGATCTATTTCCAGAAAAATTGAAGCAAATTGAGCCACTAATTTTTTATAACTTTCGAAATAACCTGATTCATTTTGATCAGATATTTTTTTGTTCCTCACTATTTTATAGAACTGCTCGATTACAATCTGCTGTAGTTTACCCATTTCAAGAAAACAATTACTTTGAGATTCGGCAGGTATATTCACCATTGTTCTAATGGCAATTTTAAGCTTCTTCAAAGGGTCTTCAATCTCTTCTGTCTTTACATTGATATGGTAGTTAAGCAATTCCCAGTACCAGGCAGATAAATAAATCAAGAGCCTTTGTTTATTTGGGAAATATCTATAGATGGAGGCTTCCGTAGATTTGATTTCAGCCCCAAGCTTTTTAAAATTAAATTTCTCAAATCCGATACCATCTATCATATGTACCGAATGTTCAATAATCTTTTTTCCCAAATCGAATTCAAGCGGATTTTTCAGATAAACATCAGCGTTTATTCTTGGATTAACATAAACTTGCATGGTAGTATAGTCTTGTTTTTGTTAATCTATTAAGCTCTTCTTTCTAATAGGTTATATTCTCTTAGGTATAAAACCTTTTTTTGGAGTCTTTTTCTGGCTTTGTGAATAAAACTTTTTACACTCCCTAAAGGCATCTCAAGTTTTTCAGCTATTTCCTTATATGCATATCCTTCAACCATTAATTCAAAAGGTAATCTAAGATTATCAGGCAAACTTGCAACTTCTCTTTCAAGCAACTCTAACATCATATTCGTTTCACCATAATTATTAATATGCATTGGTTTTGATGAATATGGAACATAACTAGATAGTTCTTCTCTAGCAACAATCTTACTTTTCTTTCGAATATCGTTGATAAAGTTGTTACGCATAATCGTAAACAACCAAGCCTTTAGGTTAGTACCTTGTTTAAATTGATGAATCTTATCTAAAGCTTTCATCATTGTTTGCTGAACAAGATCTTGTCCATTAACTGAATCCTTAGTTAATGAATAAGCATAATTTTCTAACTGCGGTTTCAGGGAGATAATTTTGCTGTTTAATGCTTGCTTTGTCATGGTTCTAAATTTATAATACAAATATATGATAGTAATACTATTATAGTCAATAGGCATTGCTATTTTTTATACAAGTATTGCCTAAAAAGGCCTTTTTTAACTAATTTTTAAGAAAATTAAGGGAATTAAAAATAAAAACGCCTAGCTGCAAGACAGTCTAGGCGTTGGTATTCTTTTCATTCAATGGAAATATTATCCACCAAAATCATCAAATGCAATATTCTCTTCAGGAACACCCAATGAATCTAAAGCATCAATAACTGATTTATTCATCATAGGTGGACCACAGAAGTAATACTCTACTTCCTCTGGCTCTGGGTGATTCTTCAAGTATTGTTCTACAACCACTGGCATGATGTAGCCTTTAAAACCGTCTCCTGGTGAATCAATATCTTGTTTTTCTTGCCAATTATCTTCTGGTAAAGGATTGTCTAAGGCTATGTAAAACTTAAAGTTTGGAAATTCTTTCTCGATTTTTCTAAACTCTTCTACATAAAATAACTCTCTTTTTGTTCGACCTCCATACCAGAAGCTAACCTTTCTATCCGTTGTTTTAAGGGTGTGGAATAAATGGAAAAGGTGAGACCTGAGTGGTGCCATTCCTGCTCCACCACCAATGTAGACCATTTCTTTTTTCGTTTCCTTTATGAAGAATTCCCCGTACGGACCACTGATAACACATTTATCACCAGGCTTTAAACCGAAAACATAAGATGAGCACACACCAGGATTCACATCCATCCAACCATTCTTGGCACGATCCCAAGGTGGCGTTGCTATCCGAATATTAAGTTTTACAATATTTCCTTCTGCTGGGTGATTGGCCATAGAGTATGCTCTAAATTGCTCCTCTTCATTGACCATTTTTAAATCCCATAGGTTATACTTATCCCATTCAGATTGAAATTTCATTGGGTCATCATGATGGTCAGGATGTGCGGTAATATCCATGTCCTTGAAATCAACAACTACCTCAGGTACATCTATTTGAATGTAACCTCCTGATTCAAAATCCAGAGTTTCTCCATCAGGTAACTTTACTACGAATTCCTTAATAAAGGATGCAACATTGTAGTTACCAATAACTTCACACTCCCACTTCTTAATTCCAAAAACTTCTTCAGGGACACTGATTTTCATATCTTCTCTCACCTTCACTTGACAAGCCAATCTCTTCTTTTCTGCTGCTTCTTTTCTTGTTAAGTGATTCATCTCCGTAGGTAATACATCACCTCCACCTTCATATACATGACATTCACACATGGCACATGTTCCTCCTCCACCACATGCGGACGGCAGAAATACACTTTGCTCAGATAGTACAGTAAGCAAAGTTGAACCAGGCTGCACCATCATAGGATTGTCTTCATCACCATTGACAATGATTTTTACTTCGCCTTGTGGAACAAGTTTTTTTCTCGCATAAATAAGCATCCCACTCAAGGCAAGAATAACTCCGCAAAAAACAACCAGCGCCCAAACGTAAGGCATTATACCAGCAAGAAATATCATGTTATCTTCTTTTAAATTTTATCAATTAAAATGCACCAGGATCGATTCCCATCAAACTCATAAATGCCATACCCATTAGTCCTGTTAGGATAAAAGCCATACCTAAACCTCTCAATGGAGGTGGAACCGCGGAATATTGAATCTTTTCTCTAATGGCAGCAATTGCTATAATTGCTAGAAACCAACCAAATCCACCACCTAATCCGAAGGCGATAGATTCAGAAAAATTGTATTCTTTAGAAACCATAAATAGTGATCCACCTAAAATTGCACAGTTAACTGTAATTAAGGGTAGAAAGATTCCTAATGAATTATATAATGCTGGAGATGTTTTCTCAACAACCATCTCAACCAATTGCACCATAGATGCAATCACGGCAATAAATAGTATTAATCTTAAGAAGGTTAAATCTAAACCAAAGATTCCTGTTTCACTCAATAACACATTGTTGATGATCCAGTTTATTGGCATTGTTATTCCTAAAACAAAAATAACAGCAAGACCCAAACCGAAAGCTGTTTTTACCGTTTTGGATACAGCCAAATAAGAACACATTCCTAAGAAATAAGCCAATGCCAAGTTCTCAATGAAGGCCGACTTTATAAATATATTTGCTAATTCTCCCATGTTCGTATTTTTAAGAAACGTCTATTAAATCTTTGTTCCAAGCTCTGTGAATCCAAATCAAAACTCCAATTACAAACATTGCAGATGGGAACAATACCATCAAGTTGTTTGGTAAATACCAACTTCCAAGATTGATTAAGAAATCAGAATTGTTTCCAATAAGAGGATAATTAAAGAAGGTACCCTTTCCAAATACTTCTCTAATTGTAGCTATAATGATAAGAATGATTCCATATCCTAAGCCATTCCCAATACCATCGAGAAATGACTTCCACGGACTGTTTGCCATGGCAAAAGCTTCAAGTCTTCCCATGATAATACAGTTCGTAATAATCAAACCAATGAAAACTGATAAGTCCTTATAAGTTTGATAATCTAAAGCTTTTAAAACAAGCTCTACAACTGTTACTAAAGTTGCAATAATTACCAGTTGAACAATCATTCTCACCTGTTTCGGAATTTGTGTCCTCAACAAAGAAGTGATTAAATTTGAGAATGCTAGGACGAAGACCACTGCGATAGACATCACTAAAGCCTTGTTCATTAAAGTCGTAACTGCTAACGCTGAGCAAATCCCTAGTACTTGAACAGTAATTGGGTTATTATCATTTAGCGGATCTGTTAGAAGCTTTCTTTCTTTTTTCCCAAAAGCAAAGGTGCTTTCCTTTTTGGCTACTGCTGTAGTTTCTGCCATAATTTTAATTTATTCTAACCTTTAATAGAATTGAAAAATTTCTCGTAATACTTCATTCCCCTATCCATCATCTCCGTCACACCATCTGCTGTAATGGTCGCTCCACTTATTCCATCAACTTCATGAACTGGATCTTTAGCTCCACCCTTTCTTACGAATACAGATTTGTAATCTCCGTTTGAATCATATAATTTCTTCCCAATGAATTGAGATTGGAAAGCGGGATTATCTTTTATTTCAGCCCCTAGTCCAGGAGTTTCTGCTTGATGGTCAAATGAAACACCAGCGATTGTATTTAAATCTTTTTCTAAGGCAATATTCCCCCAAATTTCATCCCATAATCCATTACCTCTAACCTGAACAATGTAAAATTGCTTTCCATCATCAGAAGTAAATTCAAAAACTGGAAGAACCTTGTCTGCGTCTGCTTTCTTCTTCTCCTTCTTCATATCTATGTTCTCTGCTTGCCCCCCTTTATATCCTAGGGCTTCTACAGCAGAGGCATCTACCATCTGGCCATCTAAATCGACAACCTTTTGTTTGATATTATTTGTAAAAACATCTGAAACTTGTTCATCAGACATATCTCCTAGAGGCGTAGAAAGCTGGCCAGCTACTGCTCCTAGAATTGCTCTTTTGTTGTAATTGGCTTCGTTGAGATCATGAATAGGTTTTAACCCATTATATAAGAAGGCCAATAGTATTGCCACGATTGCAGTCATGACAAAAACGAACATTATTGTTGATCTTGTACTATGCACTTTGTAAACGTTTTTTCATGTTAGCCTCTAATACGTAGTGGTCAATCAAAGGCGCAAAAGTGTTTAAAAACAGGATGGCTAACATCCATCCTTCAGGATATGCTGGGTTCATCACTCGGACAATCATTCCAATAAATCCAATCAAGAAACCATATATCCACTTACCAATATTTGTCGAGCTCGCAGTTACTGGGTCAGTTGCCATAAAGGCCATTGCGAAGAAGAAACTTCCCATGTAGAATTGCGCATACCAAGGTACCGTCATGAATGGTGTGGCACCCCACGCATTGAGTAACATCGCCATAACTACAGCACCAATAAGCATGCTTAACATTATTCTCCAACTACCTACCCCAGTTGCTACCAAAATTAAGGCACCAATAATGATAAGCGGTTTTGATGTTTCACCTATGGAACCTGGTATTGCGCCCCACCACATTTGACCTTCTGTATATACTTGGGTTACAGCTTCCCAACCTCCTTTCGTTGCCAATGAGAGAGGTGTAGCACCTGTGAATCCATCCACAATACTTGCGCCTGGGTTAAAGGTGGTTAATCCCATCCACCCAAATAAGGTATCAAACAAACCATGCGCCCAACCATATTCCGGAGAAAAACCTTCCGCTACTTTTTCAAAGCCCGAAACCCATACCTCATCTCCTGATATTGTAGTTGGATAAGCAAAGAAAACAAATACCCTTGCTAGTAATGCAATGTTCCAAATGTTCATACCAGTTCCACCAAAGGCCTCTTTACCAATAATTACGGCAAAGGCGACCGAAACAATTAAAATCCACATTGGAATGTCTGGCGGCATTATTAGTGGAATCAAAGCTCCTGAGACTAGAAAACCTTCTTCTACTGAATGTCCTTTCTTGGCAGCAAAATATATCTCTATTCCCAATCCTATTACATTAGATACAATAAAGATTGGCAGGAGTTTTATCAGTCCGTAGGCTAATTTAAGATGAAATCCTTCTAAGAATCCGACATGTTCTCCGAGCGCTATAAAATGCTGGTGACCAATGTTATATGTACCAAATAGGTAACAGAATTGCATAGCTATGACCACGTGAATCATGGTACGTTTTAAATCCATTCCATCCCTCACGTGAACTCCTCCTTTAGTTACAGAGTCAGGTGAGTAAGCGAAGGTGAATACTGCATCGAAGAGCGTGTGTAAAACAGGACTTTTCTTTTTATCAGGTTCAATTTTCTTAAAGAAATCGAGTAATCCCATAATTGTTTATTCGCGTTAAGTTTTAATTCTAAAGTTGTTCTCTAAGCATATCTAAACCATCTCTCAATATAGATTGGAGTGGTTGTTTTGAGGTACAAGAAAATTCAGCTAGTGCTATATCTTCTTCCAAAAGTTCATTTATCCCTAGTCCTTCCATTCTCTCAATATTACCAGTCATTATGGCCTTCATTAAATGCTGGGGATAAATATCCATTGGCAGCATTTTCTCGTATTGGCCAGTCACCACAAATGCTCTTTCTTCTCCATGCGTATTTGAATCTACATCAAACGTCAAATCTGGAAATAAAAAATTCGGGAAGGTATTAGAAACACTAGGCCTTGGCTTTATTGGTAGCAACCAGCCAAATGGCTCATTGTAATTACCTTCTTTTATTACTGTTATTTGGTCATCGTTGGCATTCAGAAAATCGTCATTAGTGACTGCCTTTCCACTTAATATGTCACCAGCAATAATTCTTATATTATCTTCTTCCAACTGGTTTGAAAGAAGCTCTCCAACATTTGCACCTTGCAAAGTTTCAACATATTTAGGCTGCTTAACTTTCCCACCAATACTTACGATTCTTCTTGGCTCGTATTTCCCTGTAGTTACTAAGTTTCCTAAAGTCAGTACATCATCAATGCTCATTGTCCATACAACATCAGCTCCTTTAATTGGTTTAATGTGATGAATTTGGATTCCAACATTTCCAGCAGGGTGCGGTCCATCAAAATAATGGATGTCAGCATTATCAACCCCTGAAAGATGGGTTGAGATGGCTTTATTTCCCGAAAGATAGACTTGACCATCTGTGAGTTTTGAAAGCACGTTTATTCCTTCTTGCAAATCACCACTTCTACCTGTCAACGCTAAACTAGGGTCTGGAGCCAAAGGTCCAGTATCAAAAGCTGAAACGAAAATATCTCTAGGCGTAATACTAGGATCAGCCACTAACCCAAATGGTCTTTGAACAAGCATTGACCAAGCTCCGGATGATTGGAGATATTTGATTAGATCTTCTCTAGAAATATCTGATAAGTTAGGGGTATCAGAAAGATGATGCTTTTGATCTTTATCAGCAAGAATGACAACATCGACAATTGACCTCTTTGCGCCTCTTCTAATTTCAATTACTTCTCCACTAACCGGAGCAACATATTTAATATCTGGAGATTGCTTATCAAAGAATAATGGTTCACCTGCTTTTACTTCTGAACCAACTTCGACTAACATTTTTGGAATAGGAGCATTTCCTCTGAAATTCTGAGGTCTGACCGAATATCTACTGACCATATTGGAATCAACAGAACCTTCCGGTTGCCCTTCTAGCTTAATGTCGTGTCCCTTTCTTAATTTATGAAAATTACTGGCGGTAGTGAAATTTGGAGTTGCTGGCTTAAATAAAGAGCCAAACGAAGGCCAAATACTCATATTCGTATTAACTGTATCAATTCCAGACTTTTTAGCCTCAATTTGAATTAGATTATCCGCGAGCGAGGTCAAAACAGCAATAAAAACAAGCCCACCGATAATTAGAAGTGCAATTTGTAACATAGATTGGTATGCAACGATTAACAAAAACCCTTATTCTTTCCCCTCTTTAACAGCGCAAATATATAAAGGTTTTAATTATGTATAGCTTGTTATTAAAGAAAACTGAGTACTTTTCAATCAGTAAAATTTACCTCGCATAAACCCAACAAGTAATACAAGTATTAAATAAGCCTAATTTTAAAAATGATAAATAATTACATTTTAAAATCCTTCTACAACCTTCATTTATTTTGAAAGTATTCGCTTTCGCAAAAGGAATATTATTTTGAATTATTTTTTTCATTATTGAAAAATTGGGTTCTCAGAAATTTAGTCATTTATTTACCCTTAAATACTCGTTAAGTATTCAGATCAATGAACCAAAAAATAGGTAACTCATGTTTTAAAATCATGAATGTTCAATCCTTTATTTCCGCCTTATTGTTTTTTGTGAATATTACATTTGCGCAAAGCGATATCCTAGAATATAAAGATAAGGTCTATGTCGATTTTATAGAAAGTGTTGCTTTTCACCAATCTGGCCTAAAAGCCTCGTATCCCATAGTTGAACTAAATAATGGCAGCCTAAGCTTGTCATTTGATGATATTGCGGATAGTTTTTATGACTACACTTACCGCATTATCCATTGTGATCGAGACTGGAATCCAAGCGCCTTGTCAGAAATTGAATACCTAGATGGATTTAACAATGAACTTATTAGGGATTATGATACCTCCGAAAATACCTACGTCGACTACGTGAATTATCAATTAAGAATACCAAATAAAGACGTTCAATGGCTAATTTCTGGCAACTACCTTTTAGTTATTGAGGATGAAGAAGGTCTCCCGCTATTGTCTAGGCGCTTTATGGTTATTGACCCTAAAATTACCATTGACGCAAAAATGGCCAAGTCTGGGGAAGTATTATACATCGATTCTTATCAAGGAATTGACTTTAAATTAAATATTGAGAATTATGAGGTGATGTCCCCGCTGGAAGAGTTAACGGCAACTATTTTACAAAATGGAAGGTGGAATACCGCAACTGAAAACATAAAACCTACAAGCAGCACCTTAGGAATGGTACGGTTTCAGAAAGTTGGAAACCACTCTTTCCCGGGGCAAAAAGAATTTAGGAACTTTGATATCAGATCATTAAATACTGCCACTAAATATGTTCATAGCATTGACCTATTGCCAAACGGTACTACTGCTCTTCTGGAGTTAAGCAAATCTAGATTCCATAGAAATTATCTCACAGAAAAAGATGCCAACGGTGCGTTTGTCCTAGACAATTTTGACAATCCCAATGCTTCAATCACAGGTGATTATGTTAAAACTATTTTTACAGTGAAGACCATGGAAATAGAAGATCGAGAAGTTTATGTTGTGGGAAGGTTTAATGATTGGTCTGCCCGAGAGAAATTTAAGTTAGAGTACGATCATCAAAGAAAACTTTACACTGGCGAGATTTATTTTAAACAAGGTTATTACGATTACCTTCTTGGAAGCAAAGGTTCAGATGATGAGCTTGAAACCATACAACTTGAAGGAAATTGGTATGAAACAGAAAATGACTACATCATCCTAATCTACCATAGAGCCTTTGATAGGGATTATGATCAACTCGTAGGAATTAGATACTTAAATTCAACTCAGAATTAAACTCAGTTCATCTTCTATTACCTCTCGTTTATAGATTTATTTTGCTTTCGCAAATGAGTATACCCATTTTTACATAGCTTTAATTGCATAAATGTAATTCTCATGAAATCTTTACTCATTGCCTTTTGCCTGTTATATTTAATTCCTCTTGGTGCTCAGGAAGTATATACTCTTGAAAGGTGCATCGATATTGCTTTAAAAAAGTCCTTAGCGCTTCAACAATCTGATGTATCCATTCAAAATTCTGAATTAAATTATAGCCAAGCCAAATCCAATCGGCACCCAAATTTAAATGCATCCAACGGTTACAACATAAATTTTGGACGTTCCATAGACCCTACTACAAATACCTTTATCACAGAAAGGGTCAACTCTAATAATTTTCAGCTGAATAGTAATGTACTAATTTATAACGGTGGCAGATTAAATAAACTAATCGAACAATCGGAAATTGAATATGATGCAGCAGCTCTTGATAGGCAACAAGCAGAGGCAGATATCGCACTTCAAGTAGCCACGTCCTACCTAAATGCACTTTTTGCAAAAGAGAATATAACAGTAGCCAACAACCAATTAAAACAATCCGAAGAACAATTAAATTTTATAAATAAATTAATTAAAGCAGGAGCGCGTCCAGCCAATGAGTCACTTGATATTTTGGCACAAATCTCAATCAATGAACAATCAATCGCTGATGCTGAAAATTCTTTAGAAATTGCATTGTTACAATTAAAACAATTAATGACTTTAGCTCCAAATGAAAACATTGACATTGAAACTCCTAAAAACATAAACGTAGAGGTTGACCCTGATCTTTTAAGTTTCGAAGAGGCTTATGAATTAACACTCCGAACTCAACCATCAATTAAGGCTGCGGAACTAAGAGAAAAAGGATCAGCCTATAATATTGATATCGCGAAAGCAGGACAATACCCAACTCTTTCTGCTGGTGTTAATTTGGGAACTCCTTATTCCAGTAAAGGGGTTAGGTTGAACGGAACAAGATTCGAAAGTCAATCAATTTCTGGAGAGGCGAATGGGACTCCTTTCACTCTGGATTTCGATCAGGAAGTCCTTAATTTTGAAAGTGCTACATTTTTCCAACAATTAAGAGAGAACCTTTATGGAGGCGTTGGTTTGTTTCTATCTATTCCCATTTATAATCAAAACACCAACAAGAACAATATCCAAAGAGCAAAGCTAGGATTGAAGAGTAGTGAAATAGCAACCTTGCAACTAAAGGAAAGTATTCAAATTTTAATTCAACAAGTACTATTGGATGCACGCGGTGCAAAACGATCTCTTGCTGCCACTGAAAAAACTTTAGAAGCAAGAAAAGCTGCTTATGAAAATGCAAAGATTAAATTTGAAAATGGAGCTCTAAATGCATTCGACTTAACAACTTCTCAAGCATTGTATGATGATGCTTCAACCAATGCACTGATTCAAAAATATAATTATTTATTCCGCTTAAAGATCCTAGAATTTTACATTGGTAAATCATTGAAATTTTAAACATGACAACTCGAAAGAAAAACAAGAAGAAAAGAAGATGGTGGCTCTGGCTCTTAATCGGAGTAATTTTAATTGGAGGTGCTTTTAGTATGTACAAATCAAATTCCCAAGATGAAGGAATTGAAATTACAATTGACAAAGTAAAAAGAAAAAACATTCTTGAAACTGTTTCAGCAAGTGGTCGTATTTTTCCTGAAAAGGAAGTAAAAATATCATCTGATGTCTCTGGTGAAATCGTCGAACTATATGTTGCGGAAGGAGATTCAATTACCAAAGGTCAATTGCTCGCTAAAATAGATCCTGACGCCTACGTCTCTGCGGTAGAGCGAGGGAAAGCATCGGTAAATTCAGCCAAAGCACAAATTTCTATTTCAAGAAGTCAAGAAGAATCCAGTAAGGCGCAAAAGGAGCAACTAATAGCTCAACTTTCTAACGCAAAAAATATATATGAGCGAAACAAAAACCTACACAAGGATGGAGTTATATCTGATGTTGAATTTGAGCAATCGAAATCAAATCTTGAAAGCTTAGAAGCAAACATTAGAGCTGCAGAAGCTAGTATTAGATCCGCACAACAAAGTACGGAGGGAGCTCAATTTAATGCCCAAAGTGCTGAAGCTAGTCTTTCGGAATTAAGAACCAATCTATCAAGAACAACAATAAAGGCACCAGCCAGTGGGATTATTTCTTCTTTATCCGTTGAACAAGGAGAACGCGTAGTTGGTACAATGCAAATGACAGGAACTGAATTGATGAGAATCTCTAACTTAAATAGCATGGAAGTTCAAGTAGACGTATCAGAAAACGACATTGTTAAAGTGGAACTTGGTGATTCTGTTTCAATTAATGTTGATGCTTATATTGATAGAGATTTTAAAGGAACCATCACTGAGATTGCTAACTCAGCTTCAAATTTAATAGGAGGTCTTGGAGCAGGTTCTTTAAGTACAGACCAAGTCACGAATTTCCCAGTAAAGATTAGGATACTTTCTGAATCATACCAAAATTTGATTACACCTACAAAACCCTATCCTTTCAGACCAGGAATGTCAGCATCAGTAGATATCTACACTGAAAATTCACCGAACACCATTTGTGTTCCGATTCAAAGCGTAACCACAAGAGCTAAAGAAGATGAGGAAGGTGAAAGAAGCAATGAATATGACGAAGTTGTTTTTGTAATGGAAGGAGATACTGCCAGAGCAATTATCGTGGAATCAGGAATCCAAGATGACGAGTATATACAAATTTCTAGTGGACTTGAGGAAGGAGTAGAAATAATTAGTGGTCCCTATAATGCCGTTTCAAAAGAATTAGAGACTGGAGAAAATGTGAGAATCAAGGAAGAAGATGACAATAACAAAAAGAAGAAATAATTGAAGGATAATGCAATTATAATCTTTGCTAAAAATCCTAGTTTAGGTAGGGCCAAAACTAGAATTGCGAAGGATGTAGGTGATGAAAAAGCACTTGAGATTTATAAAAACTTATTGTCTTTAACAGAACAAATTTTAGATGGTCTTGAAGTCGATAAATATCTATTCTTTACTGACTTTATTGACGAAGATTTATGGAATATTCAAGACTTGAAATTTCGACTACAATCAAGTGGTGATCTTGGGGATAAAATGGGTGACGCCTTTAACAATGTATCCCATTCTGGACATCATAAAACAATAATTATGGGCAGTGATTGCCCTTACATCACAAAGGATTTACTCTACAATGCTTTTGAAAAATTGGATTCTGCGGACCATATCATAGGACCAACGGTGGATGGCGGATTTTATTTATACGGTACTAAAAAATTCCATTCTTTTATTTTTGATGGAATAACTTGGTCTTCAGAAACAGTATTAGAAAATCTAATTAAAAACATTCAAAATACGGGAGAAGATCACAAACTTCTACCCACTTTAGCAGACATAGACCATATACAAGATTGGGAAGATTTTCTCTCTTCGAAAAATTAATCAATCTTTGGCCTTGTAATCTATATAAGCTCTTAAGTTTTCAAGTTGTCGTCTACTCAATTTCTCTTCTGTGTAATGAGGCATGTAGGATTTTTTCCAAACATAAGAAGGCACACCAAATCTCACAACTTGGTATATAGAATGGCTTCCATATCCGTTGGCCTTAGCACTTAGATGTTTAAAGGACATTTTTGATTTATCAAGTTGAAAGTAACTATACTTGCCTTGATTATGACAGTAAAGACAACTCTTCTCATAAATCATTTTTCCTTCTTGTAAATCCGGATTTTCAAATCGAAGATTTTTTATTTTAGCAGGAGGGTTAATAAATGTGGCAGGTGATCCTTTTAAATATTTAGACTCAAGAAGTTCAAGCGCTTTTGATTTATCATTTTCGTTATTCTTCGCTTTTTCAAGATATTCAACTTCAATGGTATTGAGTTTTAAATCACTTACCTTTAAATCAATTTCGTATAAATAAGCTAGAATAGATTCAATCTCCCAATCTTCTAATTCTCTTCCTTGTGCACATTCTGTTGCGCACAGTTGAATGGCTGCTCTAATGTCATTTTTTGCTTCGACGACAAGGTCTCCATATTTTTTGTAGTAGTCATCATTATAAAAAGATGTTCTATTTACTGCCCCGTAAAGTGTAGTACCTTGAAGAAAAGGCAAATCATTTTTAATCGCATACTGTAACCTTGCTTCTGGGTCTGAAACGGATAAATCTGGGTCTTCCTTTTCTAGATTGTGGCAACTTGTACATACATAGTGTTTACTCTGTTTCTTTACCTTTCTACCTTTTTTATTCTTTGTAAAACCATATTTAATAATCTCTTCTCCTGCCTTAGCAGAAACTCCAGGTATTGAGCTATTTAAAGGATGAGGTAGAGGATCACCACCTAGTTCTTCAACTAATTGAACAACACCTTGATCAGGATCAAAAGGCAACCAATGGCTATCTTCAAATTGTGTAGATAGAAGAAATATTGCAAGAGGTATAAAACCACTAATCAATAACTTAATCATATTGTAAACAATCTTGAAATTATAAATCCTAATCTATATTCTCCATTCGCCCAACTGTCTGTAGTATTAGGAATGTAATCAGTAGCAAGAATTCCTCTCGCATTGGTGAAATTCATTTGGAAGGTGTGTCCTCCTCCTGTTTCCCATTCAAAAGCGATACCAGTAATAGGGAAATACTCTACCCCTTCTACTGATCTAGAGCCATGGAATGGAAATGTTGCTTCACCGATTATAGCAAACGATTTATTAAACTGATATTTTGCAGCACCTCCGATAGAAACCAAATCGTTTCTATCCCCTTCTCTGACAATGTTTCTATAAGTTAAACCAGCATTTGCTTGCAAACTAAGTTTGTTGGCTATTTTGGTACCAGCCATTAATTGTAAATGATATACAATCCTATGAGCAAATTTATCAAAAGAAGTTAGGGTTTGTTCTTGGCTTGTCGACTTAGGTAAACTGCTGATTGAGGCTAAGCCATAAACGGCCAAAGAAAATGGAGTGCTTCCTGTTGCTTTATCAGACCCAATTTTCAACTTGGTACTTAGGTTAATATTTTGTCTTAAAATGTCAGAGCCCTTTGTCCTACTAATACCAACCATCATTTTATCTGAGAGACCGTAATCAAACCCAATTAAAACATCAGAAGCATTTTCAAGACCATAAAAAGTAGGCCACCCTCCACTTGAGCCTCCAAAATCGCCAAATTTATGGCCTATTCTAAAGTCTAACTTTCGTTTTTCAAGAGTTTCAATAGATACTGAATTAATAATTTTTGTATCCTTAAAAATTCTCAAATCTTGTGCACTTAGGCTTATACTGAAAAACAAGAGTATATACAGAAATGTGTATTTCATAATTCTATTCTTTAAGGTATCCTCCCTCTATCCAACATCTAATTTTGTAAAATTCCAAAGAATCTAGGAAGGCGGATTCGGGACTGTAACTTGGAGGCATATCTCTTCCATCAACGACACGCTCTTTAAATCTCCCATTATTGAGAGTTATTAACATGTCATCATTCCAAGAAGTGTAGGTTGGGAAAAAACCACCAGATACATGGCATTGAGTTGATGAAGCTCCGCAAGACCCTTCCAAAATAAACTTTATCTCATTTTCAAAAGTTATCACTTCATTATCGCATTGAAAGGTATCAATGAGTTTATCTTTGGTACAAGCTTGGAACAACCCAAGCACTAATATTGTTAACACTATGAAAAAAGAAAGAAATCTCATAATTTTCTATAATTGAAATGCAATTTTAATTAATATATTACTATTATTCTTAATATTTAACCTAAAAGTAAAACTTTAATATGTATCCACCAGAATTAGTAGCTCCCTTAGCTAAAGATCTCACTGAATTCGGCTTCAATGGCCTTTCTACTAGTCAAGAAGTAGATAACGTACTGAGTAAAAACGAAGGGACAACTTTAGTTGTTGTCAATAGTGTATGTGGTTGTGCTGCTGCAAATGCAAGACCAGGAGCAAAAATGTCAATACAAGGTGATATTAAGCCGGACAACTTGGTAACTGTGTTTGCTGGTGTTGATAAAGAAGCCACAGATAGAGCTAGAGAATTTTTACTTCCATATCCGCCATCATCTCCCGCCATTGCATTATTTAAGGATGGCAAATTAGTGCACATGCTTGAAAGACATCATATAGAAGGCGCTACAGCTGAAATGATCGCTGAAAATTTAAAGTTAGCTTACAACAAATTCTGTGGAGTATCTAGCTCTTAACTAAGCCTTTCTAAACTTAGACCAAAGCTTAGTAGGAATTCATATTAATCCTAAGAATTTGAATTTATGAATATTCATTTTTGGTACATCGGCAAGGACAAATTAGAATTTGTCTCTGCTGGGTCCAAAGAATTTATAAAACGAATAAAGAGATACGTTTCATCCGTTCATGAGCATACATTTAAGTCTGGTCCCAATGCAAAGAACAAAGATTTAATTAAGAAAATTGAAGCGGAGAATGTTCTTAAAAAAATAGAAAAATCTGATTATTTGATTTTACTTGATGAACAAGGCAGTCAAATGAGTTCTTTGAAGTTCGCAGAGCTGATTGGTAGAATTAAAGAACTAACCTCAACCAAAAAGGTAATTTTCCTTATTGGAGGTGCTTATGGTCTTGACAAATCTTTGAAAGACAGGGCAAATAGGACAATTTCACTTTCAGAGATGACTTTCAGCCACCAGGTGGTACGCATTATGTTCTTAGAGCAATTATACCGCGGATTCACTATACTCAATGGTGAGAAGTATCACAATGAATAGAAAAGAAAAAATGTTATTTCTTAATAACTGAATTCGAATTCAACCCTTCTGTTATTCTCTCTGCCCTCATTTGTATCATTGCTATCAATTGGCTGAGATTCTCCAAGTCCTTGAGATTTAATTCTTGTAGACCTTATCCCTTTATTTACAAGATAATCAGCCGTAGCCGCAGCTCTTTTTTTGGATAACTCAAGATTTAAATCATCATCTCCTTTACTATCTGTATGTCCACTGACTGAAACCTTATATGCTGGGTATTTGCTCATGATGCTATAAATCTTATCAAGAGTTGAGATTGAGCTTGACTTCAAGTTAGCACTACCTGTTTCAAATTTAATGGACTTCATTGCTTGAACCAAAACCGCTTTTTCTTCCGCCTTCAATTTAGCTTCGGGGCACCCATTTAATTCAACTAATCCCCTTCTCTGTGGACATTTATCATCCTTATCATACACTCCATCACCATCTGAATCTGCGGGGCATCCATTATTTTCTGAAACACCAGCTAATTTGGGGCATTTATCCGCAAGATCATGGATTCCGTCGCCATCAGAATCTGCAGGACAACCTTCCCTTTCAGTTAAACCAGCTATGTTGGGGCATTTATCTTGAGTATCATAAACTCCATCACCATCTGAATCTGTAGGACATCCATTATTACTAGCAACTCCTTTTAAAAGTGGACAATTATCGTTTTCGTCTGCAATTCCATCTCCATCTTCATCTGCCATAATCTCTACTTCAACTACATCCTCCACGGGTAATGGTAGAATTTCTTCTTCACCTTTAAAAAATATTTTGAAGAATAGCAGAGCGAAAAATAATATGACTAATAATGAAATGAAGAAATCATTCCGGTCTCTCTTATTCGAGAAATTAAAAAGTTCGTTGAACATCGTTGGTGTTTATAATTATAGGACGCAAAAGGTAAGAAAAGTTACATTTTAATTTTAACAGAAAAAACCACAATTCAAGGCAAAAAAATCTCCGAGAATTAAAAAATTCTGATCTGCATTAAAACCCAATCTTTTTTATATCAAATAGTTCCTTCTTCAACACGGCTTCTAAGGTTACAAAATCTTCTTCTGTCAATAAATTAACTTCCTGTGTTTCTATATCTTCAATTTCCGATAAACGCACATTCTGTTGTTTAATTAATTCCAGCATCAATTTTCTGATTTCTCTAGCATTCCCAAAATTCTTATCTTTTTTCTTACAAGTTTCTGCAATCAAATTTTTAAGGCTTTGCTCCCCTTCTATTGAGCATGAATAACCTTTTGCTTCCAGTAGTTTTTTAGCTATCTCAATTAGATTTTGTTCTGAGTAATCTTTAAAATGTAATGTTTTATCAAATCTAGACTTAAAACCTGGGTTGGCTTTCAAGAAATTTTCCATATTATCGGGATAACCAGCAACTATTACGAAGAATTTTCCTCGGTAATCTTCCATTCTTTTTAATAAGGTTTGAATTGCTTCTCCACCAAAATCACCGTTACCTCCCATTCGTTGACTCGTCAAAGAATATGCTTCATCGATAAATAAGATACCCCCTAATGCTTCTTCTACTTTTTCTGTTGTTTTGATGGCAGTTTGACCCACATAACCTGAAACCAATCCTTGTCTATCAGTTTCAACTAAATGTCCTCTTTCTAATAGACCTAATGCTTTGTATAGTTTTGCTAGGATTCTAGCTATGGTTGTTTTACCTGTGCCTGCATTTCCTACAAGAACTGAATGAAGGAAGAAATTATTTAATACATTTTGGTTGGTTCGATTGTAGTATCTTATTACCTTGATTAAATCATAAATCTGCTCTTTAACATCTTCCAACCCGATTAAAGCTTCTAATTCTTCTAATGCAGATTTTAGAAGAGGCTCATCAATCGGAATTTTTGGACCTTCTTTGTCTATTCCAATATTGATCAACTCTACATCTTGTTTAAGGATTATCTTTAAATCGTCAATACTTGTAAGTTCTGGTTCTGGGGATTTCATGATTCTTAAACCTAAATTTACTTTAGCATTTTCTACTAAATCAAAGACATATCGAGCATTGCCAAAAGATCGATCTCTATTTCTGTAGGCTTCTAAAATGATCCCTTCTAATTTCTTTTTTGCAAGATCCCCAAAAATGACTTCTTTTTGTTCAGCTGCATAATCTGCGATCGCCGATAGTTCTCTTGGCATATAATCATGAAATTCGAAAAACTGCTTGAATCTGGATTTTATTCCTGGATTAGACTCGATAAAATACTCCATTTCCTTTGGATAGCCAGCAACAATAACAGATAAATCGCCTTCCCCATTAGACATTTCTTTGATTAAAATTTCAATCACTTCTCGACCAAAATCTTTGCTATCATCTTTGGCTCTTGCCAATGAATATGCTTCATCAATAAATAGAATTCCTCCTCGTGCCTTTGCTATAACTTCTTTAACCTTTGGTGCTGTCTGACCTATGTATTCACCAACTAAATCAACTCTATCCACCTCAACAACATGGCCTTTACTTAATAGACCCATTTTCTTGTAAAGGACTCCAAGCATTTTTGCAACCGTTGTCTTACCCGTTCCTGGGTTTCCTACAAACACTGAATGGAGATCTTCATGACTTGCTTTTTCCATTCCTCGCTCTTTTCTTAATCTTATAAACTGCAAATACAAGGCATGATCCTTCACCTTCTGTTTGATGTGGCTTAAACCAATAAGGTCCTCAAGCTTTTCAAACAATTCATCGAAACTATATTTATCAAGGGATTTTAAATACTCGTATTCAGCGTCACTTTTAACCGGAGTAATTAGTTCAACTGAACCTTCTTCGAAATGATCTGCAATTTCAAAATGGCAAACTGCGACAAGTTTATCCAGAAAGATAATCTCCATTGTGTACTTACCTTTTCGCCAGCTGCCTGAGGTATTACTACCCCATCCTGCTGAGAATTCAATAAGCGTATCATCTTTCTTTACTTTGATTAATTTATTGATTTTCCCTTTAAGTTCTCTAGCCTCATTATAGAATTTCACAAACAATTCTAAATGCCATAAAGGGGTCGCCAAAAGGTTTTTAAGCGTGATATCTGAATAAATATACCTTGTTTGCTCTGCTGAAAAGACCTTGTGATATGTTTTCTCTAAATCTGGAGGAGCATCATATTGTCCTTCGAAAAGCCCCATACTTTCGACGGTAAAATATTCATTGTTACCCGATTGAGAGCTAAATCCATTTTCAATGTAAAAGTATTTGGTTCCAACTTTTTCTCCATTTAAAAAAGCTTCCCAATAGTAAATGCCTTTCTTCCAGAAAGTACCATCTTTCTTATTCCCCCAGCCCTCGCGTATATAGACTATGTTATCATACTTACTTACTTTCTTGGTAAAGTCTAGATCACAAACAAGCTTTGGGGTTCCTTCAAGCTTATAACACCGTAATTCAACTCCAATTTCCCAAGAATCTCTATCAAATAGCTTATTAATGAAGGAAAGTTCAGCATATATATAGTTTGTTTGGCCTTGATCAAATACCTGCCGATACTTTTTTTCATTGTTTGCAAGCCACTCTGTAGATGAGTAAACCTTCAATTCTTTATACTTATATAATCTATCTGTATTTTTATCCTCTGAAAACATACAATTATGGTCTTAGATAGCTAATTTTTATTCGTATATATGCCACTTGATTCATTCAGGAACCATTTCTGGGCATTTTTGTTTAATGTATTCAAGGTAATCATAAAGACGATAGATGGCAACTATAAAATTTAATTTTGAGGATAAAGAAATACCTTCTAAAACAGTTGAAAATGTGGAAGCTGGTTTAAGTATTTTAGAAGTTACAGAAGATCATGATATTCATTTAAACCACAATTGTGGAGGAGTTTGTGCTTGTAGCACCTGTCATGTATATGTTGATGGTGGAGAAAGCGCTTTAGAAGAAATTACAGATAAAGAAGAAGATTTCATAGATCGAGCAATTAACCCTAAGATTGAATCTAGATTAGGATGTCAATGCATTATCTTAGAAGATGATGCAGAAATAGAAGTAACCATTCCTAATCAAGCAAATATTATTGGTCACGAACATTAAAAAGTAAGAGATGCCATTTGAAGAATTTGATAATTTACCAATTAATTGGCCAGACCATGAGGACATCGCCATGAAGTTGTATGAGCGATTTGGAGATGAATTTGGCGAGAGCCAAATTTATAGAATAAGATTTACAGACTTGCTCCAATGGATTCTTGAGATAGATACTTTTGAAGGAACAAAGGAAGACTCAAATGAAGGACACTTGGAGCAGATTCAAGCAAAATGGGTTTATGAATGGAGGGACAATAATAAATAATCAATGTCCAATATATATTCCAAGTTTAGAAATATAACTACCCTACTTTTTGATGTCGACGGGGTTTTCACAAATTCAAATATCCTAATAACAGAATCAGGTGATCTTTTAAGATCTATGAGTACCCAAGATGGCCTCGCAGTAAAACGAGCCATTAAACATAATTTCAATGTTGCAATTATAACCAAAGGTAGTTCAAAGGGTGTAACTTCTAGGCTCGAAGGGTTAAATGTTCTAGACATTTACTCTGCAGTTGATGACAAAGAAAAAACCTTTCATGATTACATAAGTAAGAAAAACACCTTACCAGATCAATGCCTTTACATGGGTGATGATTTGTCAGATATATGTGTACTTAAGCTAGTAAACATTTCAAGCTGCCCTTCAGATGCGGTTCATGAAGTAAAATCTGAATGCAACTACATTAGCCCTTATAAAGGTGGTGAAGGCTGTGTACGAGATGTTATAGAAAGAACCCTTCGATCTCATGGAAAATGGTCTTAGTTTTAGAAATTTCGTAAAACAAACTAGACCAATAAATTTGGTCTTTATTGCATTAGCACAACTAACTTTATTCATCGCACTGATCTATCCAAGCGATATTCAAGAAGAAGGCCTTAATCAATATTATATTTGGGCGGCATGTATATTCTCCACGCTACTATTTACTCTCGGAGGCTATTTCATTAATGACTTTTACGATTTCGAAAATGATAAAGCCATAAAGAAAAAAAATAAATTTCTTAATAAGTCTCAGCTACTCCTCTCATACTCTATTTCCGTTATTTTGAATCTTGTGATATGTATATTTGCATGTGCCTACTTGAATGAATATTCGCTGTTGTTATTTTTCATATGTATAACTGGAATATTATATTCTTACTCAAGCTATTTCAAAAGACACAAAATTTCGGGAAACATAATTGTATCTTTTTTATCATCCTCTTCTTTAGGCATTGTACTTATCACTTCCTATTTTATTGATAATCCGATTAGTGAAGACCTGTATCAGCTTGTACAATTCTTTATGCTGTTCATTTTCACTCTTACCATGGCAAGAGAAATCACAAAGGATTGTGAGGACTTAGAAGGAGATCAAAAATTTAATATTGATAGTATCCCAATTAGATATGGAAAAAATAAATCGAAAGTACTTATCAATCTATTCCACTTTCTATTAGTCTTTATAAGTCTTACCTACTTTTACATTCATCGTAATAACTTTTCGTTCCTCGCACTGATACTAGGAGCAATCATTGTTTTAACAACCCTATTCGTTATCCATAAGTTATCTAGAGCCGATGATAAAAAAAATTTCAAATTTGTAGCTGACATTCAAAAAGGAGTTTTTGGTTTAGGTATAATTTTACTTGCGCTACAATTGTATAATATATGATAAAGAAAGAAATATTACTCGCCTCAAATTCGCCTCGCAGAAAACAACTCGTGGAAGAAATGGATTTAGACTTCAAAGTTATACAACAGGAAGTTGATGAATCTTTTCCTGAAGAATTAAATCCAAGCAAGGTTGCTGAATATATTGCCATTAAAAAATCTGAAGCTTATACTGAACCAATTCTAGAAAATCAAATCTTACTAACTGCAGATACAATTGTCTTATCTGATAATGAAATTTTAGGCAAACCAAAAACTCTTCTTGAAGCAAAAAAAATGATAGAATCATTAGGTGGAAAAGACCATGTGGTGATCACAGGAGTTGCACTTAAAAATAATGAAAAAATCATTTCCTTTTCTGATCATTCTTATGTTAGTTTATCTTTCCTTAACAAGGATGAAATTGAATATTATTTAAAACAATACTCGCCTTTAGATAAAGCAGGAGCTTACGGAATTCAGGAGTGGTTTGGACATAATTTCGTTGAGTCAATAAAAGGCAGCTATACGAATATTATGGGACTGCCTACCGAGAAAGTCTATTCAGCACTCAAGAATTTTTAACTTGCATTTCCATGCAAATCCATTCACCTTTTTGATTCGAGTTAACTAATTTAAAATCAGATGCATAAGCTTTCAAGACTAGATCTTGATCTACATCTAATATTCCGGACATTAATAATGTTCCATTTTCTTTTAACCTTGACCTGAGTCCTAGAGTTGATTCCAACAGTACTTTTCGGTTTATATTCGCAAGAATTATATCAAATTTTGATTCTGGGATAACATCAATGTTGCCACCTAAAACTTCGTAGTTATTAGCGCCAATGCCGTTTAATTCAAAATGTAATTTTGAGTTCTCTACAGCCCATGTCTCAATATCATTACATAACAGTTTGGTGGCTCCTTTCAAATATGCGAAAACAGAAAGTATCGCTGTTCCACATCCATAATCCCAGACACTTTTCCCTTTTACATTTAATCTATGAATTGCTTCAATCATCATGTACGTAGTTTCATGATGTCCAGTACCAAAGGCCATTTGCGGTCTGATAATTATTTGATATGGAAGTGCTGGATTTGCAGAATGAAACTCTGCTCTAATTTGACAAAAGTCATCAATTTCAATGGGTTCATAATTAGATTCCCAAACCTCATTCCAGTTTTTGTTCACACATTTTGATGCTTTCAGGTCACCAATAACTCCAGGAATATTTTTGATTTCCTTTAAAATATCATCAGATATATCTGAGTCAAAATAAAGCTCAAAATAAGTTTCAGACTCTAACAAGGAATCAGGTTCAAGTTGGAGTAAGTAGGCATTCACGATATCTTTCTGCTCCTTTCTAAAATGAACAGTAACCTTATTCCATTCTCTTTCCATTATTTATTCTTGGAAGCTTTCAGAGTATTTAAAAGAAGTGCCGTAACCGTCATAGGTCCTACCCCACCAGGTACTGGTGTGATATGAGATACCTTGTCCTTTACATCATCAAAATCCACATCTCCTACAAGCCGATATCCACGTTTCCTTGTAGCATCCTCAATGCTGTTTATCCCGACATCAATAATGACTGCCCCTTCCTTTATTTGATGATTTTTAATAAACTTAGCTCGCCCTATCGCTGCAACGATTATGTCTGCACTTTGTAATAATTCATCTAAATTTTCCGTTTTACTATGCGCAATTGTCACCGTCGCGTTTCCTGGATTTCCTCTCCTAGCCAATAAAATACTAATGGGCGAACCCACAATATTACTTCTTCCAAGGACAACCACAGATTTACCTTCAGTTTCCACATTATACCTCTCAAGCATAAGTAAAATTCCATAAGGTGTGGCAGGAAGATATGCTTCTAAATTTTGGGCCATTGACCCGAAATTAAATGGATGAAAACCATCCACATCTTTCTTTGGATCTATGGCAAGAATAATATTATCAGGGTCTATATGTCGAGGCAAAGGAAGTTGAACGATAAATCCATCAACATCATCATTCCGATTTAAACCATCCACAATTTCTAAGAGTTCTTCTTCGGAAATATTAGCATCTTTTTTAATGATGGTTGATTCAAACCCAACTTCGTCACTTGATTTTGCCTTATTTTTCACATAAGATTCACTGGCAGGATTATCGCCAACAATTACAGCTGCAAGATGTGGAATATTTCCACCTTGATTTCTAATTTCATCAACTTCCAGTTTGATTTCCTCTTTAATTGTTTTCGAAAGTTTTTTACCATCAAGTAAAATCATATTCCTCTTTGAGTTTTAATTTTTCAATAAATGAACGATAAAATTGATTTATGATGAATGCAATACTAGTACCTAAAATTGCACCGCACAGAATGTCAATTGGATAATGAACGCCAACATATACTTGAGCAAAAGAAATAGCAGCGGCCCACATGATTAATAAAAATAGAATGCGTTTTCTTCCTTTAAAAAGTACCAAATACAAAATGGAGGCAAGTGCAAAATGATTCGTTGCATGGGAAGAGGTAAAACTGTAACCGGCACCACATCTCACTCTAATATTAACGGGATATACTTGAGAGTTCTCATGACAAGGACGTGGTCTTTCAATCAGTGGTTTAATGGTATGGCTTGACATAAGGTCAGATGCTCCCACACAAGATAAAATCACAAGAATTGTAGCCCAATGATACTTTTCACTATTAAATAAGATAAAACAAATGAAAAAGAGATAAAGAGGAATCCAAAAAATCTGGTACCTGATGGGAACTAAAAAGAAATCCAATAGACCACTAGATAAGCCCTCATTTATAGCATTGAAGAGCGTTGCATCAAATTCGAGTATTTTCGTTAACATATAAGCCCTAAAAGTAATCTAATTTCAGGAATTTTTTCTGATGATTTGCCGTAGTTAAATTGAAAAATAATTCACTTTCTAAACACCTTTAAGCACCTTTGTAAAAAAGAGAAAAGTGACCTTAATTAAATCAATATCAGGCATAAGAGGTACGATTGGCGGAGAAATAGGTGAGAATCTTACCCCAATCGATATTGTTGAGTGCGTCGCGGGTTATGGAACTTGGATAAAACAGCAAAAACCTGAAACGTTAAAGGTAATTGTTGGACGAGACGGTAGAATCTCAGGAGCCATGGTTTCTGAATTAGCAATCAATACATTGATATCGTTAGGAATAGATGTAGTTGACCTTGGACTATCAACAACTCCTACCGTTGAGGTAGCCGTAACCAAACATAATGCGGCTGGTGGTATAATTTTTACTGCAAGCCATAATCCTAAACAGTGGAATGCTTTAAAATTTCTTAATCATAAAGGGGAATTTATTTCAAGTCAAGATGGACACGATATACTAAGTCTAATTTCAAAACGAGAAATTCTTTTTAGTGAAGTAGAGGAATTAGGTTTAAGAACATCTGATAAAGATGCCATAGAGTATCACATGGAAGCTATCTTAAAACTTCCAATCATTAATGTTGATCTAATAAAAGGAAAAAAGTTTCATTGTATAATCGATGCTATAAATTCTACTGGCGCCATATCAATTCCAATTCTCCTTGAGAAATTAGGGTGTACTTACGAAATAATAAATGAGGAGGTAACTGGAGAATTTGCTCATAATCCAGAACCTTTAGCTTCTAATTTAATTCAATTAACAGACAAGGTGAAAAATAGCAAAGCAGATATTGGTATTGCTGTTGATCCTGACGTTGATCGTTTAGCTTTAGTGAGTGAAAACGGAGAATATTTTGGTGAGGAATATACCTTAGTTGCATGTGCTGATTTTGTATTGAGTCATACGCCTGGATCTACCGTGTCAAATTTATCAAGCACAAAAGCCTTGAAGGATGTGTCTATGCGCTATTCTTGTGAGCATCAACCATCAATGGTGGGAGAAGTGAATGTTGTAACCCTTATGAAAGAATCCAATGCAGTCATTGGTGGCGAAGGAAATGGTGGTGTAATCTACCCTCCTTTGCACTATGGAAGGGATGCTTTGGTGGGCATTGCATTCATTTTAAACTTAATGGCAGAAAAGGATATGAGCCTTTCCGAAATTAGAAAGTCATATCCAGATTATACGATTATTAAAAATAAAATTCCTTTAAAATCCGAGGAAGCGATTTCTGAATTATTTAATAAATTGAAGCGCGCTTTCGCAAATGAAAATTTGAATACAATCGATGGCTTAAAGATTGATTTTTCAAATGGTTGGGTACACATGAGAAAGTCCAACACAGAGCCAATTATTAGGGTTTATGCCGAAGCAAAAAACACAGAAGAAGCTCAAAAATTAATTGACAAAATAATGAAGGTAGTAAATGAGTAAATTAGAAAAGTACTTTTCAGTTTATCGTAATAACATCATAGGTATTGATCAAGAATTTGAATCTCCTTTTGGAACGAAAAAAATTATCTATGCTGATTGGACTGCAAGTGGAAGAATGTATCGTCCTATTGAAGATCGATTGACTCATAAAATTGCTCCTTTCGTGGCTAATACGCATACTGAAACCTCAATTACTGGTTCAAGTATGACTATGGCTTATAAAAAAGCAAAAGAAATAATTAAGAGTCATGTTAATGCCTCGGATTATGACGTTTTAATTTCTGCTAATTCAGGAATGACAGGAGTTGTTAACAAATTTCAAAGAATCCTAGGGTTAAGAGTACACGAAAAACACCAATGTCATGTAAAAACCGAAGAAAGTGAAAGACCAATAGTATTTTGTACTCACATGGAGCACCACTCAAACCAAACTTCATGGCTTGAAACTTTGGTTGATCTTGTTATTATAAATCCTACAGAATGCGGCCTTGTTGATACAAATCATCTGAAAGAATTATTGGTTAAATACGAAAATAGAAAAACAAAAATCGCCGCAGTAACTTCTTGTTCTAACGTCACTGGAATCAAAACACCTTACCATGAAATTGCAAAGATAATGCATGATCATGATGGTCTGTGCTTCGTTGATTTTGCATGTTCAGCTCCTTACATCGATATAAATATGCACCCAGGAAATGGTGCAGATTTGGACGCCATTTATTTTTCTCCACATAAATTTCTAGGTGGACCATCGAGCTCTGGAATTTTAGTTTTTGATCAAAAATTATATAACAATAAAATTCCAGATAATCCAGGCGGAGGTACTGTAGACTGGACCAACCCTTGGGGGCAACATAAATACCACGAAGAAATAGAAGCAAGAGAGGACGGGGGTACACCTGCATTCTTGCAAACCATGAGAGTCGCCCTTTGCATACGGTTGAAGGATGAAATGGGTGTAACGAACATGCTTGATAGAGAGGCAGAACTCATGGAAATTATTTGGCCTAAATTAAAAAGTATAAACAACCTTCATTTACTTGCGGACAATCATTCAGACCGTTTAGGCGTAATATCGTTTTACATTGATGACCTCCACTTCAACTTAGGCGTTAAACTTTTAAATGATCGCTTTGGAATACAAGTAAGAGGTGGCTGTTCTTGTGCTGGAACTTATGGCCATTATTTATTAAATGTAGATCCAGAAAGATCAAATGCCATTACATGTAAAATTAACGAGGGAGAATTAGAAGAAAAACCTGGATGGATCCGAATGTCTATTCACCCGGTTATGACAAACAGAGAAGCTGAATACATTTGTTCTGCGATCCAAGAACTTGCTCTTTTCCATCAGGAGTGGAAACTAGACTATGTCTATGATAAAAGCACCAACGAATTCAGATATAATGACCCAGAGTTTAAAGAATTAGAAATGGTAGAAGACTGGTTTTTGCAAGCATTATAAAAGTGATGAAGGAAACCATTTATCTAGATTACGCAGCAACAACTCCTTTAGATCATAGGGTTATTGATGAAATGCATCAAGTCCTAAAAGAAGACTACGGAAATCCTTCATCGATACATGCCTCTGGAAGAAAGGCAAAGATGATTGTTGAAAAATCGCGAAAGATCATTGCGAATTATCTTAAGGCATCAATTGGAGATATTTTTTTTACATCAGGGGCAACAGAATCCTGTCATACAATTATGCATTCAAGTATTGAGAGCTTAGGTATAGAAAGAATTATTTCTAGTTCTGTGGAACACCACTGTACTTTACATACTCTTGATCAATTAAATTCAAAGCATCCATCTCTTGAAATTATTTTACTTCCACCTGCTAAAAATGGTGCTATTAACTTAATTGAACTTGGAGCTGAATTAAAAAAAGGCGAAGGTAAAACCTTGGTTTCTCTCATTCATGGAAACAATGAATTAGGTTCAATAAATGACCTGAAGTCAATTGGCAATTTGTGTAAAGAACATGGAGCCCTTTTCATGGTCGACTCAGCTCAAACTTTTGGTAAATACCCTATCAAAGTAAACGAATACAAAATTGATTTCCTGACCGCATCTGCTCATAAGCTGTTCGGGCCAAAAGGTACTGGACTCTTATTTGTAAATTCTGAGACTATGATTAAACCGACCTTTCTAGGAGGTAGTCAAGAAAGAAACATGAGAGCTGGAACGGAAAATGTCCATGGCATTGCAGGGTTTGCCGAAGCCACGAGAATTGCGGTTCTTGAAATGGATGAAAGGATAGAAAAACTATGGAAAATAAAATCGTATGCCATCGAGGCATTATCGCAGCTAAGTGATGTAAAATTTAATGGTTCTATTATGAAAGAAGACTCTTGCGGCCATATTTTAAGTGTCTCATTCCCTGATAGTCCAAAATCTGATTTAATTGTATTCAATCTAGATATTGCTGGAATCTGTGCATCTTCTGGAAGCGCATGCAGTTCGGGTGTAGAAAAAGACTCCCATGTATTAGAAGCCATAAACCATGATCCAAAAAGAAAAACCATAAGATTTTCATTTTCGCATAACACAAAGATCTCAGAAATAGATTTTTTGGTAGAAACACTAAAGTCAATTCTTTAAAGTGAGGAGCCATGAAGCATATATGGCACATTGCATTAGCCTAGCAAAACTCGCTGGAAAGGCGACAAAATCCAATCCCATGGTTGGATCAGTATTAGTGCATAATCATCGGATTATTGGGGAAGGCTTTCACGAGGCATTTGGTCAAGCACACGGAGAAAGAAATGCCATAAACAGTGTTCTTCCAAAAGACCGTAATCTAATCAAGAAAGCGACACTTTATATTACCCTTGAGCCTTGTTCAAGACATTCTAAAACACCCCCATGCGTAAATTACATTCTTGAAAACCAAATCTCGAAAGTGGTTATTGGTGCACTTGACCCAAATCCGCTAGAAAAAGGACGCTCAATTAAACTTCTAAAAAGTCAAGGGATTGAATTAACATCAGGAATTCTTGAATCTGAATGTAATGCATTGATTCGACCGTTTCAAGCAAATTTGCGCAAGCGTCCTTATATCATATTAAAATGGGCTCAATCCAAGGATGGATATATGTCTCGAAAAGGAGAAAGAACGAAACTAACCAATGTATATTCAGATACCTTGGTTCATCGATGGAGATCTGAGGTAGATGCTATAATGATAGGTACAAACACAGCTCAAATTGACAATCCTAAGTTAACAACAAGGCATTGGCCAGGAGATAGCCCTAAGAGGATAGTTATAGATAAACAAGCGAAGCTTTCAAAAAGCCTACAAATCTTCAATAATGATGCTCCAACACTCATATTAACAGAGCAAACACTTCCAGAATTGAGTGAGACAACAAAATACATAAGATTGGAAGATTGGGGTCCAAGTAATATAGCACGAGCATTGTTTGAGGAGGACATTTTCACCCTATTGATTGAGGGAGGAAGAAAATTATTGAATTCATTTATTGAATCTAATCTCTGGGATGAAGCGAGGATATTCAACACCTCAAAGCTTCTAAAAACTGGGCTCCGTTCTCCAAATATTCAGGGAAAGGTGCGAACAAAAAGTACATTTTCATTGGACAATCTGGTCGTTATGGAGAATTTGACATAAAAAGAGTTAAAATAGATTTAAAGGTTCTTAAGCTAAGACCATTGCTTTGCATAACTGGTTTAGTTATTGTTTATTTGTTTTAATTAATCTAAAGTTTAAAGACACCGTTGAAGAATTTAATCTTACTACTCATTTTTGTTTACATCGCAGGCCCTCAAGCCTCCGGTCAAAATGTAGAATGGCTTTCTTGGGAAGAAGCCATGGAGTTATCCAAAACTGAAAAAAGAAAGATAATGATTGATGTTTACACAGACTGGTGTGGTTGGTGTAAACAAATGGAAAAAGTGACGTTCAACAGCACTTCTGTTGCTGGCTACCTAAATGATAATTACTACCCCGTAAAATTTGATGCTGAATCAAAGAAAACACTGAATTATAACGGAAAAGAGTATAAGTATATCAAAAGAGGTCGGAATGGTTATCATGAATTAGCAGCTGAGTTGTTAAGAGGAAAATTGAGTTTCCCAACGGTGGTTATCCTTGATGAAAACGCTAATATGATACAGCCAATCCCTGGTTTTCAAGATGCAAAAACGTTTGAAATGGTTATGAAGTTTTTTGCAGAAGATCATTTCAAAAATACGCCTTGGCCCAAGTTTGCAAGAGAATTTCAACCAGCTGTGGTTCCACAGCCGGTTAAAAATCGATAAATTCCCTTATTTAGTAAGTGCTCCGAAGATACCTCGGATTAATTTCTTACCTCTTCCACTCGTTGCAAAATCAAATACACTTTTTGCCAACTTAGTTTTATCAATCCCTTCTTCTTCTTTCTCTACTTTCTTTTTTGGTGATGGAGCTTTTTTCACTTCCTCCTCTTCTGACGCCTCAGCTTCCATCTCTTCTATCTTTTGATTCAAGATCTCATAGGCACTCTCACTATCAATTTCTTGGTTGTATTTCTGTACAATGCTCGAAGCATTGATGATGGCATCAATCTCAGATTTTTCTAAAACATCCATTCTTGATTGAGGAGCACGCAACATAGTATGTGCCAATGCCGTTGGAATACCCTTTTCACTAAGAACAGTCACTAAAGCTTCACCAATCCCCATTGTTGTGATCAACTCATCGACTTTATAATAATTTGAGTCTGGGAAATTCTCAGCGGCCTGTTTGATTGCCTTGCGATCTTTGGCTGTAAAAGCTCTAAGGGCATGTTGAATCTTCATACCAAGTTGACCTAATACAGAATCAGGGATGTCCGTAGGAGTTTGAGTAATAAAATAGAGTCCTACCCCTTTTGATCGTATCAATTTCACCATAGATTCTATTTGATCTAACAAAGCATCAGATGCTTCATTAAAAACAAGATGTGCCTCATCTATGAAGAGTACCAGCTTTGGTTTTTCAAGATCGCCTTCTTCTGGCAAGGTATTGTAGATTTCTGCCAGCATTTGAAGCATAAAAGTAGAAAACAGTTTAGGCTTGTCTTGAATATCGGTCAGCCTTAAGACAGATACTACCCCTTTCCCAGAGTCGTCTGTTCTCATCAAATCCATGACATCAAAAGATCTTTCTCCAAAGAATTTATCTCCACCTTGAGTCTCAAGTTCTACTAAAGATCTCATAATGGCACCAAGACTTGAGGAAGCAACGGCTCCGTAAGATTTTTCAATCTCTTCCTTTCCTTCATCTCCAATATATTGAAGTACCTTTCTTAAATCCTTAAGATCAAGCAGAGGTAATTTATTATCATCACAGAATTTAAAGACAATCGCCATTACTCCAGACTGCACATCTGAAAGTTTTAAAATCTTAGACATTAAGGTGGGACCAAACTCAATAACTGTTGCTCGTAATCTAGCTCCTGGCTCAGAAGAAAGCGTCAAAAATTCAACCGGACTTTGTCCCAATTCAAAAGGGACACCTATGGAATCATGACGTTCTTGAATTTTAGGATGATCAGTACCTTTCGCTGCGATACCACTTAAATCCCCTTTTATATCCATTAATAAAGAAGGGACTCCTGCAATTGATAATTGTTCCGCCATAACCTGTAAAGACTTAGTTTTTCCAGTCCCTGTAGCTCCTGCAATAAGACCATGTCTATTGATTGTTTTAAGAGGTACCTGAATCAAGGCACCTGGAACAACAGCTCCTTCAAACATTCCTCCACCCAGGGTTATGGATGGACCTTCAGGGGCGTATGCGCTTTGTATTTCTGATAAAAAATTTTCTTTTGACATTTCTTACGTTTATTGTTTATTCCAATTTTGTACTCTTTGATTGTATTTCTTTTCATTAAATGGCCAATTACCTATTTGAGCTTGACTCTCTATATTATCATCTAAAACACCATTGTAAAAATCTAAGCCAGTGATCTTTTCAACTTCATCAATAGAAACTATGTATGACTTCAAATGACGGTTACTGAGTTCGTTTGGTATTATAAAAGAAATCGTATGTTCTTTTTCAGGTTGCACAATAATCTTATAGAAAGAGTCAGGGACAGCCACTTCATTATTCCCTATTGTTTCATAATCCTCATCATTAAATATTGGACCAGTGACAACATATAATACGTCTTTTTTATAAGCCCAATCTCTTACAGTTTCTTCTAGTTCTTTCCATACTCCATTATTGAATGCTCTAGGCTGTGGGGACATATTACTCATATAGAAACATTGTCGCATGGCATTTACATCAAAAGCCATGTCTCCAGCAGGTGCTAAATGACCTCTTGTAAATCCTGAATGTGTATAATCTGAATGGCGGGCAGATTTTGTTCGAACACTCTTATCTTCATTAAACCTTTTGGCTCTAGGAACATTCTTTTCTTGTAGACTTTCTTTTGTTAGTTCATAAGCCACCCATTCTGATTGCTCCCATTCTTCTACATAGGACAACGAATAAAAATCATGATGAACTACCTCCCCCTGATTAGCTTCAGGGACATATTCTCTATAAACCGCTTTGGTTAAGTTCTTGGGTCTGACATTGGATGAGGAATCATTTGAAGAATGATCATTTAAGCCGATAGGCAAATCAAACATGAGAGCAATCAATGCGGCAATTAGAAGTACTGTTATCATTATTACTCTAGCAAACCAACTATTGGCTTTATTGCTCTTTTGGTGTCCTTTCCTGAGTTTTGCCATAATTTTATGACGTAAAAATATTCTTAAGTAATTCTAAAAGTGAAAAGAACTTAAATTTTTATTCTTAACTATTGTATTTACTTAGAATTTGGACTAAAATTCATTTGAAATTGTATTTTACGCCCTGTTTCTGAAAACTAGAACTGAGATAATGAACAAAGGTCCTCAATTAAAACACATTGCTGTATCTGGCAATATAGGCGCAGGTAAAACTACCTTATCTGAATTACTCTCAGAACATTATGGGTGGCATGTGCATTATGAAGACACCTCACAGAATCCATACTTAAGTGATTTTTATAATGACATGCAACGATGGTCTTTCAATCTTCAGATATATTTTTTGAACTCACGCTATGAGCAAATATTAAATATCCAGCAAGGCGATAAAACCATCATTCAAGATAGAACCATCTATGAAGATGCAAACATTTTTGCGCCGAACTTGTACGAACTCGGTTTAATGGATAAGCGTGATTTTGAAAATTATTCAGAATTATTTCGAATCATGACATCTCAAGTCAAAGCTCCTGATCTTCTTATTTATTTAAAAGCTGGAATTCCAACCTTGGTAAATCATATCGATAAAAGAGGTAGAGACTATGAAGGCAACATTAGTCTTGAATATCTAAAAAGATTGAATACAAAATATGACACTTGGATAAAATCATACACAGAAGGTAAGTTGTTAATAATTCCCGTTGATAATTTAGATTTCAAAAATAACCCAGAGGATTTTGGAAAAGTAATTGAGATGGTCGATACTCAATTGCACGGCTTATTTTAAATTTCATGAATTACCAATCCTTAAACGCTTACTGTACGGAAAAAGCGGTTACCTTACTCGCCGTTTCTAAAACTCGATCAATTGAACAAATCTTAGAACTTTACAACAAAGGGCAAAGAGATTTCGGAGAGAATAGAGTTCAAGAGTGGGTTGATAAAGTTGACAATCTCCCGTCCGACATTCGATGGCATCTTATAGGACATTTGCAGACAAACAAGCTAAAATATATTATTCCCAAAATGCATTTAATTCATTCTGTTGATAGTCTTAAGTTATTACAAAAGATTGAAGAATTAAGCTTGAAAGCAAAAGTAGAAACTGGGATTTTACTTCAATACAAGATTGCTAAAGAAGACACAAAATATGGCATAGATCCTACCGCTGATTCGGAGTTAATAGAATTTAGTAAAACGCTCAAGGCTGTAAAAATTAATGGCTTAATGGCAATGGGAAGCTTCATTTCAAACGAGGAGGTACTTGCTCAAGAATTTGAAGTCCTGATCAATAAATTTAACGAACTAAAGAATGGCGCTTTTAATGATAATGAGTCATTCAAAATAAAATCATTAGGGATGTCAGGTGACTACAAATTAGCCATTGAAAAAGGGTCAAATCTTGTCAGAATTGGCTCACTTTTATTTAAATGACTTATTGCATATTCTGTAAGTTCTTCATCATGTTTTGCATAGCTTGAGGATTCTTGCTCATCTGATGCATCATTTTTCTCATTTGATCAAATTGTTTGATAAACATATTGATTTCATGAATGTTCTGACCACACCCCCTCGCGATTCTCCTTTTTCTACTCATATTTAAAACTTCAGGATTGCTTCTTTCATGAATAGTCATTGATTGGATGATAGCCTCTACTTTGTTGAATGCTTTATCATCTATGTCAAGGTTTTTCGTCATTTTGCCCATTCCGGGAATCATTCCTAATAAGGATTTTAAATCACCCATTTTCCTGATTTGATTTAATTGACCTAAGAAGTCATTAAAATCAAACTTATTCTTTTTTATTTTCTTCTCAATTCTCTTGGCCTCCTTCTCATCAAATTGTTCTTGAGCCTTTTCAACAAAGGTTACAATATCCCCCATCCCTAGGATTCGTTGAGCCATTCGTTCAGGATGGAAAACTTCCATTGCATCCATTTTTTCACCATTACTGATGAATTTTATTGGCTTTCCTACGGTGTATTTTATTGATAATGCAGCACCCCCACGGGTATCGCCATCAAGTTTAGTTAAAACTACTCCATCATAATTAATGACTTCGTTGAAAGCCTTTGCTGAGTTCACGGCATCTTGACCAGTCATGGAATCAACTACAAATAGGGTTTCATTTGGTGTGACAGCATCCTTAATCGCAGCAATTTCCTTCATCATTTCATCATCGACCGCAAGTCTACCTGCGGTATCAACAATCAAAACTTGATATCCACCTTGCTTGGCAGCTGCAATTGCCTTTAATGCTAAGTCAACTGGATTTTTGTTTTCTGTATCCTTATAAATTCCAGCACCTACTTGCTCTGAAACTACTGTAAGTTGATTGATTGCTGCTGGACGATAAACGTCACACGCAGCCACCATCGTTTTGAGCTTTTTCTTTTCTTTTAAAAACTTGGCCAACTTACCAGTGAAAGTTGTTTTACCCGATCCCTGAAGACCAGCAATTAAGATTACAGCTGGGTTACCTTTGGCATTGATTCCAGTAGATTGCCCTCCCATGAGTTCAACCATTTCATCCATGACAATCTTAACCATAAGATCACCTGGCTTTACTGAAGTCAAGATATTTTGTGAACCGAGCGCTTGATCTTTAACCTTATCTGTAAACTCTTTAGCAATTTTGTAGTTTACATCTGCTCCTACGAGCGCTCTCCGGATTTCTTTAATAGATTGGGCTACATTTATTTCTGTAAGTTTGCCTTCCCCTTTTAGCCCTTGAAAGGCTTTGTCTAAACGATCACTAAGACTGTCAAACATAGTTTAATATTTATCTGCGAATATACTATTTTTATTGCTCGACGTTAAATATTCGTTGGAACCAAAAGACGACATTAAATATTAGACAATACTAACATATATTGATTATTTTCGCGATAAGATGAGATTTACATTTTTATTACTATTCTGCTCTATTTTCCACTGCAATATTGATGGATTTCTAAATCTAGATATCGTAAGTCCAACTACTACAAAATCTAAGAAAGCTAGAAAGTCTATTAATTTCTACGATAACACCAAAGTAGGAACAGTTCTAGACCAATTAGACGGAATAGGAGTCTACTTCAATGGCCCTATTACTAACGTAATTGGTAGAAATGTTACGGCTGACGGATATAACTTAGGATTGAAGTATCAATGTGTTGAATTTGTTAAAAGATACTATTACGAAAGGTATGGGCATAAAATGCCTGATTCCTATGGACACGCCAAGGATTTTTATGATACTTCAATTAAGGGCCATGGGTTTAATAGAAAAAGAGGTTTATTCCAGCACCCAAATGGAGGAGCAATGATACCTAAGCATGGAGATCTAGTCGTTTTTGGACCAAGTCATTTGAACCCTTTTGGTCACGTGGCCATTATAAGTAAGGTTACTGATTCTTCTGTAGAAATGGTGCAACAAAATGTAGCAAAAAACACACGAGCAACTTACCGATTGCAGAGTTATAATTCCTATTACAATATTGCAGAGCCAGATATTCTAGGTTGGCTTTCCAAAAATAACTAGCAGCTTTTACAGAAAGCTCATCTGTATTTTCTTAAAAATTTTATAAATTGTGTATTCGAAGGAATCATAAGATACCCCTACCACGTTCTATCCCAAACAACAACAAGAAGTGAAAATTCAAAGTATTATTCTATCCGTCGTTTTTAGTTTAGTCTGTTTTGGAACAAATGTTTTTTGTCAAACTGAATTACGACTAAATCGCTTGAGTGGCATTAGCTCGTCTGAGAAGGTTTCAGAAATTTTATTTGATACAAAAAATAAATTATGGGTATCCGGTAGCTCTGGAATCTATACGTATGATTCCAATGACAAACATTCAAAAAAGCATGACAAAAGTAATTCCATTGCCATTGATATAGACTCTTCTGGTAACTATTATTCTGCATATCAGGATAATAGCCTATACTTTAATAAAGAGCAACTTTACAAATTAGAAGATAGAGATGCAATAATCACTGACATCCAATCTTACAACGGTTCTTTATGGGTTTCTACTGACAAAGGACTTTATGAAATTGACATCGAAAAGAGAGACCTCAAAAGAAGACATACAACTAAGAACTCAAAACTGGTCACCAATAAAATAAATTTTCTTTATTCGGACAAAGCAGGAATTCTATGGATTGGTACTGAAAAAGGTGCTATAAGAATTAGAAAAGATAAATGGAGTAAGTGTTTAGAAGTATCTCATAATATGCTAGCCATCACCGAACATTATGATCTAGTTTGGCTTGTGAGTGATAAAGAAATGTGGGAAATCGAACCTACCGAAAGTTCTGGTAGAGAACTTGGAGGTTGGTATCCTGCGGCACCAAAAAGAGGATTATATAAGGGTGCCATAAATGATTTAGTTATTGACAATCTCGGATTTCTTTACATCGCTTCAGATGTCCTCATTCGATTTAATCCCTCGACTAATAAAATTGAGGAATATGGAAAGTCACTTGGGTTGGTCAGTAAAAAATGTTTGACCCTCGAATGTGATAATGAAAATAACATATACCTAGGAACTGAAAATGCAGGACTTTTTAAGATATCGACTGAAGTAATTGAGGTTGAAGAATTAACAGCTGTTGCAATCTTAGAAAACCCCATAAACTGTCCAGGAGGGATGGATGGAAGTATTTTACTAGAAACTAGCGGTGGTCAGGCACCATTACAATACTTTTGGAGCCCTGCCAATGTCAAAGGAACAAATCCTCAAAAATTAAAAAAAGGCACCTACACTGTAACTGTTGTTGATGCTTTTAAGAATGAAATCATAAAAAGCATTACAATTGAAGAACCGAATCCTATCGAAGTAAATGTGATTTCAAAATCGAGGATATCAAGCGCTGGTAAGAAGGATGGAAAGTGTAACATTCAAGTTACTGGTGGAAATGCTCCCTATAAGGTTAGATGGGATAATAAAGAGAAAGGCCTTGAAGCCAAAAAGTTAAACTATGGAATTCACATCATAAATGTTACCGATGCTAATGGCTGTACTAATAGTGCAACTGTAGAAATTGAGAAAGAAAAATTCCTACCTGAATTAGATATAGCAAATATCAAAGTAGGTCAAACACTTCGGATCAATAACCTATATTTTGATGCGGACAGTGAAGACTTTAATGATGTATCTAGAGATGTTCTCATAGAAATTTATGAGTTCATGTCTGCCAATGAAAATGTTGTTATTGAGATTGGCGGTCACACAAATAATATTCCTTCGCACGAATATTGTGATAAATTATCTTCCTCTCGGGCTTCCAATGTGGCTAAATTC
>JAHDGF010000026.1 GCA_020627785.1 Saprospiraceae bacterium
AGAGCATCTGACTCATAATCAGAGGGTCCAAGGTTCGAGCCCTTGTGGAACCACTATAAATAAAGGAGTTTCAGCCGCGAGGTTGAAACTCCTTTATTATTATAATTCTTGCTAAATCAAGTTATTCCATCAAAATAGAAGGAATATAGTCCCATGGAAACCCTAAATCTATCCATCCTTAAATCAGACGAATCCTAGTCCATAGATGTGTTTAAAATGAATTAATAGTTACTCAGATATCTTCATCCCCTCTTTATACTCCCAGCTAGAACTTCCGAAAGAGTTTAGGAGCTTGCTAGCTTCTGCATCTTTGGACTGCAGTTTTAAGCAAAGGTAGAGGTAGAGATTGGTTTCACTCTTGAAAGCTTCTCCTTCATTGATCTGATCACGGAGGACCATAAAGCCACGCTCGGCTTCTTCCGTTTTCCCTAGTTTCATGTTGGCCACGGATCTAAAGAATAAGTTTTCGTTGTCAAGTTGATCGACGAGTGCATATTGTTTAATAGCTTCCTCATAATTCTTGTCATTGAATGCTTTGGTTGCTGCAATTAATGCAGGTGCCCGTTCATCATTGGTGTTTCTAGTGACATTTTTATTGTCAATAGAAAGCTCTGCCAGGTACATCTTCGCCTTGTTCTGAGGGGCCTGCTCTACTGCTGGACCACGATTAAAAAAGGCGAAGCTCAGGGCGATCAATGTTAGCATTGCTCCTAAGGCAAGGTAGACTTTACTCTTGCTTTTTGTGGGAGTAGCAGTTGCAGTTGTGGCCGTTGCTGCAGACTTTTCTTCTGATCTTTCCAGACCATAATCTGTACGTAGGATTTTAGAATATTTATCTCGTAATTGGGAGTCAAATTTAGATTTAAGTAGGTCTTCCATAATTTGGTCTCTTTGCTCATTGCTCAGATTAGGGTCAATAAATTTCTTAGACAGTTTCATGATCCTAATGATTTAAAATTTGAATAAAATTGTTCCTTAAAAGATTAAGGCACCTTTCCTTTTGTTTTCTTGCTGCGGGTGCTGATTTCTCCATGTAAGCAGCTATTTCGCTTAACTTTACTTTGTCGTAGTAGAAAGATTTCAACAATTGTTGACAGCCTTCTCCTAGTTTCGCCCATGCTTTATCCAAGTAGACCAGATCATCCGCATCAACGGGAGATTCATCTCCCGATAACAAAAGATCAGTATCTGATTGAATTTCTTGTGTTACTATCTCCTTCCTTTGGCTTCTGATGTATTTCTGAGATGCCATTCTTGTAAATAAAAATCGAATGTTACCATAAGAGATCTTATCTCTCATAATTGCTACTCTAAAATCCAACAAGGTATCCATCGTTACATCATATGCCTCTTCGTGTGGCATTCTGAACTTAGACTTTAAAAAGCTAATGCAATCTGCAAAGTGGGCGAGAAATATTTTTTCAAACAATGACTCATCCCCTTTTTTCAATTCTCTGCACAGCTCATTAAATTCTTCCTCAGTGAGATTAAAATTCTTCTGTTTCATTAATTCAGTTGTCGTTGTATCCATATAATACTTCTTATTTAAAAGTGTGACATAGCTTCCCAAGAAAATCTGCTAAGACCACAAAATTAATTTTTTAATAATAAAATGTCACGTTAACGCGTATCCTGCCTTTTACAAGTAGATACACCTGAAGACTATCACTACAAAAATTAATTCAGTTGTCAAGCGGTTCAGCTAGCGATAGGTGGGCCGCTCTTTTAATATATATGAAGCTCCTCTGGAGCTTTTCTGAAAAGGATGCTAGGATTATTGAGGACTTGTCTCGTTATACGAGACAGACAGGATTCAAGGTATTTATAATAAGATAATTTTTACTTGTTCCACAATCTAACATCCCATTCCAAAAGTGTTTGAACAGGATACTAGGATTATTAAGAACTCTCGTTGCACGAGACTGACAGGATTCAGGGTACTACAATAAGATAATCCTTTACTTCCTTCAAAATCTAACCTCCTGCTCCAAGAGTGTCTGAACAGGATATTAGGATTATTAAGAACTCTCGTTGCACGAGACAGACAGGATTTAAGATATTTATAATAAGATAATCTTTACTTGTTCCACCATCTAACATCCCATTCCAAAAGTGTTTGAACAGGATATTAGGATTATTAAGAACTCTCGTTGCACGAGACAGACAGGATTTAAGGTATTTATAATAAGATAATCTTTACTTCCTTCAAAATCTAACCTCCTGCTCCAAGAGTGTCTGAACAGGATAGGATTCAGGATATAGTAGTAAAAAAATCCTGTATATCCTCTTAAATCCTAGTATCCTGTTCCAAAACAGCTCAGATAGGATACTTATTCTAATTGAAGACTTCTTTCGTAACACAAGAGAAATAAGGTTAAGGATTGATACATAAAAAAATCCTGTATTTCCACCAAAATCCTAACATCCTGTTCCAAAACAGCTCATACAAGATTCAGGGTAAGGCAATAAGAATAATCCTGTTCTTCCTCCTAAATCCTAACATCCTGTTCCAAAACAGCTCAGATAGAAATACTATTCTAATTAAAGACTTCTTTCATTACACAATGACAAATAAGGTTAAGGACTGATATAAAAAAATCCTGCATCTCCTCCTAAATCCTATCATCCTGTTCCAAAATCGCTCAGATAAGATTCATGGCTTGGAAATAGAAAATCCTGTTCCAAAATCCTATCATCCTGTTCCAAAACAGCTCTTAACCGAAGGATAAGATTGCCAGACCAAAACATATCACAAGCGAACAGCTTACCCCCAAAGGTCATTTTACTGCAACTATGGTGCAGTTCTAGTAATCATCTAAAGCTGTTACAAGTCCTCCATCTTACAGATAATCTTTTTTTAACATGGCCTTAAGCATAACTAGGGTTTTCTCCTGTCTTATCCCATCAATTCTTATTAAATTGCTGGCACAACTGAATTAACTACATTTCAATAAATAGTTAATAATTTACTTAAAACTAGACTTAACATGTCACACACTTCCTTTCCTAGTCTTATAGGGATAAAATACCTAACAATGACAAAGACAACTGTAATTAAGTTCGCATGTACTATAACCATGCTATTCATGATAACATTCTCTTATGCTCAACCAGGACCTCCGGTTGATGCACCAGATGAGACCAATTCATTTCTAATATGGTTTGATAACAGCTGGACTGCTCAGGATATCATTGATTTTAGAGATGAATTCAACTCTTATGAACACTGGCAATCACCATTGACTGGTACCCGCTACTGGCAAGTGTATGGCTTTCCGTTTAATTTAAATGATGGAACTCTCATAATAAACATCAATCAATCAGGAGGACAAGCCAATGACAGAATAGGATCAAATGGAGGTGCTGGATTAAATGTGGTTGTATATGAAATCAATGCACAAGGACCACCACCATCGAATCCCCCAGGTACCAATCAAGACCCTCAGATGGATTGTTTAGGCGCGCACTCTCCTTATGCCGTTGGAGGGCCTGGACAACAGGTCAACCTTGGTGTATTTGATACAGGGATCATTGATCCTATTGCATCAATCACAGGATATCACTGGAATTTTAACAACATGGCCCAGTACGATTATATAAACGATCAACAAACGGCTTTTGATTTTAATGGGCATGGTACTGCCATGGCTACCATTGCTTCACATGTAGCAAATAAACGAAATGTAGAGACGAATGGAGTACCGGCAAATGTAACTTTCAATAAAATTGCGAAAACTATAGGACCAAATGGAAGTGGACTACTGGCAGAAATGTTGTATGGATTTGAAGAATCAGTCATGCAAGGAACGCAGGTGGCGAATTGTAGCTGGGGATTTACCACAGATTATCTTACAGCGATGAAACATCCTTTTGCAAGATCCATTGAATTTGCAAAAAATCAATACGGTACTTTAGTTGTAGCAGCAGCTGGTAATTTTGGTATGGATTTTTCTCAACATGCCATGGACTTAAACTTTCCAGCTTGTTATCCCTTTGATAACGTTCTTAGTGTAACTAGCTATGGATGTAATGGTCAATTTGCCAGTTTTGCCAACTATGGTGGCGGACATGTAGATGTTGCTGCCCCTGGTTATTTAATTGCGCATCACAGTGTACTCGGACAGATAAGATATGACTCTGGAACCTCGCATTCTACAGCCATTGTAAGTGGTTTGGCTTCAGCCATAGGTACACATTTACAGGCTTCAACGCTATTTGATTATGCAAAAGTGAAATGTGCCATTATGAATGGATCTACCTTTGCATCTACCGCAGTAAATAATGGTCTTGTGGCCTTTGGTGGAATCGTTCATGGAGAAGGCGCCTTATATGCCCTTGAACATAGCTGCGGTTTCATTCCGCCAAGTGGAGGTGGTGGACCAAGAGGTCGTTCCATAGACACTGGTAGTAAGATATACCCAAATCCAAGTCAGGGGATTGTTAATTTATCCATAGACTCAGAAATAAAAGAGCAGGTTGAAATTAAAATATATGATAGTTTTGGGCAATACATTTATGGTACTTCCATTCAAGTTGAAAAAGGTGACAATGAAATTCAATTGGAGCCTGTATTAACCAGTGGACAGTATCATATCAATGTCTTCACAGACAATACCATCCAAAAACATAAATTAATGGTGATTAAATAAACTTAGATAAGTTTATCATTAGGCAAAAACCGTTGTAAATTGAATTTGCAACGGTTTTTTTATTTGAACACATATGAAAGATTTAACTCTACTAATTTTTATTTTTTGCCAAGTGACGATCGTTAATTGCCAAACCTCAAAATTTATTTCTAGACTTGAAAATATTAAAGCGACTTTCAGTAATTATAGTTTAGAAGACAATCTGAACAGACTCAATGACTTAAAAAAATCTTTTGAAGGAGATTTAATCGATTGCGCGAATCGAGTTGAATACTTCAGAATGTATGCACATTGTTATTATCACTTTTGGGAAGACGAAAAAACACTTATAATGCATAGAGATTCTGTTTTACCTCTATTATTAAAGTGTAATTTAGCAAGAGATGAATTGGTTCCTATGACCTATTTTAATATAGGTGACCAACATAGATGGCTAGGGCGAATTGATTCATCTAGATACTATTACGATAAATGCATTCAATCCGAAAGTAAAATAAAAACACCTGGACAATTTTCAGGTAGACACTATACCTTCGTCGGAGACTTTATACGAACTCAAGGTGACATAGAAAAATCAATTGTATATCACGAAAAAGCAGTATCGATTTTAAAAGGCGAGAAAAAGATGGATTCCTATTTGACTCAAAGAAATTTCGCTAGATCTTATCGGGATAAGCTAGATTATTTAAATGAAGAAAAACATTTACTGAAAGCAAAGTCACTCGTAGATGTACTTTACCCAAAAAAAGATAATAAACATTATAGTTATACTTGCGAAGAACTAGGTACACTTTACCATCGGATAGAAAATCTAGGAAAGGCTGAAAAATTTCTAATTGAGTCAAAACTAATTACGTTAAAAAATCTTGGAAACTATTCTGGAAAAATATCAGATTTAAATCGACAGAGTAAATTCTTATCCTATGTAAAAAGAGATCAAGGTAACATCGCAGAAGCTTTAAAATTACAAAAAGAACTAAAAGAATATCACTCCAATCCAGCTAACAATTCACCCTTCACAGAATTAAGCGGGATCATAGAAGACATTGGTGATACTCATTACGCTGCTAAAGATTATTCTCAGGCTCTATCAGAATATCAAGAAGCCATGCAGCTTATGGTTAGAAATTTAGATACGGATGTTTTAAAAAACCCTTCCATCCTAAACAATCAAATTACCAATAAAGACTTCCTCCGCAGACAACTCGGCTTAAAATCAAAAGCACTTTACGCTGCAGGTCTTGAGAAAAAAGACAATTCCTATTTCCTATCGGCCATTGATGCCATTCAGAAGTACGATACCCTGGTACGTATGAAATTGAATCAAGACTTTGAAGAAGGTTCGCATCAGACGCTCTTTGATCAATCGAAAGAATATTATAAATATGGGATCTTAGCAGCCAAGGAATTGCACTCAAAAAATCCGACCATTGAAAATGCGAATTACCTCTATGGTTTTATTTCTAAACTAAAATCTCAGTTACTCTACCGGAATATACAACAAGAAGAAAAACAAGAAAAGGAACTGACAGAAGATCAACTGGCACAAAAAGATACATTAGAAAAACAAGTTTCTGAAAAACAACTGGCCATTCAGACCGCAGAATTTAATGGAGATGAAGCAGGATATAAAACTGCCATCAACGACTACTTTGATTTAAAGCTGGAGCAGGAAAGTTTCTTGCGTGAGCTGGGGCTTGAAGATGTACTTGATCTAAGCGATTTCATAGAAACAGCGACCATTGAAGAAATACAAAACAAGCTGGATGATAAAACCGCCATCCTAGAATATTACTTGGTGGATGAAAAAATCATACAAGTCACCATAAGGAAAGATCACTATAATATTAGCACTGCTGATTTTGATGCCTCCTCTTTGATTAAGCTTTATGGGGAGTTAAGTTCGGGAGAGAATGTAACTAAACATGCGGCAAAAGATATACTTGGCAAAATGCTTGATGGCACCATTCCGCCTGCGGAAATAGAAAACCTTATCATTATCCCAGATGAGGAACTACTGCAGTTTCCCTTTGAAATTCTAGAACGAGATGGTCAGAAATTAGTCAATCAATACAACATCAGTTACGAGTACGGTTCGGCCTTTTTATTTGATGAATCAATCAATACAACGGGTGATGAATTTGTGGGTTTTGCTTCTGATTATAATAGTCCGCAGTTTAATCTTTTAAACGAGAACTATACTTACAACACCACAGGCATCAAGCTATCACCCCTAGAGAATGCAGCCAAAGAAATTGAACTTTCAAAAGCTTCGCTCGGTGGATCCATTTTCATAAACCAAGAGGCCACCAAAGAAAAATTTGAAGGACAGGCGGCGAATAGTTCGATCTTGCATCTGGCGATGCATGGTGTATTGCATGAACGCATTCCTGATTTATCTGCCTTGGTTTTTGAATCAGAGAAAGAAGATTTTTTATTAACGGCCTCAGAAATTTACAACCTAGACATACCGACTAATTTAACGGTACTATCCGCCTGCAACTCAGGTGTCGGTCCCATACAGACTGGAGATGGAGTACGTAGTCTGACCCGTAGTTTTATTCATGCCGGTAGTGAAAGTGTGATCACTTCTCTATGGGAAGCATCTGATGCTAGCACCTCACAGATCCTCACCAGCTTTTATAAATTCTTAAAAGAAGGCAAAAGCAAGAGTGAATCCCTACGTCTCGCCAAACTAGAATATCTAGAAGGTGCCTCACCGACCTACCAGCATCCCAAATACTGGGCACATCTGGTACTCGTGGGGAATACTGCACCGATTTTTGGAGGGTCCACTGGAAAACTTACTTTCTGGATCATCGTGGCGGTGGCATTACTTTTTGTACTTGTTTTTCTATTGAGAAAATTAGCCACTCAAAAAACGGCGTAACACAGATCAAGAGAATTTATGAAATTAGTGAAGAAGGCTGGTCTTACATTCATCCTCGCCTTAGTGACTTTATGTTCCTTTGGCAAGGCGGATAAAGTGGAGACGGATTCGACGAGTTATAAGGCCTACCTTGGTGGCTACCCCATCGTCTTCTTCCTTCCAGAAACTTCCTGGAGTTTTGGCGCGGGCGGTGTCTATAATTTTTACACGAAGAAAGAAGCTGGGCTCAACCCCTCACAGATACTACTCGGAGGAGCGTATACCCTCAATAAGCAGATCCTATCCTTTGCTTCTTATCAGTTGTTCTTCAAGCAGAATGATGTTACTGTTTTTGGCGAGCTTGGATACTATGAATATTTCTATCCGTACTTTGGCATCGGAGATCGCACCATTTTCACCGATGAAGAAAACTACTCGGTTGACTTTCCGAGAATACAGATTAATTACCTTCAACGGGTCTATAAAAATCTATCTGTCGGTGCTTTGTTCCACTTTGATGATTATCTGATCCGAGACATTGAACCCGGAGGCTTACTGGCTACGGTACAGCCGGATGGTTTTACGGGAAGTCGTGTTTCCCGCATTGGGTTATTGGCAAGGATTGATTCGCGAGATCAGGTCTTCTATCCGAGTGGCGGTCATTTTGCTACCTTACAACTCGCACATCACGGCAGCTTTATCGGCAGCTCCGAAACTTTTACCAGCATCAGCTTAGACGCTACGACCTATAAAAAATTAAAGAAGGGAATCCTAGCCGTTAATTTATGGACGGGGCAATCCTTTGGAGACATCCCCTTTCAAGAGTTGTTTCAGTTGGGCGGTGGGAAGAAGGCACGTGGCATCATCCAAGGCCGCTTTCGTGATCGTTCGGTCGCGCTACTACAAGCGGAGTATAGATTTAATATCTGGAAAAGATTCGCCGGTGCTCTGTTTACTTCGTACGGTTCCGTTTCTGAATCGCTTCCGCAAATATTTAATAGCCAATGGAAATTAAACTACGGTGCAGGAATAAGATTCTTTATGGATCCAGTAAACAAAACTTCCCTAAGGGCGGATGTTGCTTTTGGATCTGATGAGTTCAATTTTTATTTTACGGTGAGTGAGGCGTTTTAAAGATTAACATCTTTAATAAGTTATTTTTCTTTTAACTGGTTTCTTTTAAAAATTATTTTTTTGGGTCATGCCATTAAATTGGATTTTTAATTTTCAATTGAATTTATCTTTTGTAGGTATGTTACTTTTTTGTCTACCACACAAAAAAGTAACCCAAAAAAGTCACCGGAGTCGGTGAGGTAAAAATCATTTTTTTCTTCAACTTATACTTTTAAAAATATTATCTCTTCTACAGCATGTTACTTTTTTGTCTACCACGCAAAAAAGTAACCAAAAAAAGTCACCGCTTGCGAAGCTGACACTAAAATCTCTTTTCCCTCCCCGCAGCGCAAAAACTCATACCGCGTTCCACAATTCAATTATATTCCTCCATTCTTCAAACAGTTTCCGCTTTCATGCCCTCGCTCCAAAAAAGATTTCTTAACGTGTCTTCTTCTAATGCGGAATCTAATTAAAAACGACAGTAGTTTTTTCTTGAATTAATTCTTACATAAAAAAAGACAGACTCCAGTCCTTTCTCACCAGCACGCGGCGAGACATTTCCGTCAGCGGCTTGGGTCGTAGACCCACGGAAGCAGGAAATGTTGAGCTGAAGATATGTGGGAAAGCAAAAGTGCCTTTGAGAAAGGTGTCTTTTCTTTTGTTTCGTTTTCTTTGGACAAGCAAAGAAAATGAAAAATAATGTTCTGATAAGAATGGTCTATTTTATTATTGAAACCCCAAAAGAAATTAGTCTTTAAAAAAGAACCTCTGGACAAGCAAAGAAAATGAAAAATAATGTTCTAAGAAGAAAAGTCTATTTCAATATAGGAAACAAAAAAAGAAATTAAATTATCAAGTCAACCGCGATTCTTGATCCATTGGAATGGTAAAACAAAATTCTGCTCCGTCTTGATATTTTTCATTCACCCAGATCTTTCCTCCATGCTTCTCAATGATGTTGCGACATATTGAAAGGCCGATACCAATCCCATCTTTTTCGATGGTGTTTTCAAGGCGGTTAAAGGCTTTAAATATTTTTTCTGATTTTGAAGGATCGATGCCGATGCCATTATCCCTAATGCAAAATTGATGAGTATCTTCTACGTCCAAACAACTTATTGTGATCTTAGGGCTTCGCTCTGGGTGTCTATATTTAATGGCATTCTCGATGAGGTTCTGAATGATGCGTCGAAATTTTATCTTATCGACGATTATTTCTGATGGAAGTTTTCCGACGCTTATCTCCGCTTTTTCCATTTCGATAATAAAAGCTAAATCTTTTAGAACATTACTGACAAGACTGATTGTCTTTATCTTTTCTAAGTATAATTCATTACCTCCTCCAGTGGCAAGGTTAAGCATGTCCGCCGTAATGTCATAAAGTCTAGCAGCACCTTCTGTAATAAAGTTTAGGTGCATCTTTGATTTTTCGTCAAGAGAGTCAAAATTATTTTTATGCAACAAATCTGCATATGAACCTATGGTCCGAAGCGGTGATCGTATATCATGAGATGTTGATCGGGCATATTTTTTCAGCTGAGCATTGGAATCTATGTATAACTGTAGTTGCTTATTACGATCTTCCAATATCTTATCTGCAATTTCTAATTCTTTGTTTTTATCATTTAATCCGCGATTACTTGCTCTCAATTCCCTGATAAAAAAGAAAGACACAATCAATCCTAATGCAGCGAAAATCAATAATGAATACAAAAATCTTTTGAAGGCAAAGTTTTGAGTCTCTTCCATTTTTTCATTTTGTATTTGATTTTCATAATCAAATTTGGATTGAAGGAATGAAGTTTCACTAAGGAGTTTACTGTTACTTAAACTATCTGCTTCCATTTTTTGGATCTCGGTAATTTCAAGTGTCTTTTTATAATTTTTATCATGTATATAGAACTCTTTAAGAACTCTAAGCGATTGTGCTTCCAGGAATTTATAACCTTTGGTTTTCGCAAATTCATTGATTTCTGAAATCCTTTTAAAGTATTGATTAGATTTATTTACTCGTAAAGAAAGTAAGCCTTTATTCAACTCTAAAAAATTACCCAGTCTTATCATTTCATACTCACTAGCAAGTGATAATCCTTTGTCGATGACTGTTTGAGCATCGGTATAATTTTCGAGTTTGATGTAGATGCTACTCATGTTGCTCAGTAGATGAACAATCATGGTGGTAAAGTCGATTTCTTTTGCTAATTCCAAACCTAGATTATAATATTCCATGGCCATATTATAATCGTTCTTTTGCTCTTCTAGATAACCTAAATTATTATAGATGTATACCCTTCCTTTATCTTCTCCCAACTGTTCATATATCTTTTGGCACTTTAGGTAATACTCTTTAGCACTTTCGAAGTCATGAATATTATTGAAAACAATGCCGATGTGGTTGATACAGTTAGCCTCGCCAGAAAGATCATTGTTGGATCTATAATGGTCTATACCTTTTAAAAATAGTTTAAGGCTTTTAAAATTATTCCCCATTAATCTTTCGGCCCTCCCTTGCCCCATGCAAATTGATCCCAATTGTGATCCAAAAGATCCATCAACATTTAACTTTAGAAATTTTTCATAGGCCGTAGACAAATATTCAAGACCCGTTGCATTGTCCTCGTAATGTAATAACAAGTGGCCCCGTTTCTGGTAAGCTTCAGCCAGTTGATCCGGCATAACAAGAAGAGAATCAGCAATCACCTTATCTGCATAAAACAAACCCTGCGCTTTGTCAACACCGATATAGCTATTACTTAAGGAGAGATAGAGATTATATTTTTCTGAGTCCTTGGTTTGTTCTAGTTGGATCAGAAGACTATCAATGGTAGGGCTTGTCTTAGCTGATAGCCAAGGCATAAAAAGCACTAAAATGATTGAGATTAATATTGTTCGTAACACCTATTGTAAAGTACTTAAAAAATCAAGTTAAGCCAAATCAACAGGATTGCCGACACCAATGAATGCCACTTATTTAACAAAATTATTGAGCAGCAGGGTCCAATCATAATCGCCATAACTAAGGCTGTACTTAGTATTGTCTATAATTTCATATTCTTTCAAGAATTCTTTGATGCCAGACTTGCCACCAAAATCCCCACGAAACCAGCTAAACAAGGGACTGGTGGTTAAATTATTATCACTGATGCTGGTGACCGTAGGCAGATAGGCTTTAATGACCTTGGTCAATTGTTCGTTTATTTTTTCAGGAGCATAAATATCGACTGGTGGGCAAGAAATGGCACCACAATTTAGGGCAAAGTGAACTCGACCATCTTTTTGTTTCAACCTAAACTTTTTTTCAAGCTTGCTGGGAAACCATTTTTTTATGTAGCCTAAACCATACTTCCACCGGGAGTTCCGAATGATTCCATGTTCTATAAGATCAAAGGTAAAGGTCTCCCCACCGATATTAATGGGAGTCTCTGTATAAAAGGAGGATCTATCATCAAACAAAGAAGGATTTTCTTTTAATATTTGCATGATGAAAGCATTGTAAGTATTGATCCAAAAAGCTAACTTTTTTTCATACGTATTTAAGGATCCTTCTAATGCATCTAAATCTATATTTGCGTAAGCGTTAACAATATCATCGGTATTTTTTTCTGCCTTTATTAAATCCAAAAAGCTTTGCGAAAGCGTATTAAAATTAACATCACTTTCTTTAACCGTACTTTGTGAACAAGCATTCATTGATATCATTAGAAAAAGGAAGAAGAAAACGGTGGTTAAATTGCGTATCATATGACTAAGTTAGGGATTATTATTCCAACATATAATGAAAAAGAGCGGATAGAAGTTTTAGTGCAAAGATTAAAAACTTGTCCGACGGCGGAAATTCACGTGGTAGATGCCAAAGATTCAGTAGATCAGATTGAGCAAGTGCTTTCAAAACATAAGGTAAATTATGTGCACTCAGAACATACCAATCGAGCGAAGCAACTAAACCACGGCGCAAAAATTACGGATGCGCAGATCTTATATTTCGTTCATGCAGACAGCATACCTCCGATGAATTTTCATGAGCATATTTATCAAGCCTTGAGAGAAGGAAATGAGTATGGCTATTTCAGTTATCAATTTGATTCACGCAGTTGGCTGCTCAAGATCAATGCTTGGACTACTACCTTTAAAAACTTGTGGACTGGAGGAGGAGATCAGACTTTTTTCATCAAAAGAGAGTTGTTTGAATCAATGGGAGGCTTTGATGAGGCGTGCGAACTCTGCGAAGATTTTGATTTATACAAAAGGTTACTTAAACGCAATTTGCCTTTTAAGATCATAAACGAGCCTGTAACCATCTCCGCTAGGAAGTATGAAAAAAGAGGTTATTTAAAAGTTACCTGGGCTAATTTTATCGCCTTCAGGTTATTCAATAAAGGTCAAAGAGGAAAAGAACTGAGAGAAAAGTATCACAAATTGTTAGACTAAAACTCTATTTCATTTTAGTCTGATATTCAAACTAAAATTCTATTCAGAATTTTTTACCAAGAAAACGATTAAGCCTACAGTACCTGCTGCTATCCCAAGCGCACCAAGTACAAGCAAGCCAGCGGATATGGCCAAGGCTGAGCCAGAAGCAATACCAACACTTACGAAGGCCAAAATAGAACCTACTACAGAAAATAAGCCACCGAGTATCCACCCCCAAATCCATAAATTTCTCCAGGCTTTGATCTTATCTTTCATCGCCTTCGACTTTGCTTTTGCCCATTGAGTAGCTTTTCTAACCTTTGTATCAATTTGGTTTTTTTTGTTTTTAAAAAAACTTTTCACCTGTTCCCCAAAAGAAGTTTCCTTATCCAGAATATTGGTCTCATTGACGGTGCCAACGGCTGACATTTGCGGTGTGAAAATAGGGCACAGAAAAAGACAAAGAATGAAGGAAAGGGTAGAATTTTTCATGTAGGTATTTTAAAAAAGGTCCGAAGTAAATCCGGACCTTTCAGTTTCAATCGTTATTTTATCTAGATTACATCACCTTTAACCAGATACATGATTAAGCTGATCGTACCGAAGATTCCACAAGCCCAACCAATCCAAGAGAATAAATTGGCGATTCCGAATCCGGCACCGGTACCCGAAACTACAGAACCAATTCCAAGGACAATTGCAAGGATATAAAATACTACGGCTGCTGCCCAACCGAGAATCCAATACCATTTCCACTTTTCAACATCATCCTTTAGATCAATCTTACCTGCCTTCATCATTTTCCAGCTTGCTTTCATCATCAAACCAAGACCCTTTGCTTGCGCTTTTTTCTTTTGAAAGAACTGGGCAATTTTACCTTTTTTCTTTGTCGTGCGAAGTGCAGCTTTTTCAGCTTCACCATTTTCATTTACTGTGGTAACGGGCGCTGTAGTTTTACCTACTGCATAACTTTGAGGAAGGGATAGTCCGAGAAACATAATCAGACTACAGAGAAAAATAAGTTGTTTTTTCATAATTGTTAATTTGTTAGTAATTCTATATTATGAATATAAATAAATGTCTTAAGCCTCATCTAAAATCGACCAATAAAATCCATTTCTTAAACAAACTCTTAAGTATAGTACCAACAATTGCAGTAAAAAGGCAAGTAAAACAAGCATTAAACTTTGTTCAGGAATGCAATTAATCAAAAAGTTTAAAAAATATAGTAATGCAAGGCTCAACAAGATCCAAGCAAAGCCAATGCCGATGAGTTTAAGAAATTTAGATCGGACGGTTTTAAAGGAAGTGTAATACAGCTTGAAAACACCAAGTTTAGAATGATGATTCACTACTTGGTTTTTGGCATGTAAGGAGATGGCAATTAGGAAAATTAAAACCACCATTAAATCCAAAACTAAGATGGCGATTCCAATCAATACTGGAACTTCTGATAGCAAATTTTCCAAACCCCAATTCACCCAAAATCCTCCAATAAAAGTCAAAAGCCCAGCCAAAATGGTAAGTAAAACTAAAGTGATTAAGTTGATCTTTAATAGTTGAGCAAAATATTCTGTACCTCCGTCCCAGAAGATAATCCATTGATCGTTTCTTTTATTCCATACACGGAGCATTCCACCAATAATAAATGGACCTAGAAATAAATAAATCAAACAAGCAGCAACTAAAAAAGATTTTATCATGCGCCAGCCTGTACCTTCAAAACGCAACAGATCTTGAAACAAATCATGGTCATACCCATCCATTACGTTAAATAAATTAGTTGAATGACCAACCGGTCCTTGAATATAATTATAACTTAAGACGCCTATTAAAAGTGCTAGAAAAAGCTGAAGCAAGAAAATGTAACTTGCCAATCTTCTATACTTAAATCCATGGAAGAACCCTCTTGATATGTTTTGAAGGATATTCATATCAGAATGCTCACACTTTGAATAATATTCTGAACCCAATACATCACCTTACTAGCAACTTTCAACGCAGGCGCGCGTGTTGCTTCATAGGTAAGGCTATTATTGTTTAAATTAATATCTAGATATAATTTTCTTTCTGGATCTATATCGACTGTGACGACCTTGGTCTTTTCGGTGAAATTAAAAATCTTAGAAGTCTCCTCACCTGACCAGATTAAGCGTTTCTCTTCCTCATCAGCGAAACGAAAAAGTATCTCAACTGGCAATACCACTCCACCCTTTCGGTGTATGGTCACCTGAGAAACGATCCCATCTTGCATCGTCCCTTCTTGTTTTTTCTTATCATCTTGACCTCCATAAACTCCTCTACCTACAATTTTCTTGAATGATCGAATATTAGAAACTGAATAATCTAAGACGTCAGTTCCATAAACAATCTGTTCAAAAAACTTATCTGGATCTCCTAAAGCAAGTGGCTTTTCAGAGCTACTCAAATACTCCTTCACATGACCAGTAAAATCTTCTCCCCTTGGATGTTTAAAGCGCCATTCCTTGAAATAAGACTTCATCATTGAGATGAAATTATCTTCACCCATCATTCCTTCCATCGTCTTAAACATGGTAGCAGTCTTACTATAGGTTATTCCTTTAAAGCCTTCTTTAATATCCCATCCCTGTCTTGCAATAGCTCCACAAGAAGGATTTTCTAAGGACATGTATTCGTGTCTTGAAAATGAAGAATTATTAACCTTATAGCCTACAAGATTAAAAAGTGAACCATCCGCTCCATACATTGACTCCATGATCTTATCCTCATGATACGTGACAAATCCCTCATCCATCCATGGCTCCTCTTTTTCATTGGTAGCGACAATACCCATAAAGTATTGATGCGCAAACTCATGTGCAATCAATGACTCTAGCGTGCGTATGCCCTTAGGGAATAAAGCAAATGACCCGCCGGTAATATATGTTGGATACTCCATGAAGCCAGCTTTTAAGCCCAACAACGGAGGGTCTAAAATTGTAATGCTGCTGTATGGATAAGGACCAACATTCGCCGTCATATATTCTAAAGAATGTTTTACCGTGGCAATGAGTCGATCACACAAATGTAAGTGCTCTGGTGGAATCATGAGCCGGATGTATACATGTTCCCACTGATCTTCTACTACCTTAAAGTGAGGATAAGCACACCAGGCGAAATCGATCACATCTTCTGCATGCATTTCTAAAGTCTTCATTCCATTCCCATGATTCTCCTCCGAGATGATACAACCACTGCTACCAACGACTAATTCTTCTGCCAAGGTTAACTTCAAATCATAGACTCCAAAGTCAGCAAAAAATTCAGTACGTCTATGAAATTGATGACAGTTCCATCCCCAGTTGCCATCGGATTTTTCTTCCCATACGCCTGCTTGCGGAAACCAATGAACCATGTTATAAAAGTCTGCACGCTCATGTCCAGATCTTGCAAATATTTTTGGAATTTTTTCCGACCATATCAAATCAAGGACTAAAGTGTCTCCACCTAAGAGTGGTTGATCCAATGGTATCTGAAAAACACTTTCATCTCCTTTATTGCCATCGGGCTGTATGTAACGTGCGTGATCAATTAATTCTAATTCACCTCGCTTTGCCGATAGAATTTCAATCCAACCCCAATCATCTAAGGATCGTTTAGAAATGTCATCACCGAATACATCTCCTTCGGCTGAAACCATGAAAGTAGATTCAGTATTTTTGAAGGCATTCTGATACATGTAAAAATGCATATTGAATACGGTATCGGGAGAATGATTGATCCAGACTAGCCTTGTCTCTCCATCTAAGCACTTGGTGTCATTGTCTAGGGTAACCTCCATGGAATAGTTCGCTACTCGTTGGCTATTGACTTTCGTCAAATATGGGTTACATTCTGCTATAAGCGAGCAAGAAATAAATAAGAATATCGGTATTAAGAGTCGTTCCATTCGTTAGGTCTAAATTAATGGTTTAGTACTAATTAATGCATGAAACGGGGCTTATCATTTATTTTTTCACTCAGGCCAGGATGGCCCTTGGAAATTATCAATTCTTAGCTAAATGATTAACCATTGGTGAGGTTGTGAACACTGCCTGAGCCTCTAGTAGATCTAAATACTCCTCATAAATATTTTCTTCGAGTCGTATCAAGTCAATTTTTTCATCGATCCCATCCACTTTAAGTGAGATCAGATCTAGAACCTCGCTTTTTGAACGAGGAGTATAATCTTCCAAAATTTTATCATATTTAGAAAGCTGAGCTAGGAGTTCCATTCTTTCATCATATTCATCAAAGGCCTCTTGTAGATTTTCTGCAGCAAGTCTTATTTCATTTTCATACTCCAATTGCCTTTCTTTTATTTGTTGCTGCTCCACTAATCTTTCAATCTCCAGCTCCATCATATCAAAATTGGTACGTGCACTGAAAGGAAGTGTAAAGGCAAGACTCAGACTTACGCGCTCTTGCCAGATGTCTTCGTGAGGTCCACGATAAGTCAATTGAGCAAAGTCAAAGGCCCGATTCTTTTCTGCCTTTTCTAATTCATACTGATTATCGATCTTCTGTAGTTCAAATAAATCAGAAGCCTTGTCTGTATAGTTTTGAAAATCAAACGACTCAATAATCATCTGATTTCTGATATCATCAATCGTCAATATTGAATTTTCTATCTCAGGATTAGACAGATCTTTTTTAAGATTATTTATTTTCAACTCAAGCTCTTCCTTCTTAATTTTAACCTTAATAATTTCCAGAGCATCCACTTCTCCTTTTTCATCACTTATGGAGAGTACCTTAACAAGGTCATCATAGTACTTTATGGAGTTTTCTAGTATTCTTGCTTCCTTATGTTCAAAAAATTGTGTCAACCAATCTTCATAAATCTTCTTCAGCCCAGAGTATTGAACTTGAGACTTCACCATTTTAAGTTCAGTAAGCAAATCACGATAGGCTAGCTTCTGATATTTTCTAATCTTAGGAGTTGATGGTTTGACTCTCAACTGATATTGCTGTCGTAATAATTCCCAGTCCCTAGTCTCCGTTCTAAAATCTAGTCCTTCAAGCCAAGGAGGCCTATATTCGGAAGATGGATCTCCAACGTTGTTTACACTAGATTTTAAATTATCGTTGTATTGTTTTAAATAAAAGCTGAGGTCCTGCAACTTTTCTTGTGCCATTAAATGACAGGGAAAGGTGAATATTATTAGAATTAAAAATACTCGCATCAATTAATTAGAACTTTGTTGAGCTGTAGAGATTTCTGAATCAGTTGCATCACCAAAATACAACATCACTTTTTCTTTCTGCAAGAAACCATTCTCTGGGGGTATGGCAATGATAACTTCTCGGCCATAGGTTTTCATTTCAGGTATTTTACGCATACGTTCAGGGATCTCAACAATTCTGGAACCAAGGCCTGTGACCTTTCCTTTGCATTCTAATGAAGGATCCCTCATTGAAACAATTCTAAACTCATCGCCGACCTTGACGTTTACAATCATCCGTTCATGAGCGAAGCCAACAACTGTTGTTGGATTCGGTTCATAAAGGGTCATCATGGTTTTGAATGACTGAACGTATTCCCCGCGCTTTATGTTAACGTTTCCAACCAATGCGTCAGAAGGACTGGTTAGTTCTAACTTTTTCAATTTTTCTTCGTTGTAACCAACATCACTGTTGTGTCTCTTCACCGCAGCATAGTGAATGGCCAACTCATTCTGGATGCGTCCTTCTTTTTGCTGAATCCGAACTGCATAATCATCTCTGATGTCTTGTTTTGATTTTTGGTATCTGGCAATCTTTTGTTGGTGAAGTTGTAGGACGGTAGAATTATCAATATTAGATATTGATGCAAGATCATTTTTAAGTTGATCTTGATATTTGATTTCTGCTTCTACTTCTTGAATTTTAAAATCTACATCTGCCAGTTTGAGTTCTTGTTCGGCACGAAGTATCTCGATTTCGCCTTCAATGCCTTCACGCATTTTATTGTATTGGGAATTCAATTCGCTCACCTTCAATTGTTCGTCTGAAATTTCTTTCAACAGCGTAAGTTGGGTGAGTGTCGCTAGTTTTTTCCCCTTAGGAATAAAATCACCGGGCTTGACTTCTAAGTTTTCAACACGTACAGGATAGTCTAGGTTGATTTCTGTTTCTTTGTTCTCTGTGAAACCAAAAAATAGTTCAACCGTTTCGTTCTGGGACGACTTATACTTAAATAGAAAGGCAATAAGTACCAAGCTAAAAATGTATAACGGATTGAATATAATATTTCTCAGATTCATCTATAGTTCTTTATCTCTTCTAGTAAATCTCAGTCTAACTTCCTTGACGAAAGTCTCTTTATTCAAGTGATCAATGAGCAGACGATCGTCTACCCCTCTTTTTAAATTTATGTCATAGTTTAATTCCCTCAATCGCTGTTCTTCACTTGCGGTTACAACCTTTTTACCATGTTCATTATATTCAGTTTCTAGAGTAACTGTACGATCTCTAGTTCGGTATTCGGTGAGTACACAACCTTGGGTATATTCTTTGACAATATTTTCTACTTTTTCCGTCACGGAATCACCTAAAAATGCAGTGACCTTTAGTTCCCCTGTTAATGTTTCATATTTGCCGAAAGGCGAAAACCTCAAAATTACCGCCATAAAACAGAAAGCTAAGGTACCAACGGTGGCAATTGTAAATCCAAAAGCACCGCATGAAATTCCAACGGCCAAGGAGGCAAACATAAAAGTCATGTTTCTGGGATCGCGAAGGGTTGTACGAAATCGTATGACAGCTAAGGCACCTAACATCCCAAGTCCTCTTGCTAAACTATCACCAACTGCCTGCATAACCATTGTTGCCAAAATAGAAATCATGGCCAAGGATTGCAAAAAATGGTGATTACGTTCTAAAGATTTAGTGGTAAAGTCGTAGGTAATGACAATCAAGGAAGACAACACAATCGCTAAAAGAACTGAGATCAGAATCGCTAAAAAGGTAGGATTCTCTGAGTTGGTCTGTATGGTCTGGATGTCAAACATGAACTATATTAAACGCAAATGTTGCTAAGATATTCAAGATAAAACTCGAAAAGACAATAAAGTTAAAAATAGTCCTGTACATAGCTATTATATGCCTAATTAACTTAGAACATAGACAAGAAGACGATATCTAATTTGACTAAAATTTGACAAATCGGCCTACAACTTCATTATTTACGGATAGTAAATAGATCCCTGGCTTGAAACTAGAAAGGTCAATTTCTGTATGAGTACCATTAGAAGGTATATTCATCAACGCTGCACCCATTAAATTAAAAACTTGATAGGTTGATTCAACGAAAGTTGAGGATTCAACAACTAGAAAATCATGCACTGGATTGGGATATAACTTATAGCTTATGGGTTGTTCTTCTATTATTGAGCTCGTAAACTCATTGCTAAAACCAAAGGTAAAGTCTTTAATTACAAACTCTCCCGTACCATTTGGTATTCTGGAGTATGATAGATCGGTTGTCTGGGTTTCAAAAATCACTTGGTCAACAATATTACCATCGGCATTAATCAGATAAATTTCTTCACCATCTGCATCCAACTTAAAATTGGCATGAAATTCACCTTGACTTTGATCTTCATCTAACCATATCGTGAGGTAGGATTGCGGGGACAGACTAGTGCCCTCAGGAAAAGACCATTTGGTTGGATTCGCTAAGGTGTCGGTTAAATGCCATCCATCAAAATCAACTATGTCAACAAGAGAATTATTTCTCAACTCTACCCAATCATCAAATTCACCAGCTTCATCGGCTATTGCCGTATCGTTGGAAGCCATGAACTCATTAATGACCATATCTCCTGAGACTACTGCCTGAGATAGTTGAACCTCATAGAAATACACATCATGTTCTGCCCCTCTTGGAAAAAAGGAAGCTGTCTTGGTTGGGTCGTCTTTAATTGCTTCAACGTAATATCTAACAATGGTTCCGTAAGACTGGCCAGGAATATTTGCACCAAAAGTGCCATCACCAGCCGCTCCATCTCCGTGCATCCCATCATCGAACATTGTAATCTTATCAAAAGAACCGACCAGTCCATCACTGTAATATAGGTTGACTGCCTCAACAGGACCATCAATGACATCAACGGTAATATTCGCCTCCTGCATATGTTGTGGTGAATTCCAATCTACCCCATCTACTGAATGTTTTAAAGCTTCAATTTCTAAGTCTAACACATTTAATTCTGGCAAGCTCGAAAGGTAGGCCTTTCTAAGAATCACAAAAGACTTCAAGTCTTCAATCCCATCCTCAAACTCTGCTAAAGAAAAAAGTCTCCGTGGATCATTTTCAATCCTAGGTCTTAGTTTATCAGCAAATTCATCTATTAGTCCAGTCAAATATTCTTCGTCCATATATAAGTCACGTATTGTCCGTATATGTGCTAAATATCTTTGACGCAAGGAAGGCACTTTAAGCAAGCGACTCATTAAAGGAAATTTTTCATCAGTTTCATTCATGAAAATACTCCAGATCTGAGCTTCTCCAAGTTGCATGCAACTATTGCCGTCATATTCAAGTGGAATGATGCGGTCTGATTCAATTTCGTAGTATAGATAATAGTCCATACCTCCTTTATAAACATAACTATCATCATCTGCCCATACATTTTCATGTGCAACAAACCAAAGTGCGCGATCAACATCCAAGACATCCTTAACTCCTTCTTCTAATTCACCTATAGGCAAGGTACAAAGTGGCTCAGCTGCTTTGATTATATCTTCCCAAGGGTTTTCTTTCGTTGTACGTTTCAACGTGTAGTATTTGGCATATTCCGTTGTGTCTGTACCTAAAAAATTAATAGAAGCCACACCTGCTCCAAATAGAAAAGCAAAAGGGTCTGGACCTATCGGACCATCTACGGGAATACCATCTGGTTACCAACATCTCCACCGTGTTCCATTATTACTTAAAAACCATTCTCTAATATAATCTCCATTAAGTTGTTGGATGTTTAAGTATGGACCGCAATTTTCGCCATTAATATTCAGATCAACAAAATTACCTTTTAAGCCTGGGGTATAATTTCTACCGATATGGTTGTAAAGAACTTCACGCATGGATGAAGGATCTTCATAACCAGAATTCAAGTTTAAAGTTTCATAGCCCCAAATGTTTTGTTTATCAATTCCATAATCTATGGTAATGTTCAAAGATTTCTTTTCAGTTTGGTTGGAAAAATTTGAAGTAAATCCTTTAATTCTGACACCTACGGAATCGTATACCTGTCCTTCAAAACTTAGTTTACCTAATAAGTCATTAGAATCATTGAGGTCATCAAAATTCCAATTGGGTCCAAAGTCCAAATCAATAGAACGAATGATCGACTCCTCATAAAATTCTGTAGATGGATTTCCACCTATGGTTAATCGATGCCCATCTTCAGATATCCTGTATTCATAAGGTAGGTTTTGTGCCGTCATGCTCAAGGCAAATGTGAGCTGTATCCAAAACATAATAAGCCATTTCTAATTGGATGATTCATCTTCCTAAGATAGAGAAATGAAATGAAGAAAATAAGGTCTATTTTGAAATAAGATGAATGCAAGAAGTCAAGACGATAGTTGCATGAATTAAAGAAAATAAGAACTGAATTCTTGCAACGTTTGCATCCCATTAAGACATTAAAGTATGGAAAGCGATATAAATGTCAAACCGTCAATTCAATCATGTTCCCTTCAGGATCGAGAATGACACTTTCGTAATATCCATCGCCTGTCGTTCTCGGTTCACCATGAATCTTAAAACCCGCTTCTCTAATCCTTTCCGTTAATTCATTGACCTTTTCCTTACTCCCTACCGATATTGCAAAATGCGCCAAACCTTGAGAGAATTCTGTCTTATCCATCCGTGCGGTAACCTCAGGTCGATGCATTAATTCGAGCCTAGCACCAGATGAAAAAGACAAGAAGTAAGAACTGAAATTCTTACTTGGATTATGATACTTTTCGTTTGAACTAAGTTCAAAGTATTGAAGGTAGAATTCTTTCATTCCTTCTAGGTCTTTTACCCATATGGCTATATGCTCAATTTTCATCTACCGTTGTTTTTAATCAAACACTTATCACATGCTCCTGATGGAATTAAGTAATCCGGTGCTAAATTTAATTCACGGGGCAATGGATAGTAATTTTTGTTCATCCATATTTATATTTCCTTATTGCTTTCCTGAGAATTCCAATTTAAGCACCTGTAGTTGACTCCTCGTTTGTGTCTATGCGTGTGATTGATACATACTTAATCAATATACCACACTATTCTTTAACGTTTTCCATTTATTGACTTTTATCAATGAAATCGAGTTTCACAAGGCTGATCTTTGAATAAAATTAATAAGTCATGCGTCTAAAAAATTTCTTTTTCATTGCTTTATCTTTGTTTATCAATTTATCTAGTCATGCTCAGGATAATAATATTACAGATAAAAAATATTTTGTTGGCAGCACACTATTCATGATAGCTAATTTAGTAGATGACCCTGAGCACTCCTATGGATATGGAGCGCGTGATAGTTTAGGTGCCTTGGTTATAAATATATTGCTCCTCTGGAGCATTATACGTTTTTAAACAGATAACCTATCCTTTGTTCATTATAAGGAATTATTTGTTTTGGTGAGTTGTTGAAGGTGACTCATCGTCACTGTTAGGTTAATTGTATAGCACTCCTCTGGATATGGAGCGCGTGATAGTTTAGGTGCCTTGGTTATAAATATATTGCTCCTCTGGAGCATTATACGTTTTTAAACAGATAACCTATCCTTTGTTCATTATAAGGAATTATTTGTTTTGGTGAGTTGTTGAAGGTGACTCATCGTCACTGTTAGGTTAATTGTATAGCACTCCTCTGGAGCGCGTCATAGTTTTAGGTGCATTGGTTATAAATATATTGCTCCTCTGGAGCATTATACGTTTTTAAAGAGATAACTATCCTTTGTTCATTTTAAAGAATTATTTGTTTTGGTGAGTTGTTGAAGGTGACTCATCATCATGGCTAGGTTAATTGTATATCACTCCTCTGGAGCGCGTCATAGTTTTAGGTGCATTGGTTATAAATATATTGCTCCTCTGGAGCATTATACGTTTTTAAAGAGATAACTATCCTTTGTTCATTTTAAAGAATTATTTGTTTTGGTGAGTTGTTGAAGGTGACTCATCATCATGGCTAGGTTAATTGTATATCACTCCTCTGGAGCGCGTCATAGTTTTAGGTGCATTGATTATAAATATATTGCTCCTCTAGAGCATTATAAGTTTTTAAAGAGATAACCTAAAAACCACAGCGTGGTTATATATTTATAACTAAGGACAAAATACAAACTCTAGCCACAGCGTGGCTATATAAATTATTTCGAGGCTAAAAATGATTATTTACTTTCCTCTTGAAAATGTTTTACAAACTATTCAATGGTCATCGTACCTAAATCACTTGGAATTATTATGAGCCTTTAGGGGTGCCTTTATCCAAAAAATCGACGGCACTTAATTTCCCAGGTAGAGTTCAGGCTTTTGGAGCAGGTCTAGCGTACAAGAGGTTTGTTTGGAAAAATGCATATGCTCAAATTCACTCCACTTTACTACATCAAAATTATCTTGGCGAGGATGGAAATAAGATTCAAAGTGGTATTCAATTATTTAATACACTTAGGCTTGGGTATCAATTTAGATTTTTTAAAAATCGATTTTTCATAGAGCCTTCAATTGCAATGACCTTTTGGCCAGTTAATACAAACTTGCCAGCATCCTTTCAGGTTGAAGAAAATAAATGGAATGGATATTTTCTAGGAGAACCTGGTATTCATTTTGGATTTAATTTTTAAAAATAAAAAGTATGTATAATAATCAATCCAACCGTAGAATCCTTATCATATTGCTTTGGATAACGGTAATGTTTAATATGCTTTTTGCCGATGTTTTTTCTATAATTATTGAGATTGTTTAAGGCGAGGTAATTGACATCCCTCTTGATGTAAAGAGCATGATGGGAATCGCAGCTGTCATGACCAACATTCCCATCGTCATGATCGTACTGTCTTGGATTTTACCCTATAAATTTTGTAGGTGGGCAAATTATATAGTTGCTCCTTTAACCATTATATATATACTTAGAGGCGGATCCTTGCTGCCACATTATTATATCATTGGAGGAATAGAAATAATTCTACTTATAATTATTATGATCATTTGCCTGAAATGGAAAGAATAATTTCCGTTTCTAAGACATTAACTTTTTTCTTATCCTACTAAGAGTTTCTGGTTTTATTCCTAGATAACTGGCGATATAATATTGAGGAACTCGATTGATTAAATCTGGCCTTTCATCTTGTAGTTTCAAGTACCGCTGTTCAGGTTTAAGTGTGATGAATTCCGTTAATTTTTTATGCTTTTGGCCCATCATTTGCTCAACACCATCCCGACAAAAAGATTCGAATCGAGGATGTTTTTCGTAGAGCTTTTTTTCCAAGTTAGCATTTAGGACTGTAAGTGAGGTTTCTTCTGTACAGACAAAATTGATTTCTGACGGGCTTTGATCTTTCATGCTGCTGGAATTTATCACAGATTGATTTTCTGTGTAAAATTCAGTAGTTTTTTCTTCTCCATCAATGAGTTTGTATTCTCTAACGCATCCTTCAATCACTAAATAGGCATCTCTTGCAATCTGCCCCTCCTTTAGCAAATAGGTTCCTTTATTAAATGTCTTAATAGGAAAACTATTTTCAATGTCGGATTTTTCTTCTTCACTTAAAGTTGTTAACTGAGAAATGATCTCGACTAATATATGTTCATTCATTTCTATTTTTTAAAGATTAAGTTTCGGGTGGCTTTGGAGGGCTCTAGCGATTAGCCAGCATGAACGCCATATCCTTTGTCATGTTTAATTTTTTCTAACTCTTCTTTATATTCTTTAAGCTGGTTTAGCAGCCATTGCTCTGTTGATAGCACATCATATTTTAATAATTCAAAAATTCCAAGTACGTCTATAATCTTTGAATTGGAATCTATCTCAAGTAGTTTGTTGTTTACTTTTTTAGAAAATTCAGTATATGCCTGTTGATTATGATATGCTCTTGCAATCATCCGAGTTGTATTTATATTTAGCTCGGCTATTACCCCATTAATTTTAGCACTTTCGTATGAAATATTTTCTAAAGATGAAAAACCGAGTCCTCTCCAATTCGGTAATTCATTAAATCTAAATTTTCTATTTGAATAGTATATCATTTCTAAATCAGAGTCCTCTAGATTCTGAGTAATGCTATCTAAACTAGAAACGATTTTAGTTTGATATTCTATAGAATTATTTAATTGATCAATGTTTGAATCTAATTCCTCTATAATAAAAGTTAAAGATCTTTCAGTATTCTCATCAATCTTTTTCTGTACATTCCTTTCACTAACAAATACACCCAAATACACACCGAAAGCAACAATTAAAAATTCGATTGAATATTTTAATACAGTAGATAATCTTTTTTTCATCTTTTGATTTCGATTCATTATTATTAAACGGACTCTAAAATAAAATCAACCTCCGTCCTTTTTTCTTTTAATATTCAATGATCCGTCAGGATTTCTATACCTTACCCATCCAGTAGTTTTGTAGCATTTGAACTTTTTTTTCATTTCGTCATGAACTGCTTTTCGAGCAATATCCCATTCTTCAAAGTTAAACGTATCCGGCGAGTCAGGTTTCATAGTATAAATTTCGAATTCATAATTAAATTGAGCCCAATCCCCATTTACTCTTCCTGTTGGTTTTAACTGATGCCACATCTCTGAGATTAGTTCTCCTGTTCTAATCGGAATTAAACATTGAATGATCGTCAAATCAGATATTTTTGGCTCAGTTCTTATGTAAAGACATGACTCAACCGTTGGCACATAATTCCATTCATTATTCAGGGTGAATTCAGATTTATTTTCAGGATAGATTTCCTTAGTGTTTTTTGATTGGCTTGTTTGGTATGCAAAGTTAGCTAAGGAATCTGCTTCAATATTTTCCAAATCTGTTTGCTCAGAAATTTGAGTTTTCACACTTGAAACATCTGATTTACAAGAAGACAGTAGTAGAGTGAAGTGTAATATATATGGAAGATGTATTTCACTGTTTGATAATTACTATGATTTAGTATAAATCTAATTATGAAGCAATATATCAAATTTTACATCATTTACTTTTATGATGTCTACACTATAAGGATAATACTAACTACCCTATATGAATACACACATTCTTCGGCTCTGTAAAAAACTTCAAGGCTTCAAAACCACCTTCTCGTCCAACGCCTGAATTTTTTACTCCACCAAATGGAGTCCGTAAATCACGAAGCAACCATGTATTTACCCACACAATTCCTGCCTCCAATTCCTTGGCCATTTTATGAGCGCGAGTGATGTTTTCTGTCCAGATGGATGCAGACAAACCGTACTCAGTTGCATTGGCATAGTCGAGGGCTTGTTGGTCTGTTTCAAAAGGCATGATGGTAACCACAGGACCAAAAATCTCTTCCATGTTGCATCGAGCATCGTGAGGTAAATCCTCAATAATGGTCGGTTGGATGTACCAACCATCTTCGTGACCTTCTGGAAAAACAGGAGTACCTCCAGCTAAAATTTTACCGCCCTCCTCTTTTGCCAATTCAATGTAGGAAAGTATTTTTTCATAATGTACTTTGGAAACAATGGCTCCACTTTTAGAAGTTGGATGACTTGGAGGTCCAACTTTCAGCTTTGAAGTAATCGCGACAAAGTCTTTCTTAAACTGATCATAGATGGATGCTTCAACCAGTATCCTCGAACCACACAAACAGATCTGCCCCTGATTTCCAAAAGAAGTACGGATGATCTGATGCATCATCTTTTCATAGTCACAATCAGCAAAAATCAGATTAGGATTCTTGCCACCCATTTCTAGAGATAACTTTTTAAACAGTGGAGCAGCAGTAGTTGCAATTGCCTTCCCCACTCGAGTACTTCCAGTAAATGAAATCGCTTTCACTTTTGGATGCTTACTAAATTCTGCGCCAACCTTCACACCATCCCCGTGTACAATGTTTAAAACTCCTGCTGGTAAACCTGCCTCAATACATAGCTCTGCTAGTAAGTAAGCAGTCATCGGTGTGACCTCTGAAGGCTTAGCAATGACACAATTTCCAGCAGCAATCGCTGGTGCAATTTTCCAAGTAAAAAGATAGAGTGGTAAATTCCATGGAGAGATGGTTGCGACAACTCCTAAGGGTTGGCGCAAGGTATAATTAATGGCCTCAGACATCTCATGAGTCTGTGTACTAAATTGTGTAATCGCTTGCGCAAAAAATCTAAAATTAGATTCTGCCCTAGGAATATCTACACGCTTAGCCAACCATACGGGCTTACCGTTATCCAATGATTCTGCCTTTGCCAGCCGATCCAAATTTGCGCCAATAAGATCTGCAATTTTTGTCATAATTCTGGCACGGTCATTTATACTTGTTGCTGCCCAATTTGCGCAAGCGTTCTCTGCTGCTTCAATGGCAGCTTCAACATCTCGGATATCAGAATCCGGAACCTCAGCATATGGCTTCCCAATGGACGGATCAAAAACATCTAAATATTCATTACTAATCGGAGCGACCAATGCACCGTTGATGTAGTTTTTGATTTTAATCATGCCTTTCTAATTTATAAATCACCGGTTTGCTCGGTGCAGCGTCCAATGGAAGATTCGGAACTTGTAGGTTTAATAAATATAATCCATCTGTAATTTCATCCGGCACAAAGATCATCTCTGTAATCGTGCAGTCTTTACGAGAATCATCCTTCGCTTCTGCATCACCAACATTCCAAAACACATGGTGAGACGCTAAAATTCCGTCATCCTCCTCACGATCCACAGAAGGTAAATCTATAAGTAAATGCCTCACTCCACCATCTACTAAATACTGCATAGCTGCTGAGTCTAGATATGGAGGATTGGTTCCGGAATAATCCATGGTTAACTTATCCGAAAGATTGGGTAGTGAGCGTAAGATAATTGCAGGAGGCAAATTTTCTAGGCAGGCTGTTTTTAGATTTTCTAAACTTAAAACCTTATCCCCATTATCCAACTTTGCCAATGGCAAGCTGACCACCTGCGCCAAGAAATGAAACGTCTTCATCTCCTCAGAAACCTTCTCTTGCTTTTTGGTTATATGGCCAAGACATTCTGTGTGGGTTCCATTCCCGTGAGGATTCATCTGCACATCATAAAAATTCACAGGTGCTCCATCGTTAACCGATCCTACAAAATCCCCAGACTGATAAGGCTTGGCCTCAAACGGTGTTGAATAAAAACATCGCACCTGACCTACGGGAATCGAAAGATCGATTGGTTGCGAAAGATCACATTGAAATTCTTGCCCCCTATGCTCTAATTTAATTTTCATTTAAACAGAAATGTTCATCAATTGACGATGATATTCTTCCAATGGAATTTCTGAAAAATCTGATCGTCGACAGAGATTCAATAATAATTCATCTTGTTTTCTACCTCTACTTTTTGCTTCAGCATAAGACAATTCAGGCTTAAAAGTGACCAAGGAATACTTGGAATAATAAGCAGGGAATTTTTGTTCTAGCTCCATCTCGATTTTTCTCTTTCTCTTAAAATCTTGATCATCAACCTTGTCCCGCATTTCATAAAAATTATCGATGGCTAGGTCCGCAATGGCGTCTGCATTTGATTTTCTCTCATCTTGAAATACGGCGAATAACTTTTCCCAATCCGTACCATACTCATCCATCAACTCATCAAAAACTCGGACATCTTCTAGAGAGGCATTCATACCTTGGCCGTAAAAAGGAACAATGGCATGGGAAGCATCCCCCATAATTAATGCTTTGCCATAAGCCTGCCATGGATAGCATTTAATGGTTCCTAAGGTGCCCACTGGATTTTCGAAATACTCCTCCTTGTAATGAGGAATGTACGGAAGCAAGGTTGGATAGTATTCTTCAAAAAACTGAGAAAGCTTTTCATTGGTCGTTAATGCATCAAAGCCGATCTCTGAGCCAAATGGATGAAACATGGTCAGGGTAAAACTACCATCTAAATTAGGTAAGGCAATAATCATGAACTCACCTCTCGGCCATATGTGCAATGCTTCTTTTTCTATTTTCCATCCAGCATCAGCTGTAGATAAGATGCTCAATTCCTTATAACCATGCCTCAGAAAATCTTGAGAATAATTAAAGAGTAATTTGGTTGTCTGAGCCATCATGCTGCGTCGCACTACGGATCCTGCGCCATCGGCTCCAATAACAATGTCACCTTGATCTTCCATTTTCTCACCACCCTGCGAATAAACTATTTTAGCATTTTCTAAATCAACTTCATGCACCTTCGCCTCGAATTTCAATTCAATATTTTCGAAGGCATCGGCTTCTTGAATTAATCTTAGGTTCAGCCCAGGTCTCGACACAGAATTAATGTAATCTTCTGATCTCCCACTGTAAGGCGAGATGAATGATTCTCCACCAAGCGGATGAATCATCCGACCACGCATGGGAATACACTCTTCGAGAATAGCCTCTTTTAAATTTGCTCTTTCAAGTGCTTTGAGACCACGAGAAGAAAGCGCTAAATTAATAGAACGCCCAGCATCCTTAATTCCTTTTCGCATGTCAGGCATCTTCTCATAAACTGTTACTTGGAATCCTCGCTGAGCCATCCTGACAGCTAACATTGAGCCGCAGAGCCCAGCGCCGACTATTATTATCTTTTCACTTTTACTCATGCTTCTTTGATTTTGCTCAAGGCAAATTTTAAAATTTCATAAAACCGATAAACATCTTCAAATGAATTATACAAGGCCACTGGTGCAACTCGTATCACATCTGGCTCTCGCCAGTCTGCAATGACTCCAGCTTCAGTAATCGCATCGAATAATCTCTTATCCGCATTCTTTACCTGTATCGATAATTGCGAACCTCTCTGTTGAGGATCACTCGGTGTTACAACGTTCACCAAATCTTCTCCAAGGTGATGGAGCAAAAATTCTAAATAGCCCGTCAATAGTTTTGCTTTCTTTCTTAAGGCTGGCATTCCTACCTCATCGAATATTTTCAAAGAAGACCAGACAGCAGCTAGAGCCATGATCGGTGGATTACTCAATTGCCATGCCTCTGCTGTGGGCATGGGCTCAAAGGCATCCCGCATTTTAAATCGCGTCTCTTTATTATGTCCCCACCATCCTTCAAACCTTGGGATGGATGGATCGTTCAAGTGTCGCTCATTGATAAAGACTCCACCCATTCCACCTGGACCAGAGTTTAAGTATTTATAATTACACCATACAGCAAAGTCACAGCCAGAATCATGCAATTGTAAATCAACATTCCCCGCACCATGCGCACAATCAAATCCAACCATGCATCCTTGCGCATGCCCCCATTCCGTTATCTGCTTAATATTGAAATATTGGCCAGTGTAGTAATTGGTATTTCCTAAAAGAATGGTCGCAACATTCTGACCTTCGGCCGCAATAACTGCTTCAATATCTTCCGGTCGTAAACACACCTCTCCTTCTCTAGCCCTTAACTCAATCAAACATTCCTTCGGATCAAATCCATGAAATCTTATTTGTGATTCCGCAGCATATTTATCGGAAGGAAAAGCATCGGCTTCGATGATTATTTTATTTCTAGTTGCCGTCGGCCGATAAAAAGAAACCAACACAAAATGAAGGTTTGCCGTGAGGGTGTTCATGACGACGACTTCTTCTGGCTTTCCGCCGACTACTCTCGCCATCGCTTCTGTCAAGAATTCATGATACGGTAGCCATGGATTCTTTGCGTGAAAATGCCCTTCAACTCCCAAGTTCTGCCAATCGGTTAATTCTTGCTGTATCGCTTCCGCTGTACTTTTGGGCTGAAGACCTAAGGAATTTCCACAGAGGTAAACATAGGGCTTACCATCTGCTTGTAAGGGTAAATGAAATTTAGAACGGTAATCTTTAAGTGGATCACGCACATCCATCTCTACCGCAAATTCAAGATCGTTTTTATATTGAATCATCATTTATTTTAGACTGGCTTTATTCTATTCATAAATGCATCGGAATCAGATCCGCACAACCACCTAGTAACGTTACTAAACCACATCTCTTCTTGTTGCTTGGCTGAGATTATGTTTTCTTCAACGGCAAGATCCAACAACTTCCCAGGATAAGAAGATTGTGCCTCACTCTCCATCTCTCCAAGGGGATATGGATCATCAAGACCTACAACAATCTGATCTGTACCTTGTTGACGCCTCACCATTAAATCTAGTGAAAATGTATCGTGAACTAAGGTATCAAAAAAGATATTGGGATGTCCAATCGCTTTCCGCGGTCGCACCTTACCTTCAAAAAGATCCGGCCGCCCATCAAATCCCTGCGTACGCCTTCCAATATTTAAATGGTTTAATTGTCCACCATGTGCAAAGCAAACCCTAATGTTGGGATACTTTTCGTAGAGTCCATCGAGGGTATAAAAATGATAAGCATCTGCACATTGTGCGATCATCCAAATAAGATGAAATCGCCAAGCAGTATTTTCGAGCTTAATAAATTTCTCTCCATCATATGGATGAATCTCTACTGCCAGTTTATACTTTTCAGCCAACTCAAAAATTGGCTCTGTTTCCTTATCAAAAATTCCTCTCCATGTTCCGATTGAATCCATGTAGTGCGTCGGCAGACAGAGTACACGGAGTCCAAGTTCTTCCACACAACGTTCAATTTCCCAGCAGGCTCCATCTATAAAACCTGCATGAACCACAAAGCCACAAGTAAACTTGGTCGGATGGTCTGCTTGCACCTTTGCATTAAAGTCATTCTGAAATCTTAAGGCATATTTCATATCACTGATTCGTAATCCATTTCCATAAAGCTGAGAAAGATTAAGCACTACGGCATGATCAATTTTATTACGATCCATCCATTCTAATTTTTCATCTAAGAAAAAACTAGAATCTGTTACAGGTCGCTTCCATCCTTTTTGCAACATGTGTTTACGATCCTCATCAATCCAAAAGATTTCTTTCTCTTTTAGATAAGCAGGGATCTGCTCTGGGTATGGTAATAAGTGTGAATGAGCGTTTATACGCATATATGATAATTAAGCAGAAGTTATTTTTGCAGGCGGTTCCATCAATGTCCCACAGCTATCGCAAGTGCGAAGTTCTGTGTTGGCATAATACTTATCAAAAATGACAGGCATGTCCTTTTCTATATTCACTAACTCAAAAGGCTCCTCGTGCAATTTGTTGTGGCAGTTTTCACAGAACCAAGCCAGACCATCATCCACTCCTTCTGGTCTCTTCATCTCTATTACAAGCCCCACGGTATTAGCTCCTCTCTGCGGAGAATGTGGAATGTTGGGTGGCAAGTAAAAGACCTCGCCTTCTCTGATGTGAATGTCTTTCGGCTCACCATCTTCAATCACTTTGAGAACTATATCACCTTCCACCTGATAGAAAAACTCAGGTGTCTGGTTTAGGTGATAATCCTTCCTTGAATTGGGACCACCGACGACCATAACAATATAGTCTTCATTATAAATTGCCTTATTGCCTACGGGCGGTTTTAATAGATCTCTATTTTCTTCGATCCAATTTTTAAAGTTGATGACAGGAGGTAATTTAGCCATGATATTTATTTTATTGAAGAAATGTATTCTAAGTTAGTTTACGTTAAAGTGAAAGTTCAATTGTTCTCTTATTTCTTTTGGCAACTTTGGAAGATCTGACCTTGGGATTAATAAGGTAGAGATGTTATGAAAGTCATGGTAAATCTGATGCTTTTGAGCGGTCTTATTTAAATACTCGTGACCCGATGATCCTCCTGTTCCAATTTTATTACCAATCATCCGCATAACCATCTGTGCATGTCTATGCCTCCAAGCAGTCATCTGATTATCTACATCCATCAGACAAGTAATAAACTGAAATGGTAAATGCAGGATTGGTTCATCCCTGTATAGGTTGATAAAAAGGGCTGCAAGTGTTGCCTCATAACTTAGTCTTTTTTTCCCTTCTTCCATCATCTGATTGTGCTCTTCTCTAGACAAGATAGATTGGAAATAAGTATCTGTACTTCCGACCATTTCTTTCCTTTTTTCTTTTTCCTCCTCCGTCAGGTAATCTGACTTCTCAATCGCTTCTGTTTCTTTTTTCAACATGGACTTTAAAGCACCTTTGTAGGATTCTAAAAAGTCAAAACCGTCCAACTTTAAAAACGGGGTACGCTCCAGCCATGCGTTGACCGTATCAAGAAGGGTTCCTTTTTCATAAATTGCTTCCAACTGTTTTACCTGATCTTCTTGAAAAACAGAATGATACTTTTGACCGTGATAAGTTATTCTTTGTTTGTTAGGTAAACCTAGCAAAGATTCAACAGCACGGAATTGAAAACTTTGGAAACCAGATGCAGGAAATAAATAATTTCTAAAATCAAGAAAGTCTAACGGTGTCATCGATTCCATGACACTAATCTGCTTTACCATTAATTCCAAGATTCCTTCGACTCGATTCAACCTGCCAATGGCTACTCCAAGACTACTTTCAATAACCTCATCATCTGCAAATAATTCTATGACAGATTCTACCTCATGTATGATTTGCTTAAACCATAATTCATACACCTGATGAACAATGATAAATAGCATTTCCTCATGTGCTGGTTCGCCCAATTGTTCGCTTCTTAAAACTTGAGCACTTAAAAGTTTTTCAAGCTCCAAATATTTCTGATAGTGTATGGTAGAATATTTTCCTTCTGACATCTTTTCTTTTTGAATCTTTTAAACTACTGATATTTGCACCTGACCTATCTGATCAAAGTGACCGATGATTTCATCACCTGAATTTATATACACTGCTGAAGTGGCGGCTCCGGCTAAAATTATGTGATCCTTTTTTATTTTGGTATTATACTTTTGCGCTAAGCGTGTCATCTCAATAAATGACTCCATCGGATTACCTAAAATTGCTTTAGAATTACCTTCTTGAGAAACGGTCCCATTAATTTCTAATTTAATCGCCAAGTCCTGAACCGTCTGTAATGGATCCAACCAAGTTCCAATTACAAAGCCAGAAGAAGAACAATTATCCGCAATCACATCTTCCAGAGAAAATTTAAAATTTTCATATCTCGAATCTATAATTTCTAAAGCCCCGGCTACACCACCAAGGTACTCCATATAATTATCCCTCGTCAGTGGCTGATCAATGTCCTTACTTACAAGAAAGGCAATTTCTGGTTCGATCCGAGGGTGAATAAAATGGCTTCGATCCAATTTACCTTCATGAAAGTATTGCATTTTGTCAGTCAGGCGGCCCCAAATAATTTCATGGACACCCATCTGTTCCATCTTCGCCTTGCTTGTGAATCCAAGTTTGTACCCAACCAGCTTTTCGCCTCTTGTTAAACGGTGATTAATGGATTGTTCTTGAATGTCGTAAGAATCCTGCAAGTCGATGGTCTGACTCAGGCTTACTTGCGGAACGGCAGTCGCCTCTTTTGCCGCATTATCTAGGGTTTTTGCAATAGATTGCACATATTCCTTCATATTAAAACAAGTTAATGGCTTTTAAGAAGCCCCCGAAATTCTTGGATTTATTTTTGTAGTATTTTGTCTATTACGCTTTCGCAAATTTGTATCCATGTCTACAAAAGCAGCTAAAAAATCCCATTCTGTCTATGTTGTCGAATTACGACAATCGGTTTGGACTGAAAGTAAAAAATTCAGAGCAGCCAATCCACGATACAAAGGCCTATCTACATGTTTATATGTTGGCATGACCAGCCTTAAGCCCAAAGAAAGGCTAGAAAAGCATTTAACTGGTGCAAAAAGCAAGAAAGGCATCAAAATTTCATCTAAATTTGTAGAGAAATATGGAATGTATCTAAGGCCCAGTCTTTACGAACATTTCAACCCCTTAACAAGAGAAAGAGCTTATCAGCTTGAAAAAGATTTGACAGATAGTCTCAGAAAACGAGGATTTGCTGTCTGGTCAAATTAAAAACACCTAGAGGTTAAATTGACCCAAACAATACTCACCCTTACTACCTAATTCTACCTTATTAGCCTTGCTAATGAAGTGGTAAATTTTTGAATTTAAGATTTAGAAATATAATTAATAGTATTTGAGATCGACTAAAACATATAATCACGAGAAAATGCTTCAACTAGAAAGACAGTTGGAGCACCAAAGAGTGATTCATGATTTTGTCAAGGAGGTTTTAAAACAAGATACCATAGATGAAATTTTATGGTCTATTTGTCATAATGTAATTTCTAGATTAGGACTGGAAGATTGTGTAATATACTTGCTAGATGAAAGTAGAGAACACCTGGTTCAAAAAGCAGCATATGGGCCTAAGAATCCTACAAAGCAGGAAATTATAGATCCAATTACCATTCCTATTGGTCAGGGTGTGGTGGGGACAGTTGCCCGCACAGGAATTGCTGAAATAATAAATGACACTACTAAAGATCATAGATATATCATTGACGATGATTTTCGTTTTTCGGAGATAGCCGTACCGATTATTTATGATGGAAGAGTGATTGGTGTCATCGATTCTGAAAATTCATCCAAGTTTTTTTTCACGGATTCTCATCTTGAAATGCTTGAATCAATCTCTTCTCTTTGTTCCAATAGATTAGGATATGCATTGGCTCATGAAAAACTAAAAAAATACAACGAACAATTAGGCTTTATAGTAAAAGAAAGAACAGTCAAGCTTAATGAAGCAATTGAAGATCTAAAGGTCTCTAATCAAAACCTAAAAAGGTATGCACATGTAGTTTCGCATGATTTAAAATCACCATTAAGAACCATCGCCTCCTTTCTTGGGTTGATTGAAAAAAACGAACCAAATTTAAAAGATAAGTCAAAAGAATATTTTCGGATTATTCAAGAAGCTGTTGAAAATATGAATGGTCTCATGCAAGGGATCTTAACTTCCTCTCTAAAAGAAAATGAGTACGATATAAATTCTATCGTTGATCTCAACGCTGTGTTGCTAAAGGTTAGAAAAAACTTAGATTATGAAATTACAACCAATCGATTAGAACTTAAGGTCGAACATACATTGCCATGTTACAAAGGAATAGAATCACAATTCATTCAGGTTTTTCAGAATATAATCTCTAACAGCATCAAGTATGGAATACCAGAAATTCCACAAAAATTAATCATTGAAAGTAGTGAGGATTCTGAAAGCATTACGCTCAGCTTTCAAGATCATGGCATAGGGATAAAAAATAAATTTTCCGATTCTATCTTTAAATTAGGTGAGCGACAACACTTCGATAAAGAAGGAAGAGGTATTGGTCTTCATACCTGCAAAAAGATTATAGAATCTTATGGAGGTACAATCAGTGCGTCTTCACCTGGCCTTAATAAAGGTTTGACGATTTCGATTATTTTACCAAAAAGTGAAGAATCCTAATTACTTATACTGCTTCCTAAACTTCCAAGCCAGATCTTTTGCTTTTATCCGATGTTCAAAAATATTTCCAGGATTCTTTAAAGTACTTGCTGGAAGATCAATATTATATAGGTCAAACCCATCTTTCACTGGACGACACATATAATACGTCTTCTTAAAATCAACACCGATGAAGGTCAATACCAATTCATTTCCAAAAGAGGTAAAACTGTAGGTGTTGACTCCTTCTATTCCCTCAACCTTTAGATCGGAGGAAATGGTGGCTTCCGATACCTTCCCATCTGGAGTTTGTGTCAAGAAATCACCTTTTAAAAGATAGTGTGTGTATGGCCAATATAGATTAGAATTATCTTTGAATCGATTTGGATTATCATTAGCTGGCATGAAATGAAGGGTCTGTCTCGCCTTACCAGTAGGACCAATCGTCTTTAGAGTCTTCTGACTTCCTTGCTCATTAAACTCAAAGCTCCAGCCTTTCAGATCGTAGCCATCAGGATCAGCATGATATCGATTTTCATTTAGTAAAAGTTTTGTCGTTGACTGGGTTCCGTGGATGAAGAATTCCCCATTATTTACCCTTGTTTCATAACCAAGAAAACCGCCTTGTGAATGAGGAAAAGGCTTGGTAATTTTTGCCGAACGAAGCTTTACAAGATCTTCAAGTTCCATCCAGAAGCCTTCAATAAAATCGTAAGCAATCGGCAGAGATGCTTGCTGGTCATTTAATTTTTTCGCCTTTAGATCTCGCTTACTCAATGGTGCCTTCGTTGAATTTGAATCCGAAGGTGTTGTGGAATTCTGACCACAAGAAATAAGCACGGCACAAAGGAATAGAGATAAATATTTCATAACTGGTAATTATATCGATAAAGGTAATTAATCCTTACAATTCAATAAAAAGGAGGTGGAATAGGAACAAGTGAATAAATTATAATTTTCTCCTCAAGGGTAATGAAAATCTAGTGTTCAAAAAAACTATATTTATTGAACAATCAAAGATATGTCAAAAAGGAAGGTAGCGATCATAGGGTCTGGAAATATTGGAACGGACTTGATGATTAAGATTATGCGCAACTCTGAGCTTTTAGAAATGGGAATCTTAGTCGGTATTGATCCTGCTTCTGATGGACTTGCCAGAGCCGAAAGAATGGGCGTCGCCACCACTGCTAAAGGAATGGATGGCCTCATAGAATTACCCATTTGGAATGAGATAGAATTGGTCTTCGATGCTACCTCAGCAAAAGCACACGCCCATCATCATTCGTTGGTTGAAAAATTTCCTTCAAAAAGAATTATAGATTTGACGCCAGCGGCGATCGGCCCCTATCTTGTACCCGTTGTTAATTTTTCAGAACATGGCGACTTGCAGAATGTGAATATGGTTACCTGCGGTGGTCAAGCGACCATTCCAATTGTTGCAGCTGTTTCAAAAATAGCCAAGGTACATTATGGCGAAATCGTCGCCTCCATTGCCTCTAAATCTGCCGGCCCCGGTACCCGAGCCAACATTGACGAATTTACAGAGACGACCGCACAAGCCATTGAAAAAGTCGGAGGTGCCGATAAAGGAAAAGCAATCATTGTACTGAATCCTGCAGAGCCACCGATGGTCATGCGTGATACAGTCTTTACACTCAGTGAAGTATGTGATCAAGACGCCATCCGAAAGAGCATTCATGAAATGGTAGAATCCGTACAAAAATATGTACCCGGCTATACACTTCATCAAGAGGTGCAATTTGAAATAATCCCAGAAGATCAAGCGGTATTTATTGAAGGCCTTGGTCACAGACATGGTCTGAAAACAACAGTGTTACTTCAAGTAAAAGGAGCGGGGCATTATCTACCAGAGTATGCTGGCAATCTTGACATCATGACCTCAGCTGCATTGGCTACAGGCGAACGAATGGTTTCCCTACAAAACGCCTAAACAAGACAAATGAAAAACACATACATACAAGACGTTACTCTCAGAGATGGAATGCACGCGATCAAGCATCAATACGGCAAGGAGAAGGTACGAGAGATTGCCCTGGCTCTTGATCGGGCAAAGGTTGATGCCATAGAAATATCTCATGGCGATGGGCTTAAGGGTGGAAGTTTTAATTATGGTTTTGGTGCGCACACAGATTGGGATTGGCTCGACGGAATTGCGGATGAATTGAAGCATGCAAAATTAACAACGCTCCTACTTCCAGGAATCGGAACCATAGAAGACTTAAAGCGTGCGAGAGACTTGGGTGTCACTTCAGTCCGGATTGCAACTCACTGCACCGAAGCGGACATTTCCAAACAACACATCGAAGCAGCTAAAAAAATGGACATGGATGTGGGTGGATTTTTAATGATGGCCCACATGAATGACCCAAACAATCTTGCAACGGAAGCGAAGAAAATGGAGAGCTATGGAGCTGATTGCGTGTATGTGACGGACAGCGCTGGAGCACTTTTAATGGATGGTGTTGTAGATCGCATAAAAGCCTTTCGGCAAATATTAAAGGACGATACGGAGATAGGCATACATTGCCACCACAATCTTTCCTTAGGCGTGGCGAATACCATCGTCGCCCACCAAGCCGGTGCTAATAGGATGGATGCCTCCTTGGCAGGCATGGGAGCGGGAGCAGGAAATGCACCCTTAGAAGTATTGATTGCAGTGTTGAAAAAAATGAACATCCACCCCAACTGTGATTTATTTCAATTGATGGACCTAGCGGATGATGTCATCCGCCCCCTGCAAGAGCGACCCGTCCGAGTAGATCGTGAAACCTTATCTCTAGGATATGCAGGCGTGTATTCTAGTTTTCTGTTACACTCAGAAAGAGCGGCAGAAAAATACGGTTTAGATACCCGCACCATTCTCAATGAATTAGGGAAAAGAAAAATGGTCGGAGGACAAGAAGATATGATCGTAGATGTTGCCTTAGATTTAGTAAAAAATAATGGGAGTAATCCTTAACTTTAGTTAACCTTAAAAAATTCAGATTATGTATATAGCCATTATTATAGCCACTGTAATTTTCATTCTTTTTCTCATCAATAATAACAAGAAGCCTCTTGTCATTCCACAAAATGCTTACTTAGTAGATGTAAGGACTCCAAGAGAATTTGGCACAGGCAGTGTTCCAGGTGCAGTGAATGTTCCACTCAATGAGGTCAATGCGAGAATCGATGAATTTAGAGATAAAAAGAACATCATCTTTTTCTGTAAGACTGGAACCAGGAGCGGTCAAGCTAAAATTATTTTAGATCACAATGGATTTAAGAATGTGGTAAATGGTGGCAGTGTGAAGAAGGTGAAGCAGGCAATGATGGAGTCTGGGCTTGGGTGAGATTAAAGAAAAATTAAGTATAATTATCAAAGCTCAACATTAAATTGTTGGGCTTTTTTCATGCACCAATAATAAGGTTAGGAATAAATATTAAGATAAAAAGGTAACATATTTTTTTAACCAAGCTCTATATATTAAACCTTAACTACTTCCACTTTGAATACCCTTGAATTGATTTGGTTTAGGTTCATTTTCAAACCAAAATTATAGAATAATGAAAACCAAAATTTATCTTATCATTCTTGCTTTAAGTATACCTCTTACTTCATGTATGAAAAAAATAGGTGAGAATGCAACGGAAAACTTAATTCCAGCTACCAAAAACATTGAAGATGCATCAAAAAATATTGAAGATGCCTCAGAAAATATTGTTAAGGTTTCAGATAATTTAAATGAAGCAATATCAAATTTAGAGGAGGTTGTTTCTCAATTAGGAGACACGGGAGATCAATTGATTGGTTCAGCAGGAGACGCAATGAAAGACATCATTGAAGAGTTTAGTTATTCTGCCAATTCTGTTATTAGTCAGGTAGAGAATAGTAGTATTAATGTCATCGAACAATCTGAAAAAAGCACCATAAGAGTATTAGATGCCTTAACTCAATCAGGTACATCTTTATTGAAAGAAACCAAAGATTTGATCACAGGAACCGTAAGTTGTATTGACGAAGCAATGGCTAAAAGGATAGCTCAGATTACTGACAACGCTTTCCATCTTGCAGATCGTCTTGATGTATTAATCAATGAGACCATTATTACAATCTCCAACGAGACTCATGACATTATTGAATTTGGTGGTCAACAATTTGCTCTGACAGTAACTAAATCTACTTTCAATTTTGTAAGTATTATTCTTTTACTTGCATCGGTTATTTTAATAATCCTACCCCTTTTGTATTTTCTTTTTAAAGCAAAAGATAAACCAGCAAAATATAAATATGTTACTGGCGGATTATTTGTCTTACCAGCAATCTTATGTTTTGCACTTTGGACACAACCTGCATTTTTATGGGTAAAGTTAGGACATGCTATTATAGCACCCGAAATAGATTATAATTCATATTGCGAAAGATCAAACAATGAATTCGCAGGTTTTCTAAGTAGTTATGAAGCTTCAACAGCAGCGAACTCTTATAGACTTCTTGGCTTAAATACAATTAATACATTGAATAAATGTAGTTATGGTAATCCAGATAGGGAACAACAAAGAATCAAGAGAAAAATGGTAGCAGAAATTGAAACCATTCTTTTTCCTCCACCTCTCCCAAAGGCCATTGATTATGCTAGTTGCGAACAACAAGATACAGGAAGGAAAACATACCATCCTGGCATATGGTCCGATCGCAGGAATGCAAAAGCAAAATTACTAGAGCAAATGATACAATCTAATAAAATAAAGAGAGTACCTTTTCAAGCTAATCCAAATGCTAGAAGGCTTGATTTATCAAATACCCCCCAAGCATTTAATGCCGCAAGTTATATTAGATCAGCCAGTGCTGAAATACCAAGCTCATCAAGAATAAGAATGGCCTCGAACGTAAGAACTCTAAATCTATCTATTAATCCTTAAGCAAAATCGATCTAGCTATTTTTAACAATAAATGAAATGGAAAAATAGAAGGCTTTAGTTATGAACTAAGGCCTCTCTTAATAGTGAGACTAAAGAATAACTGAGTGGTTTCGACTTTAGGAGAAAGGCGATTGACTAAATGTCAATCGACAAGGAAGGAACCGATGCATCAGCATCGGATGTTTAGTAGCCTCATTTTAAAAAGGATATGGTGAGAGTCTCTCCAGTCTTTTCCTAAACCTTGAAACTCAAATAACAAGAGACCTTAGCATGAACTAAGGCCTCTTAATAGTGAGACTGGAGGGACTCGAACCCCCGACCCCTACCCTGTCAAGGTAATGCTCTAAACCAGCTGAGCTACAGTCTCGTTGTGCCGCAAAGTAAATGAAAGTTATTGAAATTAGAAATGTTTTTTATTCATTTAATCAAATTCAATGATCAACATTGTACTCCTAATTTTTGCACTCCATGAATCAAAATTATTTATTTCTTTTCTGAGAGACACCATCATAGATTACAATTAGTCTTACCTTAATTTTATTCAATTATATAATGGAATATGATTTGAACTTTTAAAGACAATAGTCAAACAAGTTTTATATTTAAATCAGAAATTTTAAAGAAAGGGAATTATTAAATATAATAATAGTAAACCTTACACTAGTTTCTGTTTTAGATATATCTTATTATTGATAAGAAGTCATTGGTCTCAAACATAGCAAAAATTATAGTAAATCGATTTCAAAATGAATCAACTTAGTCTTTTTGATAATGACGCTCAGAAAAATCAACCTGTAAAACTTGGAAAGACAGAAGTTGAATATAAAGATACTTCAAGCATACTAACAAAGGCTTCTGGCTTTATGAGTGAGTATGACTATACCATAAATCCTTATTCTGGATGTTCATTTGGATGTACATATTGTTATGCCGCATTCTTTTCAAGAAATAAAGAAAAAATGGATAATTGGGGTTATTGGGTATCAGTCAAGCAAAATGCTCTTGCGCTCCTCAGGAAGAAAAGAAAGAAACCAATGATTGGCACTAAAATTTATATGAGTAGTGTAACAGATCCATATCAGCCGATCGACAAAAAACTAGAGCTCAGTAGAGATATTTTAAAAGAGCTTATTGATTACCATGATGTCAGATTGGTAATACAAACTAGAGCGCCTTTAGCAACAAGAGATATAGATTTATTTCTAAAATTTAAAACACTTCAAGTAAACATGACTGTTACAACTGACAGTGAAGAAGTGAGAAAAGTATTTGAACCAATTTGCCCTTCCAATAAAGTAAGAATAAAAGCAATTAAAGAAATTCATGAAAGTGGAGTTGAATGCTGTATTACAATGACCCCGCTTTTACCAATTGTGGATGCTGAAAAGTTTGCATTAACATTAAAAGAAACTGGAATAAAAAATTTCATTATTCAACCTTTTCATTCCACGAAAGGAAAGTTTGTTGCTGGCACAAGGAATGCTGCTTTAGAATTAATTCATAAATACGGATGGGATGATCGCCGATATAAGGATGTATTAAAAATCATCGTGAGGCAGATTCCTGATATTGGAAAAGGGAAAACAGGTTTCGCACCAATTTAAAATGAAGGATCAACTTATAAAATGGCTAAGGCACCAACAACCAATACTTGATGAAATTATTTCAACAAGTATGATCAATTTTGTACAAGAATTTAAAGAAAGAGGAAATCATCTAAAAGATATTTTTAAATATGATCATCAAATATGTGAAAAGGAGTCTTGGAATTTAAGTAAAGGAGGAGACTTATCATACGATAGGGCTACTATTGGACTTACATATGCTGGATGGTACCTTCCTAGAAGAATTAGCACCTCTTTAAATCTTGTCATTGACGGCTTCATCAAGTATATAAACAATAAAGAAGATTTATACATATTTGACATTGGGGCAGGCACGGGTTCTGTATCTATAGCAATACAATTATGCATGTATGGTGCTAAATCTCTTGGATACGATATCTCAAAATGCCATATTGTGAATCTAGACATAAGTCCATTTATGCTAGCTTATCATAAAGATTTTCTTTGGCCTTTAATGAACAAAAATTATCCTGTTGCAGAAAAACTAACGAACACGTATTCTGTCAATTCTTGGATTAGTGAAGAACAATTTGAAATATTTAACCCATGGATTATTGCTTCATATCTGTTTGACCATTCCGAACATCATGAAGAAATAAAGAAGGTTTTCATTAGATATTTAGAATCGTATAAACCTGCAAATGTTTCATTGATAACATCAATTCAAAGAAATAAAAAAGAACTTTTAGATACGGCTTCAAAGGAAATTGTCAATTTAGGTTATAAGTCTTCAATCACTAGTAATGATAAATTTTTTGATGGTGAAGTAGTAAAAGTTAGTCAAACAAGGACACTTTTAAATAATATGCATGGAGCATCATTTTCAACTAAAAACCCCACATGGAATGAGACGTATGGGTTTTATGCAAAAAACCATACAAAAACTGAAAAGGGATTTCAATTTCCTAAAGCAGAACGATTTAGTCCTTTTTCAAATCAAATAAAAGTTCGGCGAAAAATTATTTTAAATAATGAACAGAAAAAAGCTTCAGAATTTAGCGGCAGACCAAAAGTTGTAAGGGGACCTGCGGGGTCTGGTAAAAGTGTAGTGCTTACAGAGTATGTAAAAAATATTGTTCGACAAATTGATTATAATCCGAACTACAAAATACTAGTTACCACCTTTAATAAAAAACTAACCAATTATCTAAAAGATTGGGTTTTGAGTTTACTTGATACAAAAAGAGCAAAATCACAATTTGGGCACATCAAGTTTGAAAATTCTAATAGTGTAAATATTTACTTTTGGCATTTTGATGTATTACCAACAAGACTATACCAAGCATTTGGATTGAACGATAATCCTCTTTCAATAAATAAACGAATATTATTTGAAGAAAAACAAATAAAATGGCTCAATCATTTATCCAATGGAATATTTGAACAATCGGATGGTAAAATAAACTCCCGTTATAAAAATCCACAATTTTTAAAGGATGAATATGAAAGAGTGATTTATGGCCAACAATATCTTTCTTTAGAGCAATATCAAAATGGAACAAGGATCAGAAGACAATTTCCAAACATTCCAAAAAATGGAAAAGAAAGGGAATTCATTTTTAAAGTTATCAATAGATATTTAGGTGCATTAAATGATTTTGATGGTGGCCATGACACCTTCTACTTAAGAAGGCATAAACTTTTATCAGCATTAAGGGCGAATATTTTCAAGCCTATATTTGATTTTATAATTGTGGATGAATTTCAAGATTGTACTCCAGCTGATTTTCAAATCTTTTACAAATTAATAAAGTCGACAAACCAACTAATACTTGGAGGTGATCTAGCTCAATCTATTAATCTAGGCAGTACAGCATTGATTCCTAGGGCAGATCAAGATCATGATGGTGCAAGAATGAAAAATATAGATCATGTATCATTAAACGGGTCATATCGTCTTCCGTTCAAGGTAAGTAAATTTGTCAAACCCCTCTCACAAATAATAAATACAACTCAAAATGAGGAAGCAAATATCATTGAAGCTTATAAAGGAGCACCTCCGGGCTCAAGGCCAATACTTGTTTATGCAGAAGATACTGTCTCAATGACGATGAAATTGGCTTGGATTATGGACACATACCATGCCTATGACATAGATAAATTTACAATTCTTGAAAAAGATGAAGAACTAAAAAATGGCTTAAACAAATGGAATAAAAATATTGCAGAAACGGATACAATTCTAAAACTAAAGGGTATGGAAAAACAATTAGTAGTCTATTCCACCAGATCTAAAATCACTTCTATGGAAGATATAAACTATTTTTTATATACCATATTTACAAGAACATGTTGTCTATTGATCATAAGTATTTTTCCACATCCTTCTAATCACATAAAAAATACTTTAAAGGAATTGTGTCATGGAAATAAAGGGTCTTATATAGCATGGGATAGAGATACAGAAATTTTTCTAAATGAATTGTGATTTTGATCAAAGAAAGTTAATGCATCTCAAGACTCTATTGTGATTCTTCTTTAACTAGAAACTAAAAAAGAACCCATCTGAATCTCAACTCTTCTCACTCACCTCTCTTCTTCTTTTCTAATTCCTCAACATCATTTAGATTATATAAATAAGCGTTCCCCTTTTTTTCAGCCCGCAATACCCCAGATTCTCTTAAGTGCATTAAATCGCATGATCTAATTTTCAATAGGTCTTTTACTTCTTTACTTTTAATAAACTTAATCTCGCTCATTTCTAAAATTTAAATAGAATGTAGACTTCTACACTTAATGCATCTGCAATAATTTTAACTATTTCAATGGATGTATTAATTTCCCCTCTTTCTATTCTTCCAACCTGAGAAAGAGCCAAACCCGAGAGTTCGCAAAGTTTCTCTTGAGTGATTCCTTTTGATTTTCTGACTTTCCTAAGGTGTTGCCCAAATGCGTTTCTATAAAAGTTCTTATCCTTCTTAATCATCAATGTAAATATGTTCCAATATTTAACCAATAATTAGAGCAGATTTGCGCTATTTTAAATTTTGTTATATCTTGTAATCAACTTTCACAATTGATTGTTTATTAACTTTACAATATGGCGCTTAATAGAAAGGAATTAGAAGATGAAATAATAGAGCAGTACCTTGAAACGGATGGCTGCATTCCATGGATTATTGGTTACAGTGGGGGTAAGGATTCTACCATGCTACTCCAACTTGTATGGTATGCTTTGATGAGAGTTCCAAAGAAAAAAAGAATACGTCCAATTCATGTTGTTTGCAACAATACTTTGGTTGAAAATCCAAAGGTCTTGAACTATGTCGAAACCGCGCTAGTAAACATTGAGAAAGGTGCAAAAAAACAGGGTTTTCCAATAACTGTTAATCAAACAACACCTGCGATTGAAGATAGCTTTTGGATCAATTTAATTGGAAAAGGATATCCAGCTCCAAATAGTATGTTTAGATGGTGTACTGAACGACTAAAAATCAGGCCGACCACAAAATTTATCTTAGATAAGATAAATGAGGCAGGTGAAGCAATCATCTTGCTGGGTACGAGAGAGTCTGAGAGTAGTGCAAGAGGAAAATCCATGAAGAAACATGAAATAAAGGGCTCCAGACTAAGAAAACACCATAGTTTACCAAATGCTTCAGTTTATACGCCAATCAAAAAAGTGGACACGAATGAAGTATGGCAATATCTAATGGCGGCCCCAAGTCCATGGGGAGCTAAAAACCATGACTTAGTCACCTTATATGGAAATGCTAGCTCTGGTGATTGTCCTTTAATAACGGATGTTTCCACCCCATCTTGTGGGCAATCTAGATTTGGATGTTGGGTATGCACAGTTGTAAGTAAAGATAAATCAATGGAATTCCTGATAGAAAATGGGGAAGAATGGATGGAACCTTTAGTCGACTTAAGAGATTTCTTACATGACACTATAAATAGAGATCACCCAAAATATGAAGAGAAAAAATTAGAATATAGAATGGGGACTAGACGAAATGGAGCTAAAGGTTTAGGACCGTACCACCCTAAATGGAGGAGATATATACTTCATAGTTTACTAAAAGCACAAAAAGCTATTGACGAAGAAAAAACTGGTTATAAATTAATTACAAACCAAGAATTAGTCGCTATCCAAGTTACATGGCACAGAGACGATATATTTGAATATAGTGTTGCGGAAATATATAAAGAGGTTTTTGATAAAGAATTCGCATTTCAATCAGAAGTAGATCAAACCTTACTCAAAGAAAAGGAACTACTTAAAGAAAGTTGTCTTCCCGATAAAGGTGATTACCAGCTCATTAATCAACTTCTTACATTACAGAAATCAAAAACAATTTTGATGAATAAGTGGGGTCTACATAAAGATCTAGAAAACAAATTAGACGAGTACCTAGAACCATCGAGAGAATATGTTTATTAAGAGTATTGAACTAAATAATTTCAGAGTCTATCACCACGAATGCAAAATCAATTTTGCTCGGGACGAAAAACGCAACATTCATATAATCAGTGGGTATAATGGATATGGTAAGACCACTTTCTTAACAGGTTTGGTTTGGTGTCTGTATGGCAAGTTAATGAAAGATGTTGAAGATGTCTTTAAACAACAAATTGATGACCTTGGTGGCTATCCCAAATATGTAAGTTCTTGCCTTAACAAATTAGCTCGAAATAGTAAAGAAAAAGAATTCAGTGTATCGGTGGTACTTTCAGATGTGAATATCCCATCTGTTGCTTGTGAAGAAGTCATTGTTAAAAGGACTGGTTACTATAAAAGTGGAGTTGATGATCTGGAGATACTAATAGATGGACATCAAAATGAACTTACTAAAGAAGTAGGTAACGAAATGTTTATTCAAGATTTCATACTGCCCAAAGAAATCGCAAAGTTTTTCTTTTTTGATGCTGAAAAAATAGTACAGCTTGCTGAGACAAGAACTATTGCAGATAAGAGAAAACTAAGTAAAGCTTATTCAGAAGTTTTGGGAATTAAAAAATATGAAGATCTAAAAAAGAATCTAACTGATCTTAGAATTAGATTTAGAAAGAGTTCTGCAAAAAAAGAAGATAAAGTAAAGTTTGAAAAATTATCTAAGGAGTTAGAAGTAAAAAGCGAAAAGCTAATTGAGTTAAAGATTAAACTGGAAAAGAAAGATGAAGAGAAAATAGCACTTAGAAGACTATCTGATGATCTGCAAGAAAACTTAATACGAAAAGGTTCTTCGCTATCAGTTGATGATATAAATAATCTCAAAATTGATAAATACAAATTTCAAACAGAAATAGATCTACTAAAGGAAGAATTTAAGGAAATTCTAGAGTTTGCCCCATTCGCTATTGCAAGTAATTTAATATTTGAAGTAGAAGAACAAGTAGAAAAGGAAAATTTCAGATCCAACTCTGAGTTAACTCAGAAAGATCTCAAAAGAAGATCAAACAAGATTATTAAAGCCTTCAAAACCTCTAAAGTAATTAGCTCTCTCAAAAACAAAGATGAGGTCGAAGAACTTATGAAGACTATTCTAAAAACTCACCTTAACAGTAAGGGTTCTTCAAGAGAGGATAAAGACTTCAAAGCACTTCATGAGTTTGCTAAAGATGATCAAAAATTACTTGAAGTATTAATCACTCAACTAAAATCTTCTTATGCTGAGAGAGTTAAAGAGCTTGCGAAAAATCTAAGAGACAAAAGAATCGGGTATGGAAAAATATCTAAAAAACTTAGTGATGCAGAAAGCAAAGAAAGCGATGGCGTAATTAAGAAATATAGAGAAGAAAAAACAAGCATAGATCAAAAAATTGTAGAATTAGATAATGAATTAACTCTTCTAAATCAAGAACTAGGCAGCACTCAGAACGAAAGGATCTCACATGAAAAGGTTGTTTCAGAGTTAGCGAAGAAAATCAAAATCCGAGAGCAATATGTAGAGAAAGATGTAGTAGCAGAAAGACTGATTCAAAAACTATCTTCATTCCTTATTAAAATCAAAGAAGAAAAAAAGGCGTCTTTAGAGTCAAAAATTCTATCAAGTTTAAAAAGCCTTATGCATAAGGAAGGAATGATTGATTCGATTCAGGTTGAAGTTTTTGACGATTTAATTGAAATTATCTTAAAGGACAAATCTGGAGAAGAGATTGAGAAAAACTCTCTTTCCAAGGGAGAGCAGCAATTGTATGCAACATCGATACTAAAAGCACTTGTTGAGGAATCCAATATTGAATTTCCAGTTTTCATTGATAGTCCTCTTCAAAAATTTGATCCTGCACATGCGAGTAATATTATTCAACAATTTTATCCAACAGTTTCTAAGCAAGTGATTCTATTTCCTTTGCTAGAAAAAGAAATGACTGAAACAGAATTTAAACTTTTAGAAAAGCATGTTAACTCTTGTCATTTGATTAAGAATGAAGGTGGCATTAGGTCTTACTTTGAATCCTCCACCTCAAAAAATTTATTTAAACAAAGTAGACTAAAAATAGAGTTAAATGAATAAGCTTAATCTAACTCTAAGAGAATCACTAATTATAATCTTTCCTGGGTTTTTATTTTCAAGCTTACTATTAATTACCATAAAAAAACACTTGGAACTTGGATTCTTAGAAAGTGATTTTCTTATTACCATATTTAGTGTTTTAATTGGGAGCATTCTTTATTCATCTAACCTTGCCAAAAAGATGTCATATTTTAAGAATGCAACTGGTTCTAAAAGGGCAAAAAAGCACTTCGGAGAGAATATTAAAAATGCTCAGGTTGAGTTTTTTAAGTTTTATGATAGTGCCGAAGTATCCGAAGAATTTAAATCTAAGGAAAACATCTACACCTCTCTCTACCACATGTTTTTTAATTCATCAATTCTTATACTTCTGTTAGTTCTAGTAACACTAGTTCTTAACATCGTTAGTTTACATAAAGATTGGCATCTCTTTATCTTCCAAGTCATAGTACTATTTTTATGCATTTTTAATACATACTTGATTTTTCGAAATAAAGTAGAGAAGTCTTTTAATAGAGTTGCAAATCAATTTATAAAATTTAAAGAAAAAGAACTTGGTTATGTTTAATAGTCTAAGAACATCGATAGAAAACAAACAACGTGTAACAGAATTAACCAACAAATTAGCTCTAGGAGCAGAAAATGTAATTGCAAGAATTGCCCTTGGTTATTCTCTTTCAAAAGACGCCAATCTGGAACTCAAAAGTATCAAAGATTCAAAAGGGAAAGAATACAGTAAAAGAGTCCTTTTTGGAGAGTACTATCCAATTTACTCATCAATGGTATGTCAGAAGTATCAACTTCATAATCTAAACAAAGAAATTCCTCGATACCTAAAAATGCATATTGATGATGGTATTGAGAAGATAGATTCTGAGTTAAAGGATAATCCGAATATTTTGGGAATAGACTTACTCTTAAGGTACATTGAACTTGGGGTTGATAAAATATAATAGTATTATTTATATCATCCTTAAATCTAGTCTGGTGCATGACACGATCTTTTATGATTTATGGATTTCAACTATTCCTATTTAAGTCTAATAATTAGATCAGTTTAAATACTTTGCAGGCCATATCTTTAAGAGTATTATTCCACAAGTCAACTTCATTAGTACTCCATTGGTTATATGTGCCGATTAATTGATTTAATCCAACTGATGATTGATCAAAAATTGGTTTTTTCAAACTGAAATTATCATTGCCTCCAGTTCTATTGTCTTGTGGACCCAAAAAAGTTAAATTTCCAATATTGTTTTTGATTGGTTCTAAGCCTTGATCAATTGTAGTGCCCACAGCATTCCTAGGATAAACATGTTCTATTGTAGTGCTTGAAAAGTCATATACTCTTGTTTTATCTAAACATTTTGGAACATCAGCTGTATTCTGATCACACCATCTTTTAAAGTGTTCTAAAGTCATAATAAAATATTTCAAAGGTTTATTACCACCACCAACTTTATATTTCATATTGTCAATAGAATTAATAAATATTGCATCATTAGCTCTAGTATCTTGTAAAGATTTTAGTTTGTTATTCAAAACACTAATATCATAATTTGAAGGATCATTTCTAATGATCACTGACTCTGTATGAAATATGTTAACAACAGCTTCAATATGTTGGTTACAAAGAATTTTGTACCTAAACAAAAATCGCTCAAGAATCCAAATTATTTCAGCAAACTTCTTTTCCCCCAATTTAAAAGATGATAATAAAATCGGAATTGTCACGGTTAATCCAAGTTCTCTAACTAATAATGAAAGTCTGTTTCTATCCCAAGATGTAATTGGCTGTCTGGAAGTAAAAGGCCATTCACCTTTACTGATTTTTCTTGCGAGAATCACTTCATCTTTTAATGCTTTGGTAATGTTAAGAATTTCGCTTGATTTATTTTGGTCGATAGGTGTTATAGGATTCAAATATATCTTACTTAAATAATCGTCAAAAAGGGTATAACTTCCAGCTCTCACTCCGATTCTTGATGAATAAATCCAGCGCAAATAATTATCCGTTTCTTTTTGAGTATACATTAGTATTTCATCCCAATTTGATTCTAATGAATTTTGATTAGATTGAAACCCTTCAAGTAATTCTAAAGTTTTTGCTCTCAGTAAATCTCCTTCAGTTAAACTCTTTCCTCTATCATTTAATACTTGAAATAATTTATACGCTTCTTTATGATCGTATGTTACTATATGAATAATTGAAAAATCAGCATCTACAATTAATTGAAGATGCTCTAAATTATCCAATCTAATATTTAAGTCAGTATCAGCGGTCAAAGATTGCACACAACTCTTTAATGATTCGAAAGCATATTTAAGTTTATTATGAGATTCACGTGTTGGTGTTGGGTTATTTTCTCTTATTAAATCTTTAAAGAATTGTTCGTCCGCTTTTGACATTTCTAAAACCTCAACTGTTCTTGTTTGTCTATTAACCTCTTGTTGAAATTCAATAAACCTTTCATTTAGCTTTTGAATTCTTTTTTCAATTATGGCTTGATTAGTTATATCACTATTTTGAATAACCTCATCTAGTATTTCTTGATATATTGGTAATAAGGTTGCTACTAAAAGAATGAATGTCGCAAACCTTTGTTGTCCATCAACAAGTTCGTATTCATGACGTTGTACTACTCCAGTAACTTTTTTCTCCACACTTACCACCCCTCCGAAGAAATGATTTATTGGACTACCATTTACTCTATTCTCAAAACACTTTTCTAAATCACTAATGAAATCACTAATTTCATGTACATCCCAAGCATAACTTCTCTGATATTTGGGTATTCTAAACATTGGCTCACTTTTGAATAAGTCACCAAAAGCTGCATATTCTGGATCAACTTTCATCCGATCTATTTTCAATTTCTCTTAAAAAATTTTCAAATTCATCAAAATACTTCTCTCCTTTCTCCTCAAGTTTTTCTGAGATCCAATCAAAACCACCATTAGCATATTCATCAATTGTGGTAAGAAATTGCTGAGGCTCTAAAAGATACTCCTTCCAATTCTTTTCTTTTGCTATTACTAACATCAGAAGTGATTTAAAAACCGTAGGATTACCATCTCTTCCTTTTAGAATTCCAAATTCTCCAAATGAATCTGTAGCTCCTTCTAATTTTCTTTTTCTATTATTTGTGAAACCCAATATAGCAGCCCAAGCATAAGGTTGCCACTTATAGGAAAATGTCCTTAAAGTATTTTGATTACGAGCTGATGAATACCTGTTAACCATAGATGCATAGTATTCCTTTTCAATTTTTGGTCGTAGATGTGATATCCTTTCTAATAAATGCTCCATTATGATTTCAATGTATTTTTTAAAGTAAAAGTATCATTCATATTACCTGACCCTTCTACCGTTAATTGATAAAGTTTTGTTACCGACTTATCTCTTTCTAAGTCTTTAATAACATCTTTATCAAAGTCTTTTGTAAAAATGATGCTTTGGTCAAAATCTATTGAAGAATAGTAAGCATGAGAATGTTTAGGACTAAGACTTGAAGTGGGGGCATCTGAGATAAAAGGGTAAGATGTAGAAATCTCCTCATTCAATTTAATAATCGCATTTATAATACACATTTTCAATATTGACTTATACCCTGTACTGTATATGACTCTTTCTTCATTCTTATCCAATAAATCAATCTCATAAGTAAGCCTGTTTATGGTAATATTCCCAGTAATTGCCTTGTTGTGATCGGTCATTTTATGAAACTGTTCATTTGCTCTGGACTCAACACTTTCTAATAGCCTATCTAATTCCTTGTCTTTTACATTTGAAATAGCTTTGAACATTTTAGTAAGCACTTTCTCTATCTCTATCTCTACTATACCTGAAACACTACCCTTGAAGCTCTTTGCCTTCTTTGCTTCTAATTCCTCAAGCTCGCTAGTTATTCTTTTGATACTATATTTTAAAGAATGGATGGTGGTTTCATATGAAGACTTATTTCTAGTATGTGTTTGATAACCAGCCTTATTATCCTTGTTTTGCTTTATGGCCAAGCCAACAGTAATTCCATTTTTTTCTGCCAAATTACTTATCCGCTTATCTGCTTCCTGATACAGTTTTGTGGCTTTAATAAATTGTTCTAAACTTTCTTCTTTCTTATCATCTATTCGAGTCATTTCTTCACCAATGGTTGTAACATCTCGTTGAATCTCATTATTGAAAGAAAAAAATCGGATAAGATTATTGTTTAATTGTTGATTCTTATCTTTTCGTTTAAATGCCTCTTCCTGCGCAATCAAACGGTCTTTTATTTTCTTTAGGATTGTTTTTCCATCAGAATCGCAAACCAAACATTTTTTATCTGCAATACATTTATCTAAAAATGCCTTGTCTGGAACTTCGATAGCAACAGCACCTTTATTAAGTTCCTTTTCATATTTTTTAATGTTCTTATCAGCATCAGTAATTAATGAGCCAATGCCTTTTAAAATCCACTTATTTTGGAATAGTTTACTTTGTTGAGATTCAATATCTTTTTGAATTCTTGACCACTTCTCTTTTTCAGATTTGTATTGAGTTCGTTCCTTCTCTAGTTCTTGGAAATCATCAAATACATCAAGTTTATTCTCAAGATCAGTAATTACTGATTTTACATCATCCAACCTTTGCTCAAAATCCTTAAGACGATTTTCTTCTTTAATCAATTCTTTTCTCTTGACATCAATTTTCTTTTGAACCCGCTCAAATTCTTTGTTACCACTTTCTTGCTTTCTCTCTTTTTTCTCCTTCACATTTGTAACATGATTTAATGCATTTTTGGCATTAACTTCTAATTGCTCATACTTTGGGAAATAAGAAATTGATTTTATAGCATCTCTAAAATCTTTTCCTTTTCCTAAGTCTATCAATTTATCAATATCCTCACCTTGAAACCAAATGTATGGTCTTATGTTGGCAGGAAACATGTCAGTTATTTTGAGTAATACATCCTCCTTATTGGTAAAAACCTCTTTGTTCCGATTAAAGTAATATCCAAATTCTAGATATGAAGTGGACATTACCCAATCTTCATCTTGTTTAAATAAATCTACATGTCTTTTAATCTCTATATTTTTCCATAGCTCAGAGTCGTTTTGATATTCATCAAAATACAGTTCAACTGAACAAGTAACCTCTTCAGAATCTTTGGATTGTGCCTCCTCAATAGACATCTTATTTACTAACGGAACATCTTTGTTTAAATCTACATTTATTTGTCCCTTGGTTTTATCAAAAATATCTCCAAATAAAACCCAATAAAAAGCATTGAATAAATTTGATTTACCGATATTATTTTCTGCTAAAACGATGTTTCTTCCTTTGCTAAAATCGAACTCGATTTCACCATAATATGAAAGAAAATTGTTCAGTTTAATTTTTGTTATTATCATGACTTATTTCTCTAAACTAAATTCTATTCCTTCAATAATTCGCTTATTCTTTGTGTCTGAATCCTTCTTATTGAATCGCTTAAGCAAAACCATGTCCAATTGAATATCAATTACAGATTCCAATGCCTCGTCTGTCAGTTTAAGCTTTTCTGTATTCTCAGATTTCAATTCACTAAGAATTTGTTTTTTCATTTGTTCTCTAATATCATCCATCTGATAAAATATTTTCTTCGATTAACTGATACATGCTAACACCCAATTTATTCGCCAAATCAAAAACTTCTGAATCGTGTATCTTTTCCTTATTATCTGCCATATATGCAAAATTTGCAACCCTCTTGACCTCAGATGCAAATAGATTAATCTCCATTTGAAAAAGTGAATCAGCATTAACATTATTTAAATTAGCAATTGGTGGAGCTACAATCATATCATAAATAATAGCCTTTTGCTTTTCAGGGAAATGAGTTCTTAAAAGCCTGCCTCTTCTTTGAATAAACTGTCTAGGATTGCCTGTACTACTGCAAAAGATTCCTATTTCAGTTCTAGGAACGTTAACTCCTTCGTCAAGGCACTTCATAGCTAGAAGAATTTGAAGTTTTCGCTGTTTAAAGTTTTCTAAAACTTCTTCTCTGTTCTTAAGGCCTCCAATAAATTTATACAAATCGTAGCCTTTCTCAATGAGCAAATCTGCGTACTGATTTATTACTTTTTCATCCTCTTCAGTAGCTGTATAAGAATCTTCATTTATATATCTCTGATCTTTTCCTTCAGGAACATAAATAAAGGTATATTCTATTTTACCTCCTTTCATTTGCTCAAGTTCATTTATTATTTGATCCAATAATGTCCTCTTCCTTCTGGCTTTGTGAATGATTCTCTTCCTTAGCATTAATAAGTTATTCGCTTCCTCTGAGAATCGACCAGTTGCAGAATCAAAATAATTCATCAGTTTTCTACTGATTTCTTTATAGTCATCCAACTCATCATCATCCAACATAACCAACCTTGGATAATAATCGTATGAACATAATTTTTCATCTTCAATAGCCTTCTTCATTGAGTATCTATATGTATACTCAGGCGAAAATGAATCGAAATATTCCTGAATTTCATTACTGCCAGTTTCATCATATACTCTTTCAGGAGTAGCTGATAATCCTATGCGTTTAACAATGTTATGTGGAAGGTTTTGCAAAGAAATAGGACTTCCAATATTATGTACCTCATCTCCAACAAGAATGAGATTATTCCTATCACCTAATTCCTTTAATCCAGTTTGAAACCGTTCTGAATTAAATGTAGCATAAGTGGTAAGTATTATAAAGTGATTATAATTATCTATCCTTCGTAAAAGTCTTGAATACTCAGAATACCATTTAGAATTATCGACCGTAAAAAGAATCTTTGTGAAGTTAAATTTTTCAAGATCCTCTAACCATTGATAAGCTAAAGTCTTGGTTGGGACTAAAATAATAGCCTGGGCTATTCCTTTAGACTTATACTCACGTTCCAAAATATTAATTGCAGTTAAGGTTTTACCCGTACCAGTAGCCATTGCAAATAGACCTTTGGAGTTATTCTTCAACCAGTTATGATAGGCTTCAACTTGGTACTCTCTAGGAGA
>JAHDGF010000027.1 GCA_020627785.1 Saprospiraceae bacterium
GATAATTAGTGATTTATATATATAACTTCATCATTGTAGCTGATTTCCTTAATGTAATTGGCATATTGATCAACCTTATAAGCCTTGATAAACAGTACAAAAGTGAGGATGATTGCCATTAATACAAGATCTCTTGGGGGTAGATTTTCTTTCATGATGATGACCTTTTTACGCACGCTTGCGCAAATGAATTAGTAATTTTCTTAAAAGCTCGATCTTGGTATTACAAAGCTAACATAAAAATTACATATATAAATAATATTTAATATATAATTTACTCTCTTAGAAGTAATTCATAAGAGGTCATGGCAAGTAGTAGATTATGATCAACCTCATTCAAATCTTTTAACTCCAAAATGGCTCTGGTGTTTTCATTGTTTAAATCAGAATGTGGATCACGAATAACAGCCGCTTTCTTTCCATTGATATCAAGTTGAGTTAGATCCTGACCTCCTGAACTTAAGGCCGCAATTGGACTTCCTTGATGATCAATGAGCTTATGTTCTTTTGTAATGGTTCCTTGATGGTACCCGTTAATCTTTAATTCAATCTTTTCAAGTGACTCTAAAAATTGAAACTCCCTGTCCTTCATAATTAGTAATAAGACAGAACGACCATTAGAGTATTTTCGATAGGCAAAATTAATCAATCGTTCCCCATAAATAGAGGCTAGACTTCCTACCTCAGTGTAGTATATTCCTTTAGTAATTCGTTGTGCTTTTGCTCTGACTGATAGTAGTGAGATTTCCTCACTATCCGCCTGTACAAGCTCGTGCTCCTCCTCCGCAAGTAATTCCCTTAAGTCATCTATGTCTTTCTGAATCTTTGAACGTGAACCACCAACTTGAAAAAAGAAATTAAAAAGTTGAAAAAGAATGAAGCCTGCGGCTCCACCAAACAACGCGAACAGAAAAAAAAATTTAAACAAAGAATTTAGGTTTTTACTTGAATACAATCGTATTCATAAAGATGAGTTTTTCTTTTTACTTAACAATGGTCACATCTCCAAAATAACTTTTGACCTTTCCATTTTTTAATCTCGCTGACACTTTGTAGACATAAACTCCTGATGCTGCTTCTATTCCCCCGATGGTTCCATCCCATCCCATTCCAACTTCACCTGGAATAAAATTGAATGATTCAAAAATTCGATTACCCCACCGATCAAAAATTTCGAAAGTCTCTATCTCATCCACTTGAACATCTCCATGAATCATAAACTCAGTTCCATCTTGATCATCCCTCGGATTAAAAACATTCGGGAAATATAAAAAGATATTTTCTGTTACACGGACCGAAATTGAACGACTAATCTCACATCCATTAATGTCTGTTACAACCAACTCAAAGGTAGTAGAGTTTACTGGATAAATGGTCGTATTTAATTTGTCACTATGAGTTATGTTTGGATTTCCTGACCAGTACACATCACCAATACGTTCTTCTATAATATTTGTATATGACTCTATCGATAATGAATCACCTAAATTTATAGTCATCTCATCATCCACCGAAAACTCCAATGATAATTCTTCAGGATCATTCATCACAAGCAAGGTATCAAAAGTACAGCCTTCATCATTAATAATTTCAAGTAGATATTCCCCACCAACCATATCTTCAAATATAGTTTCATCAGGTGACACTCCCCCATCCAATTGATAGACCAATCCCGTTCCACCCGTAAATACATCATTAATTACAATCATTCCATTCTCATCCAAATAACAAAAAGGGTCTTGTACTACCACATCAATACCATTGATTAAATGCGGATCTTCTGAAATGATCACTGAATCAATAGCCTCACAATAGTTAATCGTATTTATGGTCGAGAAATAATAGGTTCCTGGTACATAAATTTCTGTACTTAAGGCTTCAGGAGCGTCTATAATTAAACCATCATTATTTACCCATTCACTATCAAATTCACCAACCGTATTTTGAATTAACGCATTGACTGTGTATGAATCCTCAAAGCATCGAATATAGTCATCGTCCCCAAGCAATAGGTCAGGAATCTCTCTATCAAAAACAACAAATATTGAATCGGACTTTTGGCATCCATTCGCAGAATCAAAAATAGTTAGATGATAATAGCCTCCTTCATCAACCATCAACATTTGATCTACTTCCCCGGCAATTGGAACAAGGTCTTCTGCCGACCAGGTATATTCTGTACTTGGATAAATGGTTGAATTTGTCGCATCAAGAATTATTTCATCATTGATACAATTCAAAGTATCTGGAAATTGAAATTCGATTACTGGGATATCCGCATCCGCAAATATTTCAATGGAATCCTTTTGTTTACAACCATTAAAATCATTAACGATTTCTATTCCGTAGATTCCAGAATCCGTCACCGAAATAGAATTAGTTTCTTGAGTTTCACTTCCTACCATCCATTCAAAAGAAAAGCCTGTTCCATCCTCATTGGCAGAAATCTCAACATTGGGATCAAAGCACGTCAAGGTATCTCCTGGCATAGTAGTAAAAGTAAAATTAGGGTCTTCTATGTCTTGGGTTATTTCTACTTGTACTGGCTGAGAAATACACTTCCTGAGCGTATCTTCAACAATCAACGTATAAACCCCAACTGATGAAGTACTGAAAGTATCTGCACTTCCTACCAACATTTGGTTTTCATCAAACCAGCTAAATTGTATATCTGAAGGATGAACCGTCGATCCATCAATAGTAACAAAAGTATCTCTACAGGTTAAGATTTGATCTAGACCTGGGACTGCTTCTGGGATGACATTTTCCTGAATCACAATAAAGGTGTCAGCAGAGGTACATAGATTATCATGATCAACATACAAACCAAATTCTCCATCTTGAATATGACCAAAATTAAGGTCTGTTGAAACGCTAGATCCATCTGCTAAATTCACCCAATTATAAGACCCGCTTAAGCTAATATCTGTATCGGCAATAATTGGATCGTTAATACAATTTAAGTTTATCGTATCATTTAAAATCTCCGTTGTCTCAATACATTCGGAACATGGATCTAATATCACAGTTACAGTGTCTACACAGATTGGATCATCTACATCGTACATGGTCATTGTCAACACAACATCATTGGCTACGATTGAAGGAAATTCTATAATCTCATCATATTTATGAGGACCAGTAACTTGACCCAAAATTTCAAGCATGTATTCTTCCTTACCAGAATTTCGATTCTCCCCTATTAGAGTAATGTAGTAATCATCATCGGTAATAATGGGCCCAGTAAATGAATCATCGCAGGCGATGACATTTATTTCGGAAAAATTCACCTCACATTGAAAGGAACATGGATCCGGAATTTTGTATTCTAGCTCTAAAAAACAAGCACTATTGGCACGATCCTCAAATAGTATGATACTATCCTGATCAGAAATCTTAAATGGTCCAATTTCAACTGGAATCCCATATTCTCCAATGAATTGGGTCGGCCCGTCAATAAGCCATTCTTGAGATGCATTGACTGACTTCACATCCATTTCCAGGTAATAAATATCATCCGTTGGATCGAATGGTGTACCATTATCTTCACAATTTACACCCACTATTTCTGCACTAGTAATTCCACATTGGGTGGAGCACGTTGTAAGTTCACCAAGTACCACAAATTGCTTACAATCAGGATTAAGCTGATCAATGAAATCTAAATTATAGTAGGTTCCATCTGCTGGTAAATTTATGGAATGCAAGACGCCAAATGGAAAGAATCCAAAATGGTCTGTGCCATTGTACACATCAAATCCTGTGGACCCGCTGGTACTTTCTCCCATGACCGTTAAAACCTGAAAATCATCGGTAGGATCAGCTGGTGTATTATTACCATCACACTCAAATTCAAAATGTGTGAATTCAAATCCTGTAAAAGTTTCAATGGTCAATATTTCAGAAATCATACAACCATATTCATTTCTGACCCTAGCTCCATAATTACCTCCAAACAAACCAGTAATTTCAAATATGGATGTACTCCAAGGAGACAAATTAAAACTTGCCTCCAACATTTGGGTCGGATCATTATTGGTAATATATACTGCTCCATCCGGGTCATCTCCACAGGAAACATCCTGCACCGTGATTTCGATATCTGGATTGGGTGCCGTGGCTAATTCTACTTCTGCAAATGAGGTACAAAGTCCTCCAACAGTTATCCCAGCGTAAATATTATCCAACTGATCTTCCGCAATGGAATAATCGTTTGGCAAGGCATTCGTTTCAGTCATGGCATCAGCCATGGTATTGTAAAATACAAATTCGTATTCTTCTCCTGGGTAAATATCTTCAACCAACATTTCAAAATCAAATTCAGCAATCTGATCAGTAACACAACCTTGTAACTGCAATGTATTCTGCGGCGGGTAATTATAAATTTCTAAAATTATTTCAGTACGACTTTCTGAGATACAATTAGGATCAGCAGTTGAAAAAACTTCAACATAATAAACATATGAACCTGGAGTTCCAATACCTGGACTGAATGAATTTGTATTCCCAAATAGTAAAGTGCCATCTTGTGGAGCATCAAACCAATTGGCAGAATAACCAACTGGTAAAACAATACTCAGTGGAGGAATTACGGAACCTGCACAGGCAAAAACATTCCCAACAATTGTAGGATTTGGAACATAGGCACAATCACAATCTGGAGGCTCTATGCTAAATGCTTTCTCACAGCCTTTATCATTTCTTAATGTCAGACTTATTGTTTGCGTAATAGGAATATCCTCAATCAAAAACTCTAGTCCCATCTCAACAACAGTCCCAAAATCTGATCCGATTACCTCATCATCTGTCCAAAAGGCATAGGTATATGTGGTTAAATCAGGTGAACATCTCCTCTCTGATCCTATCACTTTTGGCGCTGGAGTAATGTCCATTGTAATGATAGAAGTATCCTTAATACAAGGAGCAACACCATCCAAAATATATTGAAAAACAATGGTATCTGATGCTGCATTTGAAAAATCAACTGCAGCACTATTACTCAAATTAATTGGATCTCCAGTCAACTGTCTCCAGGTTCCATTAATTCCATTCGCGCCGAATAAAAAATTACTCATATCGACTAAATCAGTCGTCCCTTCACATAGTTCAACGAAGGTATCTTCACCCGCATTTGTTGCAGGCAGCACTTCTAATTGTAAAGCCGCTTGATCAGGCAAACAAGAGCCAGTCCCCTCAACTAAATAATCAAAATTATAAATTCCAGCAGGCACACTGTTTAGATCAAAAGTATTGGTTACTTCATTAAAATAAGGTTGGCTTCCCAAGGGCATAAAACTACCAGGATCTGCCGCTGGTGTAACCAACTCTGTCAAATCAAATAAGCCTGTATTTGCGCAAGCGATCTCCATATTATCTTCACCCGCATAGAGGGAACTTGTCACGGTAACATTAATCGAAAGTTCACTGACACAGTTACCTAGCGTAGCGATTGCATAAAAAGTTTGATCCGCTGAAAAGCTTAAACTTGAATCAGTAATTTCATTCTGAGGCGTACCAGGCAAGGCAGTATGGAAGGTCCAGCCAATTCCAGAATTATTTAGATCTGAAATCAATAGATCTCCTAATACTACATCTACACCATTACACACAACAGGTTGAGTGGTAATAAATAAGTCAGGTGCGTTAATCAAATTTATATTCAGCGGTAGCACATACTGACATAAGCCCAATTCACTGAAGGCATAAATATTCTGCCCCGGTTCGGGAGTATAAGTCGGTGTGCTTATTAAATTTTGAGGACTAGGATTTGGACCAGTATGATAACTAATATCAGCCCCGGTAAGCTCAAGGTCTACAACCATAATATCATCCAAAACAATATCTTGCCCTTGACAGACAGTAATAGGATTTTCTAAAACTAGAATTGGGGAGGTCACGAACTCCATTGGAACTTCTAGTTCAGTGCTGCATCCGTTACTTGTACCAACGACATAGATGGTATCATTGGTCGTTATTACTATTGTTTCTGGGATGATTTTGTTGACGTCAGTCGGTGGAGTTTCAGTGTGGTAGGTATATGTAACATCCGTTCCATTCTGATTTACGATGGGCAAATCAGGAAGAAAAATGGGAGTTCCAGCACATACAGTAACATCTGCCATTAACACCAAATCTGGAGCATTTGCAGCCAGATTTACATGAGTTGTGGACTCGTTCTCTCCAGTATGGTCGCTGCATGTATCAACACCATTCCCATAGGAAACATTCATTCCTACCAATAAATAAAACACGCAGAAAAACCCTATTTCGAATTTTCCAATCATAATTTTTTTCCTCTTAAGTTCTTAAACGATTTCTATAAGCTTTAAACAAGTTGTATCGTAAATGAGGCTTGAGGGATATCTGTAGTTATATATAACAAATACCATACTAAAAAGATAGGTGTAATATATAACTAATTGATTTACAAGAACTTGTTTTCTAAGCTAGTGGAAAGAAACTTGATATAATAACGTATAATACGACAAAAGGCTCCAGCTGTTTCCAACCGGAGCCCTTTTTTAACGTTTATTTTTAATTAATTCAAAGCCTTTGAGAAACGTTCTTTCTTTTGAACTTTCTTAGCTTTTAAATTATCGGTTAAATCTCTTACGATTGGTGTTGCAATAAATATTGAAGAATATGTACCGACAATAATACCAATTACCAAGGCAAAGGCGAATCCTTTTGTAGATGCTCCTCCAAATACCAATAAGATCAGTACTCCTAGTAAGGTAGTAACTGAGGTAATAATCGTTCTTGAAAAAGTACTATTCAAAGCCATGTTAATTACTTCATCTTTTGGCTTGTTAGTATAAATTCCTAAATCTTCTCTAATTCTATCAAATACAACAACAGTATCATTGATAGAATATCCAATGACTGTCAATATTGCCGCAATAAATGCTTGATCAATTTCCATGCTGAAAGGCATGAAGTTTTTCAATAGTGAGAATAATCCCAATACAATCAATGAATCGTGTAGTACGGCTGCTACGGCACCTAAACTAAACTGCCACTTGTTAAATCTTAAGAACAAGTATAAGAATATGAGTATTAATGCAATGACACCGGCATACCAAGAACTCTTCTTGATATCATCGGCAATGGTAGGACCCACTTTACTTGAACTAGTAACGTGTGTAGTATTTAATACATCCGTCAATTTAAATTGATCTAAAGGAATGGTCTTACCAGTAATGGCCGTTATTCCTTCATGTAGTTTTGTTATTACTCTATCCGAAACATCATCTCCTTCTTCATTAATTAAGTAAGGTGTGACAATGTTGAAAGTATTTCTAGTGTCAACTGCTTTTACAACAGTTCTTGGTCCTAAGTATTCTTCTAATCCTGATCTCAAGGTCTCAGCATCAATGGTTACATCTTCAGTGAATTGTACATCATACTTATAACCCCCTTGAAAATCCACCCCAAGATCAAATCCTTGAGTAAAAATGGAGGCCAATCCAGCGACGATCAAAGTACCAGAAACTATGTAAGCAATCTTTCTTTTCCCAATCCAATCAATGTTTAGATTGGCAAACATGTTTTTAGAAGGACCAGTCCAGAAACTTAAATTTCTATCTCCTGAAATCCACCAATCAATCATCATTCTACCGATCAATACTGCTGTGAACATTGAACAAAGTACACCAATAATCAAAATGGTTGCGAAACCTTTAATCGGTCCTAAACCATAATAAAATAGTACTAAAGCAACCAACAAGGTAGTTACGTTGGCATCCACAATCGCAGAATATGAGTTTCTGAATCCATCCGTCACAGAAGCCAATAAAGACTTTCCAGCTCTTAATTCTTCTCTTACCCTTTCAAATATGATTACGTTGGCATCCACGGCCATACCTACCGTAAGTATAATACCTGCAAAACCCGGTAAGGTTAGTACAGTACCAAAACTTGCCAAAGCTCCAAAAATGAAGAATAGGTTTAATAAAAGTGCGATTAATGATATAATACCAGCACCTCCATAATAAAACACCATAAATAAAAGGACCAATGAAAGTCCAATCAATAATGCCTTAATTGATCTACTAATATTCTCAGCCCCTAAGGTCGGTCCTACAGTAGATTCTTGGATTAATTTAGTTTTTGCAGGTAGCTTTCCTACCTCTAATATGCTTGAAAAATCATTCGCTTCTTGAACGGTAAATGATCCTGTAATTTCAGAATTTCCACCCGTAATTGGTCCATTTACATTTGGTGCAGACACCACCTCGTCATCCAATACAATGGCTATCTCTCGCTGCCCTGCATTAAAAGCATCAGTCGTCATCTGTGCCCATTTCTTAGCTCCGATGTTATCCATCTTTAGACCAACAGCCATCTCTCCTGTAGTATTTGGAGAAGCTGATGCACTTACAATAACATCTCCTTCAAGTGGCGCACTGTTTGAACCAGTTTGCTTTTTGATTAAATATAAATCATATCTGTCAACGTCAACATCTTCAGCTGTAAACTTGGATGGTTTTCGACTCCAATAGAATTCGGAATCTGCAGGGAATAAGTTCTTCACCGCTGGCTTATTAAGCAATTCAGTGATTGTTTTCTTCTTATTTCTATCAGCAGCACCCATCACCGATTGAGGATACGCCAATCCACCATTCGCCCCATTTAGATCAAAAATTGATAATAATGGACCAGCATTATTAAATACATCATTGGCTCTTTCAACAACTTGGAAAGTTGAATCGCCTGTTTCCTGACCTAATGAATCAAGAGTTGGTGTATATATGGTGTCAAACTTAACTGTGTTCACAACAACTTCTCCATTATTACCTAAAACCTTATCTGCTTGCTGGAACGCTCCAGATATCCCCGGATCATTGATTCGGTAGGTATTCCAGAATTCCAAAGCTGCACTAGATTGAAGGAAGTTTCTTGCCCTCGCTGGGTTGTCAATACCCGGCATCTCTACTAAAATAAGATCTCTTGCTGCATCAAGATTCACATTCGGCTGAGTTACCCCTAATTTATCTATTCTCTGCTTTAGTCTATTGAAGGTTAATAACACCGTCTCATCAGCTTTCTCTCTCAATAATCTTACAACCTCTCCATCATCCGTATCAAGACTCATTAATTCCTTTAATTCAGCATCTCTACTGAAAATTCTAGCCAAACTAGTCTTTTGCTCTGCTGGTATCTTACGGTATTCCTGGAAGAACAAGTTAATAAAGTCAGACTGCGAGCCGCTTTTTGCAGCTTCTGCATTTTCAAGGGCTGTATTGAAGGCCTGATCTCTACTATTGCCAGATAATCTAACCAATAGCTCTTTCAAGTCAACTTCGAGTACAGCACTCATTCCACCCTTCAGATCTAGTCCTAGGTTTAATTGTCTCTTTTTGAGGTCATCGTACGTAAATCCTTGAAATAGAGGAATTTTAAATATCTCCTCTGAAGACATAGAATCCAGATAACTTGCTCTCGCTTCTTTTCTTAATTGATATGACTCAACTTCATTCGCTCCTTTAGCTGCTGCCATTTCAGCAAAACTTTCTGCATCACGCTCTACTTTTCCTGTTGGAAAGGTGTAAAAAATCTGCAAAAGTGACACCAACACCAATAAGATGAAAAAAAGCTTAATTAATCCCTTTCCTTGCATTGTGGAATCTTTATAGTATTTATTTAGAAAAACTCCGCAAATATAGGCTTTTAACCTTGATATTATAATGTTTTATAAGATGCAAAACGTGCAATTTTTCAAGGAATCTGCTCTCTCCTCGGATTTTATTGACCAAATGAAAAATAAACGCCCTTTAGGGAATTATTTTCGACCGAATCTATTTGATATAATTGCATATTATTTCACTAAATAACGCAAAAAACAAATTATGGGATTATTCTCCTTTTTAAAGAATGCAGGATCAAGCATCCTAAAAGATAAGGCCGCAGCAAATGATGAAGCAAATGCGGCAGCTGAAGCCAATGAAGCTGCTGGTGAGGCAAGAACTGCTAGCATATTAAAAAATATGGTTGCGTCATCTGGACTTGCTATTGATAACTTAGACATCGAATTTGACGATGGTAAAGCAGTGATTTACGGCATCACTTCAAGTGTCGATGACAAGGAAAAAGCAGTCTTAATGGTCGGAAACGTTGACGGTATCGGATCTGTAGATGATAGAATTTCTGTTACCACTCCTCCACCAACTTCTCAATTTTATGAAGTTAAATCTGGAGATAGCCTTTCTAAAATTGCAAAGGAATTCTACGGAGACCCGATGAAGTATACAGAAATCTTTGAAGCCAATAAGCCAATGCTGAAAGATCCTAACATGATTTATCCTGGCCAAACGCTTAGAATTCCTAACTTATAAGGATTCACAACCAAGAAAAGATAAGCCCCGACCCGTCGGGGCTTTTTTTATGCAATACGATTAAGTAAAGCTCCTGCTTGATAACTTTTAATATTTTCAACGATGCCATTTAGCAATCGTTCCCTTGATTCTCTGCTCGACCAAGCTTGATGTGGAGTGATTAAACAATTGTCTAAACCATAGAATTCGTGATTCAATGCTGGCGGCTCGTCAACCATTACATCTAAACCAGCACCTTTAATCACTCTATTTTTCAATGCCTCAGCTAAATCCTTCTCATGAATTAATCCACCCCTTGCAGTATTTATGAGTATTGCAGAAGATTTCATTTGCGCAAGCGTAGCTCGATTCACCAATCCTTCCGTATGTTCATTGAGACTAGCATGTAAGGTAAGTACATCAGAACTATGAAATAATTCTTCTCTAGACACAAATTCAACCTCTGGAAAAGTCATGGCTTTTCTTTTGCAGGCAATAACACGCATTCCAAAGGCTAACCCCACCCTAGCGACAGCCTGGCCAATCGTACCAAATCCAAAAATGCCCAGGACCTTACCTTCCAATTCTGACCAAGGTTGATGTTGATATGAAAAATATTCTTGACTGGCCCAAGCTCCCTGCTTCACTTCTTTTGAATAAGTCTCCACCCGATTAATCAATCCAAAGATTAAGGCAAATACTTGATGGCATACACCGGGAGTACTATAACCTGAAACATTGCAAACTTGAATTCCTCTTGATTTACATGCTTGGAGATCAACATTATTATATCCAGTTGCTGCCACACAAATCAACTTCAAAGAAGGAAGCTCCCTGATTAACGCTTCTGAAAAGATAATCTTATTACCAATTAAAATTTCTGCATTTGCAGAAGCAGCAAGAAGTTCATCTTCTGCTTTTAGATTTTTATGATGCGTAAATTCTCCTAAAGCTCTGAAACTCTCCCAAGAAAGATCTACATGAGGATTAGAAGTATGGCTGTCAAGAAAGACAATTTTACTTTCCATTCAACTTCCAATCATAATCCCCAAATTTCACTTTAGTACCGCTGGAAATTTTAGTTTCTGAATACTTGTTCAGAAACTCCACTAAATCCCCAAAGTCTTCTTTGTACCAATCGAATATTTTAGAAACCTGAACTTGATCGGCACTGATGCTGTTCTGAGAACTGTTGATAAACTCTCTGGTATTTTTTTCCAATTTTGCCTCTAGGTTATTTTCAGTAAAAGCAAAGTTTCCCAATTTAGGACATGAAACTGCGGCACAGTTCACAGCAAAGTGAATTCTTGGTTCGTTAAATGTGGGACGAATAATATCATTCTCAATATTATTTAATGAATAAGTTTTTCCACCAATCTCGATCCATTTTTTATCCCAGGGCTTGCCCCCATATAAATTTGTAATGCTAGACAATGGATAGTTATCTAAGATTAACTTTAAGGTAAATGCATTGTAAGCATTAATCCAATAAGCTAGTTTTTTAGATTTACTCCACGCATCCGCTGGGGAATTACTAGACAACTCAGCGAGATAACCATCGAGCACTGTAATCTCAGATTTTAATCCAGCATAGTCCACCATGCCATTTGCACTTACATACTTTTTCAGTAATTCATTGAATACTTCGTGTGAGATTTCTAGGGTCTTTTTTGATTCTTTAACCTCAGGAACTATTTCTGTAGCAGGCTCAATTTTATCTTTCAATTTTTCTTTAACATCCGCTTCCGCAAATGTACTCCCAGTGGAAACTTGAGTTACAACTTCTTCTGGTTTTTTATCCTCTTCTTGAATAGGCTTTACCGTAACCTCTGATTTAGTGGGTGCAGTTAATTCTATTTTTTCTTGGACTTGAGCTTTTACCTTCGCTGCTTCTGCTTGTGTGTTATTCTTTGGTTCAACTTCTTCTTTTACAACGACTTCACTACTCTTTGTTTCTTCTAATTCTAGTACTTCAACTGAAATCACCTCTGTTTCCACCTCATCCACTTCCGAGCTTACGGATTCAATTGCTGAAGTGCTTAATTTTTCTTCTGTTGCATCCTTTACCTTTTCAGCTTTACAGCCAAGCATAAATAAAAAGCAACCAACAAATACTAATGAATATTTTTTCATTATAACTTAATTTATCCTTTTAACGGTTAAGCGCACGTAAAGTTCTTTAGAAAACAAAATCGATCCTCGCACCGATGTTCCGAGGCGCCTCCAACAATCCAGGTCTTAAGGTGTACTCTTCATTAAATACATTCTTCCCGATCAAAGATATCTTTGCTTCAAGCTCATCCGAAATTTTATAATTGTAAGCCAACCTAAGATCTATTGTCGAGTAACCGATATTGTTAATCGACCGGTATTCTCTTATAGAACCAAAGTTTCCAAATATTAAATCAATATTAGGTACCCTGCTTACATAGGCTAAGGTAGCACCTAAGTTTATTCCCTTATACCCTACTTCCATATCCCCCTTAATATTATGCTTAGACCTGTACTTTAAAATATTTTCAGGCTCAACATCTATTAGCGAACCACCATCAAATAAAATAGAAGAGCTTAGAGAAGACCTCAATTCATCATTGATGTCGAAGTCCTTATATGTTGGATCTATGTAAGTATATCCGGCAAGTACATTAAACTCCCAGTCATTTAAGCTAGTAGTTCCAGCAACATTTACTTCTATCCCACGTATATCCACCTCACCAACATTCTCTGATCGGAATCCGACGGTCCCATCAATAGAGGCAAAAGTAAATTCCATCATATTATTATATTGACTCACAAATCCTGCTAGATCCAAGTATCCATTAAAACCACCAAATTTAAAACCTTGCTTCAAGCCGATTTCTGAGGACCAACCTTGCTCAGGCTCTAAGTCAGGATTCGCAAAAATATTGAACCCACCAAAAGAGGTAGAGATAAATCTCTCCGTAATCGTTGGGTACCGATATCCTTGCCCAAAAGATGCTCTCAAAAATGTAAACTCCATTAATGGATAACTCATCGCCGCTCTTGCTATAAATTTAGAATCATCATCTCTTCCTTCTGGGATTGTAAATCCTTGAAATTCTTCTGGACTCAATTGAACATTGCGTTCTGCCCGCACCCCAAAAATCAAATTCAGTTTCTCATGAAACTTCTTTTCCACCTGAGCATAAATCGCAAAATTTCTAGAAGTAAATGTCGTATCACCAAACAATGCAGAATCAGAAGAATTAAGCAAAGTAGAGGCTCCGGTTGTAACCAATAAACCTATGCTTTTAAAATCTTTCTGAGCCTGATATTCTATGTACTCTGAAATGGATGAATTGGATTGATTGTTATTATTTTGATTATCTACATAAAAAGTTCGAGTAATCAATTTATGAGAAACACCATTCTTTCCATAATGACGGAAAGATGGATCAAGGTATAAGCGTACACTATTTCCTTCTGTAAGTCCCCCATAGATATTTGAATAGGCACCTCTGATTGGATCTTTCCAGATAAGGTAATTAGTAAACTTCTTATTGACAAAAATACCATTGAAGCTCACAGAAGTTCGATCTGTAATTCTGTATCTAAGATTTAATCCTCCCCTAAACTGTTTATTAAACATTGGAGAATCATCTTCTAGCTCTGGTGTATTATTATTGAAGAAAAAGAACTTGGATTGATCTTGATAGTTTGCATGTGCAACCACATCCAGCTTCCCAAATTTTTGTTTATGCAACACTGATCCGAAAATATCTCTTGGTGATTTATCCCACCACAGTTTCTTAGGATCTGCCGGTGGGCGATAATTTACATAACTGAGACTCACTTTAGTCTCAGGTTCCGATGTTGCATAGCCTGTCCTAAAATGAATAATACCATTCATTGCCGAAGAACCATAAAGTACACTTGAGGCACCTTTTATTACCTCAACTTGACTGCAATTTTCAATGGGCATATCTGCCCATACCGGTCTACCCGCATCCACTTGCAAGGCAGGTGTTTCATCTACTAAAAGCATGACCCGACTTCCAGCCCCGTAAGAGAAGCCTGAACCTCCTCTAATGTTAGCTTGGCCATCGATCATTTGAACGCCAGGAATTTTATCTAAAATTTCTGCGATGCTCTGAGTGTTGTAGGATTCTACCAATTTGGTCGGAAGAACACTGATAGATACCGGTGCGTCCGCCAAACTTCTTTCATATTTTGAACCAGTTATGGTAGCTGTTTCTAAGAGCAGATCTGAGGACTCCATGGATATCACATCTATCTCATTGGAGCTAGTAATGGTTTTGGATAATTTTATGTTTTCATATCCTACATAACTAATCTCTATTTCGTAGGTTCCAGGAGTAAGCTCCAATTGAAATGTTCCATCTACATTGGAATAATTACCAAGTTCCTTACTAGGCACATAAATGCTCGCACCGATTAGTGGCTCTAAAGAATTAGAGTCCACAATTTTTCCTCTATAAGTTGCAACTTCTTGTGCACTTAAAAAAGTAATAAAAAATATAAATATGAATGTTACAATTGCTCGCATAAGCTTGGCTTGTATTTCAATGTACAAAAGAAATGAAATGCAAACAATTATTTCCTTGAATAGAACTGCCTACTCTTCTTCAGCGACAAATTCAAATGGCTTCACCATCGGCAAGTTCAGAAGCTTCTTCTCTTCTACACTTACACTGAAAAATCGCAAGAATCCACCTGTGGCTTTAGCGACGTGCTCTGCAAAACTGGTAAAACTCTTATAGTAATCATAGGCGGTGTTGTTAGGCATTTTTGCCAAAACTTCGTTCAATGATTCTAGGTTACTTGTTAAAGTAGACATTCTTTCATCTTGAGACTCAGGTAAAGCTCCAAGTTCAGCATCTAAAACTGATGAAAAATCTAGACCAACCGCCTGATAATACTCAGATAATCCTTCTGGGAAATTATAAGATCTGATGCTCGTAATCTTCTTGGCCCATTCCAACTCCTCGTCGTCTATGGTTCCATCTGCTCCTGCAATCAATAAGGTAATCCAAGGTATTGCCTTTTTAAGCAAGCTTTTCTCTTCGGAATTCAAATTTAAATTATGGTACATCTTAGCGATTTATGAGCGCAAATTTAAACGAATTTTAGACAATCAGAAATGGATAATATCAAAATATTGAATAGCAGCCTAAATCCTTAAAAAGATGGCATCACAACTAATCACCCCAAAGCCAGGGTCTGTGTTCAATAAAATGGAAATACTATTGTCCGCCTGCAAGATTCCTTCCCCTGAAATGGTAACATCCACTTGCTGTCCATTGATTTCTACAGACTGCATATTTGTGTTAATGGTGAAATTATCTTGGCTGGTAACTGTGCCAGTGATTGGTGTAATATCTAAGATTTCTATGCTAAAGTCAAGGTTGATCTGATCAGCCGCTGAAACCTCACTTGTAATGCTCAAAGTTGCATCTGAACCTCCGAGTATTACTCCGCAATCAATCGGACCTTCATAGTTTCCAATAAAACCACTTCTTAGTTCTGTTTCACAATTGGTTCCTTCATATCCAGGATCACAAGCACAAGTTCCCTCTACACAGGTCCCATTACTATTACAGTCTACTCCATCACATTCATCCTTACAACCAACAAATAACAAAAGCGTTAGCGCAAAGAAAATTGAAGTTAATTTCATGTTTTAAAAATTGAAACGTATAGCCAATGATGGCAATATTGGTAATTGATCTACCCTTTCATATCTAACTCTATCGAAATAGAAAATATTTCTTCTATCCGTAATATTCGTTATCCCCGCTACGATTTCTAAACCAGTTGTTTTTGACAATTGGATATCTTTCTGCACAGAAATATCAAATCTATGGTAGGGAGGTAATTCGCCACCATTTCTTACATCAGAATATATAATACCAATATTCTCTGAATTATTCGTTTCATATTCCGTTGAAGCCCCTTCTAAGAATGGCTGGTAATTATAAAAAGATTGTGTCTGAGTAAAAGGGAATCCCGTACCAAAATTGTATCTCGCTGAAAACAACCAATCTTGTTTTTCACCCATGGTATAACTTGCCAGGAAATTAAAATTATGACGTCTGTCAAAAATTGTTCTGTACTCTTGCTCTCCATCAAATCTATTGACAAACCCTAAAGAATAAGTAGTCCAGAAATACCAATTTGGTGTTTGATATTTTAGTGAAATATCTCCTCCATAAGCTTGTCCTGTTTCTGTAGCATAATTAGAATCTGCAGCTGACAACTTATTTCGATTCACGATAATCAACTGTGGATAGTTCTTGATGTATCCCTCTATGTTAACTTCTAGATTTTTGAAAAGATCTATTTCAAATCCACCGACAACATGCTGAGATTTTTGAATCTTTGATGAAACCGGATCACCATTTAAGTCATTAAATCTTTCATCAGGACCAGACAAAAATCCAGTAAACAAATTAACAACATCTCTTTCATTGGATGCTGCAATGAGGTTTTGCGAATAAATTCCTGCTGCCGCTTTGAATCTAAAGAAGTCGGTGATGTTATACTTGATTCCAAGTCTAGGTTCGATTGAACCTTCTGGAAGAGAAGCATAATATTGCAATCGAACGCCGGGCTCAATAACTAATTTATCCCATGACTTTCGGTACTTTACAAATGCTGAAAGTTCTGTCGTATTCTGAAATTGTTCCAGAGGAACTCCAAAGACATTGGTGAAATTAAAATCCGTACGAATACTTTTAACTTCAACCCCGTAGTTTACTTCCGATTTGTTACCGCCGAAAATTCCAAAATCGATGCCAATGAAAAATTCTCTAATGCCACTATTTCTTGGATTTTCATCAACGGTATTTATCTCTGAGAAATAATCTGAATATCCTGCGATTCCATTAACAATTAGATTAGAATTTCCAGGCAGCAAATTAAAATTAAATCCACCTCCAGAGTTTCTCCAACCGATCTCAGCTATCAACGGATTGTTGTAATTATCTTGATAGTTAAAACCAAATACATTCACCTTACTACCATTATTTGCGGCAAGCGTAAACTTAGCGTAGAGGTCATTGAAGAAGAATGGTAACCCAATGGTATCGTTTACACCGGCATAAGAATAAAGCGTCTTTGACGTTTGATCAATTATGGATCGTTTTCCAGTCAGTACAAAACTTGCAGCAGCTCCATTTTCTTTCAATTTAAGAATTGGACCTTCAAGCAATGCCTTTACCATAAATGGACTTCCAGAAACCTGCCCCGCCAATCTCTTTTTATTTCCTTCTCTTGTATTAATATCAACTACCGCTGAAATTCTTCCACCATGTTCAGCATTAAATCCCCCTGTTAATACATCTACGTTCTTTATGAGTTCAGTCTCAAAAATTGAATAAAATCCAACGGAGTGAAAAGGATTATAAATCGTCATTCCATCCAACATGATTTTGTTTTGGATGGGTGATCCACCACGGATAAAAATCTGGCCTCCTTGGTCACCTGTGGTTATTACCCCTGGAAGTACTTGTAAGTATTGTAGTATATCTGCATCACCCCCAGTAGAAGGCAAAGCTTTGATTTGTTTTTGAGTTACCTGTAATTTTGAAATTTGAACTTCTGTCCTTGCACTTTCTCGTCTAGCAGAAATGTCTACTGCCTTTAATTGTACACCATCCGTTGACAACAATATCTTCTGATAAATCACTTTACCCTCCCCTACATTTATGGTTATATTTTTAGGAGCATATCCAAGGTAACTTACTGTTAGGGTCTGTTCTCCTACCGGGACATCGGGTAGAACAAAAAGTCCATCAATATCCGTGTTCGTTCCCAAGGTCGTATTCTCAACAGTGATATTTCCGAAAATAATTGCCTCACCTGTTTCTGAATCATACACATGGCCTCTGAGTGTTCCAGTTTGTGCGCTTACGCAAATGCTGGTTAACAACAGAATTAAAATGAAACTGATAGACTGTAAAGTGCGGTAAATTGTACTTGTTCTCAAATTCCTAAATTTCTTGCCAAAACGATGAATAAAGATGTGAAAATTGGCCTTTCAAATCCCGACAAAAGTACAAATCTTTGGTATAATTAGCTTTAATTGTCGTTAAAGTATCTTAAGGCCTTTCTATTAAAGTTATCCTGCATGTTAACGCCGTCAATTGTATTGCCTTGCCTTTCATTATAGGCATCACTATAGAGGACTTGTTGCCATTGCTTATTTTGAATTTCAGCAGAGCAATTAGAATGTAATAAGATAAAATCATCCCCAGACAGAGATGGATTGTAGAATAGGAACTTAACGTTAGATTGCTGGGTATACGGGAAATCATAGTACACCCATATTTCGTAAGGAGGAGTATTGACTTCATCAATCACCTCTATAATATCATTCGGCGTTCCATACTTAAGAAAGAGATGTCCTCTATCCGTTTCGAAGCCATGTCCAAAATGACTTGAAAATTTATTATCAACAGCACGTGCGACCTTCATATAAGATTCATATGCGTGCCCAGGACGATCAGGAAATACATTCGCCCAATAGCTATAAAGAAAATATTTTCGTGTTTTTAAATTTCCACTTTTAAGGGTCGTATTTAAACTCTCAACTAAATTACTAGAAAGTTGTGGAGCCAGAGCTCGAAGGCTGTAATTCAATTCATCCAGAGTTAACACTTGGACGAATGAATTTTCAAATTCTTTATCAAAGATCATGGTCTGCCTCTCGTCAGAAGTAGGTTGAATTAAGGTGAAATTCTTTTCACTAAATAATACCTGTTTCTTCTCCTCATTAAATAATTCCAACGTCAAATGGTATTCGCCTGAAACTAAATCAAGGATTGGAAATTCTTCTACGATTATAACCTTATCGTCAAGGTCTATTTTTTTATGTTTTTGAAGTACCTTATTCTCCAACGTTCCAGTAAATCCAGGATAAATCGTCATACTCATAAAATGTCGACCAGACAATTGGTCTAAATCATACATCTCCCAAAAGAAAAGTAATTTATCTAGACTGGGATCCAACATATCAAAGGCTAAGGGTTCAAAACTGAATCCATATTTGCCGAAAGGCAGATCAGAATCCTCACCTGCTACTGTTGCCATTAATAAAATATCAGAACACGAAGTTGTATTCTCCACTTTATTACGAATCGCAATAGAACGCTGCTGATTAATGGTATTGGTTTCATCCGCTAAATCGGAAAAAGTATACTCTAGTTTATAATCACCAGGAGGTAATTTATAAATTCTTTTACTCCAAAAATCCATGGGAACATCGACCAATGGACTTTCAATACTAAACTTATCAGCCGTGATAATCTCATTATCCTCTTTAATCAAAATCAACCCAAGGATTGAAGCTTTGATCTGGCCATCTAAAGAGTCGAAAGCAACCGTATTCCCATTAATCCGCACATACAATTCTAAGTACTCTCCGCTTTCCTCAGAGTAACATTGCATATGTGTAACACTCACATCTAAGGCGTAACCAAAATGTTGAAAAAAAAGAAAGGTAATTAAGAGTAAAAGTCTAATTCTCATTGAGTGTATCTGCGCGTAATAATATTATCTCGAAGGTAAATCCTCTTAGCTCTGTGAGCAACCTTAATGAGTCAGAAGACTGGTTTACGACATCAAAATTTAAAGCATTACTATCAGAATGAGATATTTTATTGTCCTTATACTTGTATTTGGTCTCAATCGAATCCAACGTCTGACTGAGATTGGTTTTAATACGATCGTCCTGTATAATATAATAGGCTCCATTCAAGGAAGAAGTGCTTTTCCCATTTCTGAAAGCACTTGTGACGTTATATTGGCCTGGGGACAACTTTTCGACTTTGGTGTACGAAGGCTTGGCTCCAGAGTTGTCAAAACCACATGAAAACAGTAAAAAAATGAATGCTAAACCTATAAACCTCACTAAAGACGTCTTTTGCCTGAAAATTTGGCTTAAACTAGATAAAAAAACAGAATCTTTCAAACGATAAATCTAATTTAGGTTCGTTCAATTAAAAAATCAAGAAGAATCACGATGCACAAAAAAGTAATTTTTGCCTTCATTTGTCTAGCCTTTATGCCCATTTCCAAGGTAAATGCACAGTGTCATCAACATACCAAGCATTACAATGAATATCGTTTCTCGAAAGCAGATACACTTCGCGGTAGTCTTAGACTAGAACGAAATTGTTACGATGTATTGCATTATGACCTAGAGATAGATTTAAATGTTGAAAACAAATCTATCGTCGGAAAGAATACAATCACCTTTAAATGGCTAAAGTCGAGCCCCAAAGTCCAAATAGACCTATTTGAGAATATGGCTATTGATTCTATCATAGTAGCCAATCAATCTACCACATTTGAAAGAAATGGCAATGCCTGCTTTGTTGAGGTGCCTAGTTTTGAATTGGGTTCCATAAATATAATGACCGTCTACTACCAAGGCATTCCCAAGCAGGCTGTAAATCCACCATGGGATGGAGGATTCATCTGGCGCACTGACAATAATGGAAATCCATGGGTTGCTGTTTCATGTGAAGGCATCGGCGCAAGTTTATGGTGGCCTAATAAAGATCACCTTTCCGATGAACCAGATTCTCTTGACTTTCATTTTACCGTACCCTCTTCTCTTTTTGCCGTCTGCAATGGGAACTTAGAAAGTACGGATACACAGCAAGATAAAACCACATACCACTGGAAGGTTGGCTATCCAATTAATAATTACAATGTCACTTTTAATGTAGGCGACTACTATCACTTTTCAGACGTCTACCAATCAGAAACCAATGGAGACCTTGCTTGTGATTATTACGTCATGAGAGAAAATTCAGAAAAAGCTAAAACACATTTTCAACAAGTTCATGGAGTACTAGAAGCCTTTGAGCATTACTTTGGACCATACCCATTTTGGGAAGATGGCTTTGCTTTGGTAGAAACGCCATACCTAGGAATGGAACATCAAAGCGCCATCGCCTATGGGAACGGTTACCAAAGAGGTTATCAAGGAACGATGATACCTAAAGGCATGGATTGGGATTATATTATTGTACATGAGGCTGGTCATGAATGGTGGGGAAATGCGGTCTCTGTTAAAGATCATGCGGATATGTGGATTCATGAAGGATTTACTACCTATATGGAGGCCTTGTACGTAGAATATCATTACGGCAGAGAAGCGGTGAATACTTATCTCGATTTACAACGTCCTTACATTGGAAATAAGCAACCAATTGTTGGCCCTTTAGATGTGAATTTTGGGGATTGGAAAGTTTCTGATCAATACTACAAAGGGAGTATGATTCTTCACAGCCTTCGCACCTACCTTGGAGATGACAAACTCTGGTTTGATTTATTAAAGGCTGTCTATGGAGAATTTTTAATGAAGCAGACGGATACTCAAGAGTTGACTTCGTTTATGTCCGAGTATTGCAAGAAAGATTTAAGTGCCTTTTGGGAACAATACCTTTGTGAACCGACCATTCCAGTTTTAGAATATTACGCACAAGAAAAAGGCAATAACCTAAAAGTCTATTATCGATTGTTAACGGATGTTCCAGCCCTTAGCTTACCGATCGGTTTTGGTACTAAGGAAAATCAGATAAGACATCAATGTACATCTGAATGGCAGGAGATAAAAATAGAGAATGTCACAGAAGAGGAACTCTTTGTGAATACAAAAGACATTTTAGTTAGAGGAAAAAAACTTTGGGAAAGACCGTAAGTGAATTAGTCCTTTTTCTGAACGAATTTCTTCTCTTTGATCTTGGCCTTTTTACCAGTCAATTCTCTTAAGTAGTAAAGTTTAGCACGTCTAACTTTACCTCTTTTAAGAATCTCAATTTTGGTAACATTTGGAGAACTGAAAGGGAAGATTCTTTCAACACCTACACCGCTTGAGATTTTTCTCACAGTAAAAGTCTTTGTACCTCCTTGACCTTTGATTTGAATCACATCTCCTTTAAAAATCTGGATTCTTTCTTTAGCACCCTCAACGATTTTATAGCTTACGGCTACGTTATCTCCTGGTCTAAATGCAGGATGATCGTTCTTTAGTGATAACTGATCTTCAATATATTTAATAGCGTCCATTTTAAAAGAGAATTTAGTTGATCTAAATTTTGGATTGCAAAGATATTCTTATTTGCTAATAATTCAAATATTTAAGCTCATTCTAAGCAGAAACATTATTAGCTTCTTATGGCCACTACTGGATCAAGTCTTGAGGCCTGAAGTGCTGGAATAATTCCTGATAGAATGCCCACCACTATTGAGCTTACAAGACCTAGCATCACATTGGGCCAACTCATAAACAGGTCTAAAGGTGACACCGCAGAAATTCCTTTAAGCGTAAAAAAGACTAATATTATACCGATGACGCCGCCTATTAGGCATAAAATCATAGCTTCCAAGAGAAATTCAGTAAGAATAATATACTGTTTTGCCCCGAGCGCCTTTTTAACACCTATTAAGGAAGTACGTTCTTTTACCGAGACAAACATGATATTGGCTACACTAAACATACCGACAATAAGGGCAAATATTCCAATGATAAAGCCAGAGGTATTTACAACCCCAAATATGCTTTCGAGCATCTGGTTAAGCATCGTGATCTCATTAAGTGAAAAATTATTCTCTTCCCTCGGGCTAAGTTTGCGCTGGGCACGCACAATCCCTGCCAATTCGCCTGTCAAATCATTCAAATCCACGCCTTTCGCAGCCTTGACTTGAAGCATTTCTCCTATGTTGTTGTTGTTTTTCACCTGGATCATGCGCCTTAAATTCGACAGGGTGATAACGATGGCTTCATCCCAATCCATAAAATTAAACATGCTCTCCCCTTCCTCTGCTAAAACTCCGATGACCTGATAGGTCTTGCCCATAAACTTTACCTCTTTCCCTACGGCAGGTTTCCCTTCAAAAAGAGCCGTTGCTATGGCATTACCCAAAACAACGCGATCCGAGCCGCTTGCATTTTCAACAGCAGAAAAGAACCGACCATCCTTGACTTCTAATGCTTGTATTTTTTCAAACCCAGGAGTAACACCCATTATAAAGGTGTTTTCAACATTATTGGATTTATGCTTTATCGTTTTCCCTCCTTGAAAAACAGTGTAGGAAACTGCCTCAGATAATTTTGATTTTTTTAGAATAGCCTTGTAATCATCAATGTCTGGATTAGGTCTTTTTTGATATTTCCACCAGTTCATTTCACCATCTTCATTCCATGGAAATTTATCTACATAAACAACATCAGAACCTAATTCAGAGAAACCGTTCAAAATAGAATCCTGGAAAGAATCTACCGCAGACTTAACGACAATAATGGAATAGATACCAATCATGATTCCTAACAATGAAAGAAAGGTCCTCAACTTATTGGATCGAAGGGCTTGCAATGATTGCCTAAAACTTTCTACAATTAATTTGGTCAGAATCATATTCCTTAAATTTAAATAGAATGCTTCTGAAGATGGCGGTTTTTAGATGAAAGTGGTGTTTAGATATACGCTTGCGCAAATTTAGCAGAGACTTAAAAACCGATTTATGCTTTATGAATCATTTGATTACCTAAAAAGAGGACGAAAAATAGCCCCAAATGCCTAATTTAATGGCAGATTCCTTGTAATCAAAACGGCTTAGGCTATTATAAAACCGCAGAATGTTTATTTTTGCAGCCCATTTAACTATACACTATGAGGACGAAATTATCACAATTCAACTTTGAATTACCAGAAAAACTTATTGCAAAATACCCAAATAAAGAACGAGATGAGTCTCGATTAATGGTGGTCCATAAGGATTCAGGTAAGATAGAGCACAAAGTTTTCAAAGATGTTCTTGATTATTTTGATGATCAAGATGCCTTCATATTTAATAACACAAAAGTATTTCCTGCTCGACTTTTCGGAAAAAAAGAAAAAACAGAAGCGAATATTGAAGTCTTCCTTTTAAGAGAACTTAACAAAGAGTCAAAGTTGTGGGATGTACTTGTTGATCCGGCTAGAAAAATCAGAGTTGGGAATAAATTATACTTTGATGATAAAGAAGGTAATGAAGTATTGGTTGCAGAGGTAATTGATAATACCACAAGTAGAGGAAGAACCATTAGATTCTTTTATGATGGTACGGATGATGAGTTGACGGAGCTTTTAAAATCTCTTGGTCAAACTCCAATACCGAAATATCTAAATAGAGAGCCGGAAGCTATAGACACTGAAAGATACCAGACAGTTTATGCTAAAGTTCCTGGAGCAATAGCTGCACCAACAGCTGGTCTACACTTTAGTAGAAAGCTAATGAAGCAATTAGAAATCAAAGGAGTAAATTTCGCAGAGGTAACACTACATATTGGTCTTGGAACTTTCAGAGACATTGAAGTAGAAGATTTATCTAAGCATAAAATGGATGCAGAGTATTTCAGTATTTCTGATCAGTGTGCAGATATTGTAAATACTGCAAAGACAAATAGAAAGCGAGTTTGTTCTGTTGGTACAACAAGTATGAGATCCATTGAATCTGCAGTTTCTGCTACGAATGGATTAAAGAAAGCAAGCGGATGGACCAATCTATTTATATATCCACCCTATGAGTTTAGCATCGCAGATGCCATGATCACTAATTTCCATCTTCCTAAATCTAGCCTACTAATTATGGTTAGTGCATTTGGTGGAAAAGAGTTAATTCTTGATGCATATGCCGAGGCTGTGAAGGAAAAATACAATTTCTTCAGTTACGGAGATGCAATGCTGATCATTTAAAGAATTGATAATCAACTGATTATCAATAGATTACATGTTAATAATTTTTTTTTATTGAATTAATTTCTCCTCTGACAAAATTTTTTACTTTTGTTGAAATGTTTTTCGGCATTTATTGGTTAATTACCGTACAACAGACGTTAAAATTTATAATAGTAAATTATGTATTGGACATTAGAATTAGCACATCAATTAGAAGACGGACCATGGCCAGCTACTAGAGACGAATTGATAGATTACGCCATTAGATCCGGTGCAGCTTTAGAAGTTATTGAAAACTTACAAGCAATTGAAGACGACGAAGGGGAGATTTATGAATCCATGGTAGATATCTGGCCAGATTACCCTAGAAAAGCTGATTTTCTATTCAATGAAGACGAATATTAATTCAAAGTCTTTAAAAAAGAAACAGAGTCTTGTAAATTACCTTTACAAGACTTTTTTTAATTGAAAAATCCAACCCAAAATATAGTTATTGCCATCGATGGTCATTCTTCATGTGGCAAATCAACACTGGCTAAACGTCTTTCTAAAAAGCTCAATTATCTATATGTAGACACAGGTGCCATGTATCGCTGCATTACCCTCCTCATGCAAGAGCAAAATCTTCAAATAAATCAATCGAAGGAGATCGAAGATTTACTGCATAATACGAAGATCTATTTCAAGCAAAAGGATAATATCCAACTGACCTTCATCAATGGCCGAGAGGTTACAGAGGATATCCGATTACCTAAAATATCAGACTTTGTTTCCGAGGTATCAACCATTTCAGCCGTAAGAAAAAGATTGGTAGAACAGCAAAGACAATACCTTCAAGAGAACAATCTTGTCATGGATGGCAGAGACATCGGGACGGTCGTTTTCCCAGCAGCTCAATTAAAAATTTTCTTAACTGCAAGCTCAGAAATTAGAGCCAAAAGACGCTATGATGAACTCCAAGCCAAAGGCATTGACATAGACTACAATTCAGTTCTTGCCAACCTGATCAAAAGAGATACCATTGATTCTACCCGATCTGACAGCCCCCTTAAAAAAGCAGGAGACGCGATCGAACTTGACAATACGAATATGAGTATTGACCAAATGGTAGATCATGTGATACTTTTACTCAAAGAATCCAAGTTTTCATAATTCTAATTGAAGACGTTTTGCCCATGCGTGAAAAACGTGTTTTTCATTTGCTATGAGCTTTTGAAGTAAACCGTCTTTTGTTGACAATTCCTTTTTGTGCATTTTATTCACTAAGAAATACCATTCTGCATTTTGCTGAATGTCTGGATTTTTAGAACTCAATAGAGGCAACAGTAATTTAAAGGAGGCTTCAACTTCATTTAATTTTCCATGGCAGATTGCTTTTACTAAATCCGAACTTTCGTAAGTTTTCGTTTGCAAATCAAAGTTTCTGATGGCCTCTTTGTAATGCCTTTTGGCAAATAAATCTAAGCCTATAAAGTAAACCTCTTCATAATCATCATCTTCAAGACCCCGCATATTTAGATCTGCAGGCATGTGCATGAAGTAATCTGCATAAAGCGTTTCAACGGGTTTAGATTCCTTTTGCGAAAGCAAAAATTGAACAATAAAAAGAATCCCTAGCACCATTCCTATGGCTCCTAAAAGTTTACGCCAATGTCTCTTAAAGAAACCATTATTGTATTGCTCACTTTCGATTAATGCAGCTCCATTCACAATATCATCCTTTATCTGTTGAGCAAAAACTTCTTCTTGCACATCCATAAGTCTAGCCTGTTCTAACACCTTTTCTCGGAACTCTAAACTGTTGAGTCGGTGTTCGAATTCCATTTGCTGGGCTCGGGTTAAATCATTATTCAGATATCGATCTATTAACTTGACATGATTAGTCTCCATTACTGATATTTATTTAATTGTTTTAATTGTTCTACTCCTTGTACTAGTTTTTTTAAGCATCTAGACTTCATGGTCTTTGCGACATTGGCACTTGAAAAACCACTGAATTTTGCGATCTCGTCCATGGTGAGTCCTTCATAGTGATAGAGTCTTAAAATGTTTTGACACTTTTCTCCGAGTTCAGATAGGGCCTTATTACAAAGCTCTCTCCTGTAATTCTGCGTATCGATTGGATCAGGTCTGACCGTATAATCAAGGTCATAAAATAATTCCTTGACCTTTTGTTCTCTGGTGCTTACTTTGATCTTTCGATGCTTAAATTCTCTTTCAATGTTGGCACATACTCCGACTAAAAAGGTTTTGATGTTTTCAAGATGAGACATGGAATCATCCATGATTCTTCTTCTTACCACCAATATTGCTTCTGTGAAGATGTCTTCTGCATCTTGGTGGTTACAATGCCTAGACCTTACTAAAAAGTTGACGCAGTAAGGCTTAGATTCTGCGTAAAGCTTACTTAACCAGGCTTGATTGCCAGCCATAAGCTCTTGTCGGACTGTTGATAATTTTGTTTCCATTTTCGATTGATGTACTATTAATGAGCAGACCAATCAAAAGGTAAACAAGAAGTGGGAAAAAATTAAGCGGAGCCCACGATTTTTGATAAAATCATGAACTCCGCTCTATATCAATTAAATAAAAGTACGCTTATCTTTTAGTTGAATATGGTTACATCGCCTATCATATATTCTATGTTCCCATCTTCATCCATAATCTCTATCGAATAAACATATACCCCAGAGATGTATTCTTGGAAATCTCCAAATCTACCATCCCATAGTTCTACAACATCATTACTTCCTGCAGCAATATCTGTTGGGTCATTGTAAACCCGATTCCCCCATCTATCATAAATACTGATGTCCTGAATTACTAAATCACATCCCTCGATGTAAAGATTTAGAACGGTGTTCTGAGGATTTGGATCATCCGGTGTTATGATGTTAGGAATATATGTTGACTTAATTCTAAGTATTTCTGATTCAATGCTTCTGCATTCAAGAATAGTACATCCATCTCCATAGGTAGCAAAAACGCAAACCTCTGAAACTCCCTCGATCATTGGGGTAAAATTGTAACTATCACAAGTACCATTATCACATTCCGAAACAACTTCACCATCTACTGTCCAAACTATAGAATCTAAAGTAACATTGGTAGTCTCAATGGATAGTACAGAAGTTGAATCTGTCCAAATGAAAGTAGGTGCTGTAAATTCAGTATCTGCTGCGGCAAGAACACCAACGGTAATGGTTTCCTCATAGATACATCCATTATCATCGGTCACTGTCATTGCATAAGTTCCTTCGGCTATTGAATTATCGCCGGAATCAAAAGACTGTCCATTAGATTCAATGGTAAAAGGTCCAGCCCCCTCTGCAAAAATATTGACATTCCCTTCTGCGCCATCACACGGTGCATCACTGATATCGAAAATAACTTGAGGTACACCTAAGATGGCGAAGTCTACATCCGCATCATAGAAGCAACCGTCTTCTTCATAAGTAACCCCTACATTATACGTTCCTGCTCCAAGTCCAGAAATATCAAAAGTTCCATCTGGAGAAACGCCATCTCCAAACCAAGTAAAGTCTCCAGAATTATCAATTTCTGCACCCATAACATCTGGATCAGATAATTGGAAACTTGCTGGTAAATCAGAAAGACAGTATTCTGAATCGATCTCTGAAACTAAGGTAACAGTTGCTGGCTCACAATCCATTGCTGAACAAGTTTCTGTGACAGAATTTTCAAACTCACAAGCACAAATACTTGAAATACTCATACTGAAATCAACCATCTCCCCTTCCATCAAATCAGTGACCTCAAATTCTGTATCCGTTGTCGTTCCAGCGGGTTGATCATTAATCAATATGGTGTATTCATCCGCACATGGAACTGAATTCCAACTAAAGGTCACGGAATTCAAAGTCTGAGTACACTGCACCACTGGAATCTCTGGTTCATCTTCAACAGTCACCGTCCACATAACAATATCAGAATCACAATCTCCTGCTCTGTCAATTAAACTCATGTATTCAAAAACACCTGGCTGATCATAAGTTATCTGGTAATTCGGTGATAGTCCTATTAAGTCTGGCTGATCTGGTCCTAGATGAACTAGTTCTGTAGAAAAGTCTGTGGTTATTAAAACATCTACTGTATCTCCTACGCACATCGTTATGTCTAACATATCTATTTCCAATGCAGGCTTAGCAACCAAGGTAACCATCACTTCTGCAGTCTCTCCACAATTCTCTTCTTCAAAGGTTAAAACATAAGTTGTATCTGTAACCAAAGGCACAAAATTTCCAGTCATGGAAATATCATCACCTGACCAAGAACCATCCACTGTTGCACCTGAAGTCGGGTCAAATGCTTCCATCTGAATTTCTTCATCAATTAGATAACATACCGTTGTATCTCTTAATTCAAAATCTAATGGTGCCAATAATTCTATGCTTACCGTTTCAGGATCAGAATCACAGGTTCCAGCTACGGTCATGATGCTCGTCTCTAATGTGATGTCCACAGTACCTGAACCATCTTGGAAAATGAAGGTGAATTCTCCTCCTCCGTTTGAGGTCTCAGTAAAGTTGGTCACATTATTTGATACTGACCAATTGGTAATAAGTCCTGGATCGAATGGACCATCTAAGGTTACAATTAACTCTTCACCGATGCATACATCATTTGATTGAACACTAAATTCTGCACTTGGTGAATCTACAATTGAAATGGTTACATCATTTGTTCCTGGACAGCTTGTTCCATCTTGAGAAAAGCTATAAGTCAAGGTATAATCTTGGGCTAAGGTTGGTGTGAATTCTCCAGTCACTGGATCAATATCCTGTCCAACCCATTCTCCCGTACCGTTGGCTGGCATTCCAAGATCGTCGAATACCTCTGCTGTAAGATTTACAGACAAGCCTGGCTCAAGACAAAGCACATTCGCTGGACTGGTAATTTGTACATCAAAGTCGGTACAAGATTGTGCTTCACACATTCCAGGAGGAGAGGCAAAAGTATCACAACCATGAGGACTAATTGGTACCACTGTAATGGTTACAATTTGACCTTCCATCAAACCAGTTTCTTCATAGCTAGTTCCTGTTTGAGTAAAGGTCATTGGTGTTCCACCATCTATGATGACCGTCACCTCATACTCTGTAACCCCAGGAATAGGAGCCCATGTTCCTTCAACGCTCGAAGTAGTCAATGTTCCGCAGAATACTCCAGGAACTTGTAAAACAGGTCTCACGTAAATATTCTTCGTAACGACAAGAGGAGCACATGCTGGACCACTCGTAACAGTCATGGTCACTTCCTTATCTCCCGGAGTTGACCAACCTAGCATAAAACCAGAGGCCGCTGTACTCGGGCTTGTATTATCTTGTCCCAAGTCCCAAGCATAGTTGAAAGATGGATTGTTATCAAAGGTAACTTCAACAAATTCTTCTAAACAGATGGTATCAGGGATGCTTAAGGCAAAGTCCTCATCTGGTTGGTTAAATACATTGATGGTAACAGTAGTTGTTGCATCACATGCAGCCATCAAATCTTCAACAAATAACTCAATAACATGTACTCCTTCACCAGCAACCGCCGGGTCAAATTCATCCCCAAGCAATGCTCCAGGTGGAGTTGTCCCTGTAACGGACCATGATGGGTTCATGCTATTATTTATGTCTACTAAAGTAATTGGTGTATTCGTTCCATCTAAACAGATATCTGGTACCTGCTCAATCATCGGATTCAAATTACAATCCCCAGTCATACAGGTGACAGGCACACTCAGTCCATTTCCACATGGATGATCCGTACTCAAGGTCGTGAGAACAAAATCTACACTTGCTCCTTGGGTCAGACCTGTAACGGTATAGCTATTGGTGCCCATCATCATACCAGGCACGGTAGACGTGAGGTCTGTGCCCATTCCTCCAGGTGCATCTGTCCAAGTTATGGTTACTGAATTAGAAGTAGATGAACAGGAGACATTGGTCGGTGCAGGTAGTTGATCAACAGCAGTTACTAGACCAGTAAATACATTTGAAAGACAACCATTAGCATCTTGTACTTGTAAAGTATAATTATGCATTCCAGCTTCACCCCAAGTTACAGATAGGTTCTGCATAGAGGTTGCCGTTGCTTCATTCCAAACAGCCATTGTATCTGAAACCATCCAAGTATATATCTGACCTCCAGCCAAGCTAGACGTAAGTACGATTGTTTCTCCTACACATACGGTTGTATCTGGTAGAACAGTTACCATAGATTGAGGAGCAACATTAAATGATTCTACAGCAGCTGGACTATCTCCACAAGGACTCGATGCCACCACTGATATTCCAAGGGGCATACTAGGATCTGTTATGCTTATATCTACATTGGTTCCACCGGCAGTTGCAGGCGTTCCATTTGTAATGGTCCATGAGTAAGTGGTTCCAGCTGATACTGGTACACTGAATGGTAGATTGTTTGTATTGTCTGCACAAATGATTGCTGGTGCTGTGATAACAGGTGCCGATGGTGTTCCAGTCGCTCCTATGGTCACAGCTACGTTAAATTCAACCATACAGCTTACGCCCGTTTCAGGGATTAAATAACTTACTTCTAAATTATAAACACCATCCATGCTCACACTTTCAGTGATCGCTGTTCCTAAATTGTTTCCTCCTGGACCTACCCATTGGTAACTGATATCATCCGGATTCATAAACCCTGGTAAGGTACCTGGTTCAAATTCCAAAATCATATCACAGCCTGCTCCAGGAAGAACATTTATACTTCCAGGAATATCATATAAAAAGAAGGTGTAAAAAATAGTGGTATCACAATTCATTCCATCATAGTCTGTCTGTAATGAACCTCCATCGTAATCGATTAGCGAAGCAACATTTGTAACAGGATCTAAAAAAGATTGAATGTCTCCCCAGTCTAAGCCTAAGCCAACATCTTCCCAATCGTCAATGGTGTTAGCACACCAGTGGACATCAACAAAATCTTCACCCCCTGAAGGGATTTCTATCACTTCAATGGTCTGAGTAAATGAACAATCACAATCATCAGTAACCGTATTATCGAAAATTCCTTCAGAAGTTATTACACCACCTTGCCAGTTTTCTCCCATGACTGTTATGCCTCCTGGATCCCAACCATCTGCTAAATCATTAGTACAGACTCTATATTGTCCAAAATCTATGGGTGCCGTGTCTTCTATTACAAAATCCCAACAGAAAGTTCCTTGCCAATCATCACATCCATTACTCATCTCATTAAGACATAATTGATAAGTACCAGGTTGACTAAATTCTAGTTCTAAAGGACCACAGGTACTAAAATCTGAAGAACAATTGAAACTAAAAGATGGGTCTGGCAAAGGACAGTCATTGTCAATATTTAAAGCAGTAACTCCCGCTTGCGAGCTGATATCCCAACAAAAGAAGAAGGTACCATCTTCTAGATTATCTGGAAAGAAGGACACTACCTGCCCCGTACAAAAAGTGGTTTCCGTTGGATTAAGTGTACAAGCATCTGAAGCGACCACAGCATTGTCCGGATCTTCAAAAGTAAACGGCGCCGCATTGATTGAAAGGCTCCAATCACATACATCTGCATTACATCCATCTACGACCACGTTATATATATTACCTACCGTTAAACCGGTAGCGGTTATGGTTGTAGATGTCGTAAAACAATCGGCACCATTTGAAGTATAGCAAGTATTGGCATCACAGGGATCTGTAACCGTTGCCTGAATCCCTTGACCTCCTAGACAATTAGAAGGGCTGATGGTTAATTCCAAAGTTTCTGCACCAGCAACAAAGGTAAAGTAAGAACCATTGTGCACTGCCCCACCACCACACAATGGTGTAGTAGAACCATCTGGGATCGGTGTACAAGAAGAGGCATTCAAGTCATTAGCATTACATGCTACCGGAGGCTCATCACAAGCCGTATATTGAGGTGCTCCATTCACACAGTTAGGACAATTTATGGTGATATCGAAACAAGTCTGTTCTGAATTACCACACTCATCTTCATAATCATAACATATCTGAGTAGTACCGGCATCATAAAGATCACCTGGAGCACCACCTGAAGAAGTTAGATTAACGATTGAACTTCCACAATTGGTTACGAAATCACCTGGCTCAGGTTCTACCCAAGTCACAGTAATCGGACACATGGTTGAAACGATGTTGAATCCATCGGGATCTTGGTTGGTAAAAAATGCACTACCACCTTGTAGTTGAGGACCATCGAAGTCCATTAAATTAACTGTATGTGTGCACATATCCATATTACCACATTGGTCAATAATTGTCCAAGTCCTATCAAACGAAAAGGCAACACTGGGATCTCCAGTACCACAACTGACACCATTATCTACATCTTCATAACTGACTTCATATAATAAGCATGGGATATCTTGAGCTGATCCCGAAGTATTTGCTTGATAGTCGTTTGGATCTGGCAATGTTGTTGGACTTGGAGAAAAAGGATATCCAGTTTCTGTTTCAATCAAAGGGCTAGTTCCATCGCAAGGATCAGAATTTGCCAAATCTATTTCCAATACAGCTGGACTAGGACAAGTGATTGAAGGTGGAGATGTATCTTCTATAGAAATTAGTTGCACGCACATTGCTCCATCTTGAGTAGACCATTCTCTTTCCCAAGAAATAAATGGGCAGTTCCCCGGATCATAAACAAAATTCACATCAACATATGAAAAGAGCGGTGTGCAACCGCTGACTGATCCATCGGTCATACTATTAAAGTCAGATTCTGGAATGTTTGGCACAGGCGTATCCGAATATGCAAAACCAGTCAAATTAGTGACTGCGAAGTCTGTCTCTGAACAAGCTTCAATTGTTTGATCTGATGGACAATCATCGAAATTACATTGAGCCGTTAATCCTGAAATATTTGCGAAAGCAAAAATTAAAAAGGTAGATAGTATAAGTTTCTTCATGAAATGCGCTTAAAGGAGTAGAAAAGGACGCAAGCGCAGCCATAGCTTAAGGTGCCATTCGATAGATTGGTGTTGTAAGCAATGTAGAGCCTAATGGTCATTCTCCACCCATTATTAACAATACAGGGCCAAGATAAGTAAAAACAAAGTAGAAACAAGCGAAAAATGACCACCTATAAAGGCAGTTTTAACCTAATGTCTTTACAATGTTTCCTATATCCGGCAAATCTGTGTCTTCAAAATGACATGCGACTAGATTGCGGTTTGAGATGAATAAAAGCAGCACTCACAGAATACACCTGCAAGTGCTACTTTTTTTCAGTATTAGAACAGGACGGTGACATCATCCGCTAAGAATTCAGTCTGTCCATTAAATTCAATTTCAACTAAATATACATATACTCCAGATGAGAAGTTTGAAGATTCCCCTTGGAAGGTTCCATCCCAAAGCATTCCTGAAGCACCACTTGCAACAATCATATCTAGATCTTCATTGTAAACCCTATTCCCCCATCGATCGAATATCTTGATGTTTTTAATGTTCGCCTCGCAACCTTGAACATAAATGTTTAGGTTTTGATTCGATCCATTATCATCGGTTGGTGAAATTACATTCGGGATATAAAAGCTCTTGAATATAATTGGGTTCGTTTCTACACTTCTACAATCTACCAATTCACAATTACTTTCACCGTAGGTTGCAAAAGCGCACACCTCGAAAGTACCTTGCTCCGTTGGAGAATAAGTAAAGTTTGCACAATCTCCAGTGGCACAATCAATATCTGCGATGGTTTCACCATCTACGGTCCAGACAACATTGGTTAACCCTTCTGCATCCGAATTATAGGTAAATACTCCAACGCTATCAGTGACTACAGAGATTGGTAAATCATTGACTTCAAATGCTGGTTGAGCCGCTGAAGCTATGCTAAATTCTTCGCTAAAAGTACATCCATTGGCATCTTCAAAAGTAAGGGCATAGTCCCCAACGCCTAGATCATTAGAGCCTAGGTTTAGGTCTTGGCCATTCGCAGAAATGGTGTATGGACCTTCACTATCTGCACCATTTGAAATGGCAATGTCTAGAAGTCCAATTGGGTTCTCTGGACAAGGTGCATCTGTATAAGTCAGTACAACTTCTGGCTCAGCATATATTGTAAATTCAGTGCTTCCATTGTAGAAACATCCATCTTCTTCGTATTCCACATTTACGGTGTAAGTACCTGGAGTCAATGCCGAATAGTCAATGCTACCATCTGCATTTACACCTGAATTACCAGACCATGTATAGGTTCCTGTATTGTTTATTTCTGATCCATTAGCCGTTGCCACGAAATCAGTAACTCCTGGTAAATCATCTTGACAGAAGCTCATTGAAACCGTCGCATCAATGTCTATTGTACCTGGGGCACAATCCTGAGCAATACAAGGCACACCGATCGGATCAGGGAAATCACAAAGGCAATCATTCGCCGCATTTATTATCACTTCTATCTCTACCTCATCATTCTGATTCAGGCCGGTAACTTCGTATTCTGCTACCGTAATCTGCTCCACAAATTGTCCATCAATGTATATATCATAAGAATCTGCACAATCTTCTACGGACCAAGTCCAGCTAACTGAACTTAAACTACTTGCCCCACAGGAAATGGTCGGAGTAACTGGTACAGTCTGAACACTCACTGCCTGAGGCATAGAGGTATCGCTGCAATTTCCGATAACTGTTTCTAAAGTAAACTCACCAGAAACTTCACCATAAAAATTAACCGTCCATGTTCCATCACCATTATCTAGAATATCATAGTCTGTTCCTTCCACTAAATCAGAAGTCCAATTGAAATCAAGTGAAGAACTGAAGGTTCCATCATAGGTTAAGGTAATCACATCTTCCACACAGATTTCATCTTCATCAACTGTGAAGGCTGCAACCGGTGAATCCAAAATTTCAAATACTACTTCTGCGACTCCTGGACATGAAGATCCATCCTCTGCGAAAGTATATGTCAAAGTATAGACACCTACACCAGATGGCGTCCATTCTCCTGTCACTGGATCAATGTCATCACCAGACCATTCTCCGGTTCCGTTGGCTAAATCTCCATTCTCATCAAAGGTCATTTGTGATAATTGAACAACCGTAGGATTTGCTGGATCAAAACAAGCGACAAAATCTGGAGGATCAATTTCTACCGTAAAGTCTTGACAATCATTGGCAACACAGGTAGCAGTTAATATTGGATCGCCGCAACCATTCATGTCTTGTGCCATAATCGTAATCTCAACTACATCACCTGTAGATAAACCAGTGATTGGAAGCATTGGTCCAGACTCGGTCGTTGTCATTGGCATGCCTCCTTCTATAATAATGGTTACTTCATATTCCGTTATTCCCGGAATTAAAGGCCATGTTACATCTATACTGTTCGTTGTAGAGCTACAATCTATGGTTCCTGTAAAATCAATGGAAGGTAATACTTCAATGACTACCTCAGCCATTCCTTCACAATCCGGCCCACTGCTATCAAGATAGCTTAAGGTGTACATTCCCGGCATGGAGTAACTCAAATCAAACGGAGGATTTAATATATCACCGACCGTTGAATTCATTCCAAATTCCCAATCTGATGGAGGATTGCTTGAATTATAATCTACGGTAAATGTTTCATCTACACAGACCGTTAAAGCACTCGGTGTTAAGGTCGGCATCGGAAGATCAATCACTGTCACCATGGTTGTTGCATTTCTTGTACAATCATTCACCGGATCGTATACTTCATAACCAATGGTATGTGTACCTACCCCTGCTGTTAATGGATCAAAGGTCCCTGCCATAGCATCTGTAATCCCTGGACCACTAAAAGTACCTCCTGGATCATTATCTATATCTAAATCAAATGGTGCAGTACCATCAACACATACATTATCCTGTGGTGTACTGATCATCGGGTCTAATGGACATAGTCCAGCAGTACACATTTCTGCAATAAACTGAGGACCACATGGATGACCCGTGGCTGGATTCGTCAAAATATAAGTGACAACATCACCCGGCATTAAACCTGTAACTTCCCAAACTCCAGGTCCGAGCATGGTTGCGGTATGTCCAGGGGAAGTTGTCTGTAAAGTAGACGGACTGCCTGGATCTGCATCAGTGACTGTTATTGTAATAGAGTTACTTGTCGCATCACAGGTAAAAGTTGGTGTTGCTTGTGGCTCAACCACCTCAACCATTCCACAGACGACCATGGAAGTACATCCTCCTGCATCTTCAATGGATAAGCAATATTCTTGCATTCCTGGTGTTGTCCAAGTAATTTCTACACTCGGATCATCCTCTGAACCAATGGCAGACCATTGTGCATTAGGATCTGTTACTACCCAATTATATGAATCTGCGACACCTGAAGTTACGTTTGACGTTACCACTGCCGGTGAGCCCACACAAACTTGAGCGACTGGAGGTAGTTCTACTTCTGGCGATGGTGTTACTGTTAAGGTAGCGGTACCATCTGGACTTGGTCCGCAGGCACTATCTGTATTAACAGAAACAACGACCGGCATGGTAGGATCTGTAACATCGACCAGTATTTCATTTCCTGTAGCTCCTGGAACAAAGGTACCGTTGGTCACCGTCCAATTCCAGGTGGTATTATCTGTAAAGGTTGTAGAAAACAAGAGTCCTGTTAATTCTGTTTCACAGGTAAATGGATTTCCCGTCACCGAAGGTGCGGCGGGTGTCGAGCCTGTCTGAACAGGGAAAAACTCAAACATCCAAGTACATTCAACGCCATCCTCTCTAAAATAACTCATGGTTAATTGAACCGGAGTTTCATCCGTGACAGATATTTCAGGATCAGTCCCTAGATCATCATTGTTATCATTGGTCCAAGAATATTCTAAATCATCTTCATCCATGAATGAAGGAAGATTGTTATAATCAATCTCGAAACTTAAGATCTCATCACAGGCTGCTCCTGGCGTCTGAACAATATCTCCAAACAAATCATAAACGATAAATTCATAGAATATCGTAGTATCACATTGATTACCATTCCAATCAAATTGATTAGATGCTTCTTCAACGGTTATTAGTGCTTCTATAATTCCAGGCTCTGGATAATTGGCCCAATTTAATATTTCATTCCAATCAACCCCGATATCAAAGTCTTCCCAATCATTTACCTCATCAGCACAAAGTTCTTGTTGTTTGAAATCAGATACTTCTTCTAACATGATGGTCTGAACAACATGATTGAATATACATCCACATTCATCGACATATTCAAATTCATGCAACTCAGGCACTCCATCAATTCCACCAGAATTAATTAGACCTCCTTCCCAATCTTCTCCGTTTGGTCCTTCATAATCAGGCTCCCATCCAGCAATTAGGTCATGCTGACAGACTTTTGCAATTCCAAAATCAATATCACCAGGTTGCGTAATTGTAATTTCCCAGCAGAAATCTGGTTGTTCATTATCACAACCATTTTCTAGTTCTGCCAAGCAGAGAGTAAATACACCTGCTTCTGTAAACTCTAAAACTAAAGGCCCACAACTAGAAAAATCATTTGAACACTGGAAACCTAAACCAGAAGGTGTCGGAGCAACTCCGTCTGTACAATCATCTTCATTGTTAAGCGCATTAACCCCATTGAGATTATCTAAAGACCAACAAAAATAATACAAGGCTTCTTCTAAAGATGAAGGAAAGAAAGTTACTTCCGATCCCACACAGAAATCTAGTTCATCTACTGAACAACCTGCGACGGTAAATTCAGGATCGTCTCCATCAATATCAATCTGGAATGGAACTGTACTTACATCTACCGTCCAGTTACACTCATCTCCTGCACATCCATCCACAATTAGTTGATATATATTACCTACGGTAAGTCCTGAGGCAGTTATACTAAAAGGTGTGTTGTGACAATTTCCTCCATCGTCATCGTAGCAATTGGTTGGCATACATGGATCAATAACCGCTGCTTGAATTCCTTGTCCATTAGCACAACTTGATGGTGTAACAGTTAGGGTAAGAACTTCTTCTCCTGCAATAAATTCAAAGTAAGATGGATTATTAACCACGAATCCTGAGCACAATCCTTCCAAAGGTGAACCACCATAAGGAGGCGTACATGAGGCAAAATTCGCAATATCCGTTAAGTCACATAAAGTTGGTGGATCTTCACAATCTTCAAAAACTTGATCTGGTCCACAATCAACACAGGTCATATTAATCGTAAATATATATTCCGCTGTATTACCACATTCATCAGTGACCGTATAGGTGACATCGTAACCACCTTCGACACCTACTAATAATGGTGGCGTATCGGATCCTACGATTGAAACGATGGAGTTTGGTCCACAGTTGGTATCAAAATCATTTGGTGTAGGTTCTGTCCAGTTTGCTGTTACCTCACAAAAGATAGATTCAAAGGTAAATGGACCTAGTGGGTTGTCTGAATCTTGATCATAAAAGAAATCCTCCAATCCTTGAAGGATCGGTGCTTCATTATCAGTGATTTGTATATTTTCGGAACAAGTAGCTGAATTTCCACATTCATCCGTTACTGTCCATATTCTTTCAAATTCATAAGCAACAAAATTAGAGCATTGGTTAGACAACTCAACGTCTTCATAGGTTACTTCAAATACATCACCTCCGTTACAGTTATCTGAAGCAGTCCCTGGAAAATCTCCAACAGCTACAGGAGTTGCTGCTGGACTGAAAGGAAAGCCAGTTAACAAGGCAATGTCAGGATTGGTATTATCACATGGATCTCCAGTGATCGCCGCAATGGTTGTTGTTGGCCCTGGGCATGAATCAATGGTCGGCGGAGTAAGGTCATAAACCTTAATGCTTTGATCAATTGTTGCGGCCATATTTCCGCACTCGTCTGTTACACTCCAAGTCCTTACAATCTCTCCAACTTCATCTGGGCAGTTGTTAGGAAATGAGGTATATACGTCTGTGTAGGTAATGATCAAGTTGGGATATGGTAGCTCACAATTATCCATCAAACTACCACCTGCAGCAATAAAATCTGCTACGGTTACTGTTGCTGACCCACTATCATCAAAAGGAAAACCTGATTGGGTCTGAACCTCTGGATCTAGTTCATCACAACCTGGATCGATATCCAAATCAGCAGGAACAGCAAAGGTTGGTGGATCAACATCATTTAAGTTTATCGTTTGGTCACAAGTGACTCCACCATTTCCACATCCATCCTCTACCGTCCAAGTTCTGATAAAGGTCAAGAATGGACCAGGGCAGTTACCTGGCATAGCAGTTATCGGACCATCTGAGTAGGTAATTACTAGTGTTGTCGGATCACAGTTTTCTGTAATTGCACCACCGGCTCCCGTAAAGTCTGCATCCGTTGCTGGAGCAGGTCCTGGATCATAAGCAAGTCCAGTGGTTGCTGCAATTCCTGAATCAGTTTCATCACAATTATCTATAATATCTACCTCTTGTGTACTTGCGCAAACGTCAATAACTGGTGGTGTATCATCAATTAAGGAGAAAGTCTGGATTTCTGTTCCAGATACATTTCCGCAATCATCGTATATCGTCCAAGTTCTTTCAATGACTCCTATTTCAGGACAGTTCAAACCAGGTGTATAAACATCTGAGTACTCTGCAGTTATGGGACATAATTCTGTGTATGAACCTCCAGCATTTGTAAAATCAGCTTCTGTAACCGTTACAGGTCCTGCATCGAAAGCAAACCCAGATACATTCGCAATTTCAGGGTCGAACTCATCACAAGTTGTTGCCACTGAAATTACCTCATCCGCCGGTGCAGCATCAATGGTCGGTGGCGTATTGTCGTATAATTCAATCAGCTGATCGCAGTTAACCATTAAACCACAATTATCAGTGGCTGTCCATGTTCTTGTAAAAGTTGCATAAGGACCAGGACAGTTACCTGGCATCACGTTCAATGGGGAATCGGTATAAGATAGCTCTAAATCTGTATCACAATTATCTTCTGCCATACCATCGGTTGCTGATTCAAAGGTTGCTTCATCTGTTACATCGCCTCCGTAATCAAATCCAGATTCAGAAGCTATGGCTGAATCAAATTCATCACATGCATCTGTTAATTCAATGGTTATATCTGAGGGACAGGTCAATATCGGATCTTCATCATCCATGATAATGATCGATTGAACATCCGTTAACATCCCAATACCTCCTACATTGTTACAAGAGCTTCCATCATAGTTTGTTGGAGAATCATAAGTTGCGACCCAGGTTCTTTCAATTTCAATCATACAACCGTCATTTACTACAACTGCATCAGTAAAAGTGTAGCAAATATTAACGTCTGCACAATCAGCCGTGGCTCCAGCTGTTCCATCTTCTGCAGTTGGTTGGCCGTATGTCGCATCCATTGGATCTAGTAAGGTTTCTGAATTTCCGTCTATGTCATCAGGGCAGAACCCTGCTCCCAAAGAACTAGTAGTTTCATTCACATTCAAACTGGCTGGATCATCGATCCATAAGGGATCCATATCACATTGACCATACACATTTGCGAAAGCGAAAAGAGAAAGGATACTTACTTTCGTAAGTAGGGCTAAAATTTTATTCATCGTGGTTTGAATTACTAGGATAGCTAGCACGTGCAGTAATTCGACTTGGAAAAGCTTGATAAAAAAGCCATGCGAGTAGTAGCTTTTGTGTCAAACAAACTGTACGAGAACTAGATCCCCTAATGATTTAGTTTTGTACAAGTTACATAAATTAGACCAAATTGCTTGACGCAACGCTGCCTATTAGAGGACATTTTATTCTGCTTTTTTAAGGATATTGAAAATCAATCTTCTACAAATGACGATTTATCAACATATATGAAATAAATTAATAAGAATCATACTTTCGGTTTAATAACTATATTTGAAAAAAACAAAAAATGAGATCTGTTTGGAAAGGACACATACGATTTTCACTGGTAACCATACCGATTCAGGTATTTAATGCCATTGAAACGAAGAATAATATTTCGTTTAATCAGCTTCATAAGGAGGACAATGGACGGGTTGGATATCAGAAAACTTGTAAGTCTTGTAGCGAGGTTTTAAAGTCTAAGGACATTGTCAAGGGTTATGAATATGAGCCTGATCAGTACGTTGTACTTTCGAAAGACGAACTGGCTGCCGTAAAGTTGAAAAGCACCAGAGCCATTGACATTGAGGCTTTTGTCGATATCAGTGAGGTGCATCCCTCGAGGTTTGAAGCCGTATATTTTGTGGGACCAGATGGTGATGTGGCAAAAAAGCCATTTCAGATGTTCCTTCAGACCATTAAAAAGTCTAACAAGGCGGGCGTTGGAAGAATCATTCTTCGAGACAGAGAGGATGTCGTTGTGATGGTTCCAGAGGGTTCTGCGATTATTATGTACAAGCTGAGATATCCTTATGAATTGCGTGACATTACCAAGGTCCCTGACACCGAGGAGATTGAAGTTGATGAAGCTCAGTTGAAACTAGCGAATACTCTGGTAGAATCGCTGGCGACAACTTTTGATCAGATTGATTTTGAAGATAGATATCACGAGGCATTGATGGAACTCGTTAACAAAAAGATTGAAGGAAGAGAGATTGTTTCTGCGCCTGAGGCCGAATCCACGACCCCAACAGTGAACATCATGGATGCATTAAAGGCAAGTATCGAACAATCAAAAAATCTGAAGAAGGGTGCTTAAAATCCTTTCGTGGAATATTCAACAAGGAGGCGGGAGTCGGATTGCTAAAATCCTCAAGGCCATTCAGACCATGGATTGCGCCATCGTGATCCTCAGTGAATTTCACAACAATGATTCGGGCTTAAAGATCAGGACCCATTTAATTAAACTAGGCTACCTTCATCAAGTGGTGGGAGCTTGTCCACCAGCTACAAATACGGTCGGAATCTTCAGTAAAATCCCTTGTGGGTCGGCGCTTTTTGAAAAGGCAGATGAAAATTTCAGTCATGGAATTGTCCGTGCAGACTTTCCTGCATTTGCTTTATATGGAGGCTATTTTCCGCATAAGAAAAAGCATCGACTGTTTCAGTTTTTGACTGAAGAAGAACTAGATGCAGAACGACCTTCGATTTTAGCAGGAGACTTAAATACTGGAAAAAACTACGTTGATCAGAAAGGAAATTCTTTTTGGTATACTGAAGAATTAGAAACTTATGAGGAGATGGGATATGTGGATGCCTTTCGGCAAATGTATCCTGATGCTAAAGAATTTTCTTGGTACAGTCATCAGGGAAATGGCTATAGATATGATCACAGTTATGTACATGAAAGCCTACTACCCATCGTAAAAAATTGTTACTATGAGCATCGGTACCGAGAGGAAAAATGCTCGGACCACTCCCCTATGATTTTAGAATTGGGCTAGACGTTTTCTATTACTTTCAAGGAAAGATCAAGGCAGCCAGCGCTGTGCGTTAAGGCTCCGACAGAAATGAAATCAACACCAGTTTTGGCGATGCTTCTGACGGTTCTTAGATTCACTCCTCCCGATGCTTCTGTTTCAAATTTACCATCAACAGTTGCAACAGCTTCCGCCAAGATCGGTAATTCAAAATTATCCAACATAATGCGATTTACCTGTCCTACTTCTAAGACTTCATGAAGTTCTACCAGATTTCTTACCTCTACGGTGATTTCTAAATCTAAACCCTTGTCATTTAAGTAAGCTTGCGTTTTTTCTATGGCTGCGGTCAATGAACCACAGGCATCTACATGATTGTCTTTAATCATGATTCGGTCGTATAAACCATCTCTATAGTTATGACATCCACCGATACGTACCGCCCACTTTTCTAGGAATCGCATTAACGGGGTAGTTTTTCTTGTGTCTAAGATTTTTACGTCCGTGCCTTCTATCTCTGTAAAAAATCTGGAAGAGTGTGTTGAGATTCCACTCATCCTTTGCATGGTATTAAGGATTAATCGCTCAGCCTTTAGGAGGGCTTGTGAATTACAGGTAACATAAAAAGCTTCATCTCCATTCTTCACATAACTTCCATCCTTAATGGCTGTCTCAAAGACTGAATCTGGATCAACCATTTTAAAAACCAATTCTGCAAACTCAACTCCAGCGATTACACCAATGTCCTTGACGAGTAACCTAGCCTTACTTCTTTGGTTGGCTGGAATACATGCGAGGGAAGTATGGTCTCCATCTTTAATGTCTTCCTCTAGCGCTGCTGTGATAAATTGATGTAGTTGACTTTGATCTATGCCTTGCATGGTGAACGATTTAAATTTAAGTCCGCAAGTAACAGCCAATAATTCAATTTGTAAATATTCTAATGAAATTAATTTTAGCAGTTTTTATTCAAATCCGAGAATCGCTACGAAAGTGATTGCGTTTTATTTTTCGTGTTTTGGTAAATCTTACATTTTTTTCATTCACATATCATACACATCTACTCAAAGTTTAAACTTTGGAGGTCTGATAATCAGGTGATTATGCTTACGCAAATTTATACATTCTAGGAATACCTTTTATTAAGTGTGATTGACCGCTAGTCTTTATATGATAGAAAATCCATATGGTACACAAATTGGTTTAACTAAAGCATAACCATTATGTATCAGAGAAATCTGATCGTTTAATAACCAAAACAATATTCAATGTCTCAACGACACGAAAGTATCCTAGCGGATATGAGGGTCTGGCTTATCATCTTTTTTTTCGGGGCACTCCTCGCATTTATTATGGTGAGCTATCCTGGTTAGTTGTATGACCAATGAATTTAGGACTGAATGATTTTCAACACAAGCATTCAGTCCTATTTCTGGTCAAGAAAGCTGTGACTCTTTTTTCTGCAATCCTTTTAAGATGTGTTTAATGACACCCGGACCTTTGTAAACAAATCCTGAATAGATTTGTAAAAGACTTGCACCGGCATCCAAAGACTGTTGTGCCGATTCTGGCCCATTTATTCCTCCTACTCCAATGAAAGGAATTTCTCCTTTAGACTTTTCACTAAAATATTTTTGAAGCGCGACTGCTTTTTCTAATAAAGGCTTACCTGATAATCCTCCATTTCCAATAGACTCTACGTATTCATCATCTGCCACCAAACCAGATCTATCAATCGTTGTGTTGCTTAAAATCGCACCTTGTATTTTTGTTTCTTGAATGATTTCTATGATATCATCCACCTGTCCAAAACTTAGGTCTGGAGCAATCTTTAGAAGGATGGGTTTCTGTTTTTCTTTTTTATTGTTCGCCTCTTTTAAGGTAGTCAATATTTCAGTCAGCGGACCTCGCTCTTGTAAGGCTCTTAAATTGGGTGTGTTCGGAGAACTTACATTTACCACAAAATAATCGACGTATTCATGTAGTTTCTCAAAGCAGTGTAGATAATCATCAACTGCATTTTCATTGGGTGTATCTTTATTCTTTCCTATGTTTCCCCCGATGATTATTTCCCTTTCTTTTCGGAAATATTTGAGTTGCTTGGCTAAGGCATCGATGCCATCATTATTAAAGCCCATTCGATTGATGATGGCTTCATCTTCTTTTAATCGGAACAATCGAGGCTTCGGATTTCCAACTTGTGGTCTTGGGGTAACTGTTCCCACTTCAATGAAGCCAAAACCTAGAAACTGCAGCACATCTAGATAAGCTCCATTCTTATCAAAGCCAGCCGCTAGACCTAACCGGTTGGGAAATTCTAATCCAAATACTTTAGTTTTTACTCGATCTTTACAAGGTGGGTAGGTGCTCTTTAATAACCCGATAATGTATAGCATCTTCACCTGAATGGTTAATAAGGCCAGTGCCAGATGATGAGCAGTTTCAGGTTTGAATAAAAAGAGAAAGGGCTTTACAATTTTATACATGAACGGCGATCTCTTCTTTGATTTTTTCTAGATCTCTTACTAATAATCGTTTTCGATTAAAGGTCAAGATATCTTTATTTTTTAATTCATTTAGTATGGTGGTCACAGTCTGTCTAGACGTCGCTGTAATGTTAGCAATTTCTTGATGGGTTAAAAAGTTTCTCACCACAAATTCATACCCTACTCTCTGTCCTTTCTTTTCTACCAACTCTAAAACATATTCAATGATTCTTGTCCGAGAATCTTTAAAGACCATGGACTCTAATCGCTTCTCCATATCTAATATTCTTGAGCCAATCAGCTTCATAAAGAATAGACTCAAATTGCTGTGATCCTTCATGAGCATTTTCATATCATCAGAAGAAAGTTCACAGACCTGAGTCGATTCCATTGCTTGGGCGAAGTCTCTTCTTTTCGTCCCTTCATCTACTAGTGATAACTCACCAAATACTTCTCCTTTGCCTATGATGGATTTTGTAATTTCCTTACCGTTATCGCTATAGGTTCCGATCTTTATTTGACCTTCTCGGATAAGATAAATTCTATCATTCTTATCGTTGGGTAAAAAGATAAAATCATTTTTATTGAAAGCTTTGATGTGTTCATGCTGCATTGCTTCACCCATCTTTTTAGGACAAAAGAAGTTGGATACATCAATGTTTTCTAAATACCAAAGTGATAATTCTTGATTTTGCATATTACTAGAGCTTGTTAAAATTAAGAACGTTTTCGGACTTATTAAGTTTTAACTAAAATGTTGCAAATCAAAAAACTGGGGGAAATGACTGTCATTTATCTAAATTTAAATTAAATCTATCGATAAATTTATCTATTAATGGGTTCTTTTTTTTCATGTTTTCCAATCTTTCGACATTACTCAACTCTTTTTTAGGTTCCTCTCTTTGATACTCAGGAAATTGATCTATATCGTCTGACACGACAATTCTTAAATCCTTGATTGGATAACATTCGCGGATGTGGCTGAGGATTGACACTTCTTTTCTAATACTTTCTTTTGCCAATTTGGTTGGTGTAACAATGTATAATTCACAGTCACCTTTTATACTCAGCTTAACCTGATCCATAATTTTATGGATGGATACAGATTCTTGTTTAGCCTTACTGTTCTGCCATTCCCTTTCAATTGTTTCGATATTCCAGGTCATGGTATTGGCAATTTTTTGTTTGTCTTCTTCCTTTACTTGCTGGATTAGATCATCAAGTTTAGGTAGGGACCCACCAATACTTTTCGTAGATATTTTTTTGGGTTTGACTTTTCTTTCTTGAACTGGCGGTGGTGTTCCTTGCGGCCCCATTGATTTGCCTTGAGCATCCTCCTTTTCTTTATTCTCCACAGAAGGATTAATATTTCTAACAATGGCTTCTGTTTCTTTCACTGGACCAGGAGAAGGAAGAGGAGCTACTTCTGGAGGTGTATTCTGCGGTCCCTCAGAGACTGCGAGGCCTTGTGTGGTCTGATCAGAAGTTAGTGGCTTACTGGCTGTAGGCTGGAATTTTTTTTTTGATCTGAAAAATCAGTGATCAATCTACTCAGGTAGGTAATTTTAGTGAAGGCCGTTTCAACGAGTAAATGTTTATTAACAACCCGTTGAAGTTCGACCGCTGTCTGACTTAAAATATCTAAAGCGCTGACCAAGAAAGATTGGGAACATAGTTGCGACTGATCAAGATATCTTTTCTTTAGATCTTCGCTGGCTTCAATCAACTCAACGGTGCGTGGAGATTTAGTCATCAACAAATCTCGGAAGTGACTGCTTAAGCCTTGCACAAATGTTTCAGCTTCAAAACCGTTTTTCACGATTTCATCATAGATTAAATAGATCCCGGCCAGGTCTTCCCTTAGCATCACGTCAACTGCTTTGAAAAAGTATTCAAAGTCAAGCATGTTTAGACTCGCCGCTACTTCTTTGTAACCAATTTCACCTTGGTAGGTCGAGCTAATTTTATCAAATATTGACAATGAATCTCTCATGGCACCATCTGACTTCTGCGCAATCAGATGCATGGCTTCATTGTTGATTTTTATTCCTTCTTTTTCTGCGATGATTTCCAGTTGCTTGATTATTTCAGAAATGGATATTCTTTTGAAATCAAACAATTGACATCTTGATAAGATCGTCGGAAGTATTTTATGCTTTTCAGTTGTGGCTAAAATGAAGATGGCATATTCCGGTGGCTCTTCTAAGGTTTTAAGAAAGGCATTGAAAGAGGCATTACTTAGCATGTGAACCTCATCAATGATGAAAATCTTGTATCGTCCCGCCTGCGGCCTAAATCTTACTTGCTCATTGAGCATCCGCATGTGCTCAACTGAGTTATTGGAAGCAGCATCAAGTTCAATGATATTGAAAGAAGCGGTATCTTCCATGGCCACACAAGAATTACACGTCCCGCATGCTGTTGTTTCATTTTCTGCTCTCGTCTCACAATTGAGGACTTTGGCTAGGATTCTTGCGGTTGAGGTCTTTCCTACACCTCTTGGACCAGTAAATAAGAAGGCGTGGGCTAGTTGATCATTAGATATGGCGTTCTTTAGCGTCGCTGTAACATGCGTCTGCCCGAGCACATCATCAAATGATGAAGGTCTATATTTTCTCGCCGATACTACAAATGATCCCATAATAAGAACACGAATCTAACAAAGATAGATTGTAAGTTCAAACACAATCTAAAATTCAGTTCCTTACCTTTGTAAAATGAAAATAACAATCGCTCAATTAAACTACCATATCGGTAATTTTCAAGGCAATTTAGAAAAGATGCTTCAGGCGGTAGAAGAGGCAAAGGCCCAGCAGGCAGACATTATATGTTTTGGGGAATTGGCAACCTGTGGTTATCCTCCGAGAGACTTCTTAGACTTTGATGATTTCATAAAAAAGTCCCTAGAATGTATTGATCAGTTGAAAAATGCCGCCAAAGGAATTGCTATTGTTGTCGGCAGTCCTAGTGTGAATCCGGTACCTGAGGGGAAAGATCTATATAATAGTGCTTACTTTTTAGCTGATCAGGAGATTAAGTATGTGCAGCACAAAAGCTTGCTACCTACCTATGACATCTTTGATGAGTACAGATATTTTGAGCCTGCTTCTGAATTTGATGTGGTCACTTACAAAGGAAAGAAAATTGCTTTGACGGTCTGTGAAGATATCTGGAACATTGGAAATGAAAATCCTTTGTATACCATCTGCCCACTGGATTTGATGGTACCTAAGGGTGTAGACTTTATCCTTAATCTTTCTGCCAGTCCCTTTAATTATAAGCACGCGCAGACTAGGATAGAGTTGTTGAAAGATAATGTTGAGCGATATCAAAAGCCAATGTTTTATGTCAATCATGTCGGTGCTCAAACCGAAATCATATTTGATGGAGGAAGTTTAGTGATGAGTCCCAATGGCCAAGTCTTTGAAGAACTCCCATATTTTGAAGAATGTGTGCGGACTTTTGACTTGGAAGAGGTTATTAAAGGTGAGACTTCTAATGCTCAACCGAAGGATAAAATAGCATTGATTCATGATGGCATCGTCACTGGGATTAAGGATTACTTTGGTAAGTTAAACTTTAAGCAAGCAATTTTAGGCCTTTCAGGAGGTATAGATAGTGCAGTTACAGCTGTTCTGGCAGCAAGGGCTTTGGGCAGTGAGAATGTACGGGTATTGTTAATGCCATCGCAGTTTTCTTCAGATCATAGTGTTAATGATGCAAGGGCCTTGGCAGAGAATCTGGGCATCACCTATAATATTATAGCGATCAAAGATGTTTACGATGCCTTTTTAGGCAAATTAGAGCCGATTTTCAAAGACCTGCCTTTTAATGTTACCGAGGAGAACATCCAGGCAAGAACTAGAGGGACCTTATTAATGGCCTTATCTAATAAATTTGGAAACATCCTCCTTAATACTACGAATAAGAGTGAAATGGCAGTGGGTTATGGGACTTTATATGGTGACTTAGCGGGTGGATTGTCTGTTTTGGCTGATGTATATAAAACTGAGGTGTATGAATTGGCAAGGTATATCAACAAAGACCAGGAGGTAATTCCTGAAAATTCGATCACCAAACCGCCTTCTGCAGAGCTCCGGCCAGACCAAAAGGACTCAGATAGTCTTCCAGATTATGACATTCTTGATCGGATACTTTTTGAATACATAGAGAATGTGCAGGGTCCTCAAGATATTATTGAGCTTGGATTTGACCCAAAATTGGTTGCTCGAATTCTTCGTTTGGTTAATATCAATGAATTCAAGAGATATCAAACCGCTCCGGTTCTAAGGGTTTCCCCTAGGGCGTTTGGAATGGGTCGAAGGATGCCAATTGTCGGAAAATACCTCTCATAAGGGCTAAAACCTTAAGACATATGATAAAAAAGTTGATAAAGTCCCTATTTATAGGGGTTTGAGGCTATAATTTATATGAATTATTTTTTTTATATGATAATGAGAGTCTATATTTGGGGCGAATTGTAATAATTAATTTCATTTAAAATAACTAGAATGAATAAAGGAGATTTAATCACCATCGTAGCAGACGCTGCAGGTGTAACTAAGGCAGAAGCTACAACAGCAGTAGATACTATTTTTGGATCTATTGAATCATGTCTTAAAAAAGGAGAGAAAGCCGCTTTTGTAGGTTTTGGAACATTTTCAACGACTGATAGAAAAGCTAGAGACGGGAGAAATCCTGCGACTGGAGCGACTATTAAGATTCCAGCTAAAACTGTTGTGAAGTTTAAGCCTGGAAAAGCTTTATCTGACTCTGTCAACTAATTGCTTTTAACAAAAAAAATAAAAGGCGATCCATTTATTTGGGTTGCCTTTTTTTAATTCCACAAAATGAAAGACGAAAACCAACTGAAGCAAATTGCTTCTCAAATCCGTAGAGATATTATAAGACAGGTCGCTGCCGTAAACTCTGGTCACCCAGGAGGTTCGCTAGGCTGTGCAGATTTATTTACTGTCTTATACTTTCACATCATGAAACATGATGCTTCGTTCAATATGAAGGGCGAGAATGAAGATCTATTTTTCTTATCTAATGGGCATATATCACCGGTCTGGTACAGCACCTTAGCTCGAGCTGGTTATTTCCCAGTTGAGGAATTAAAAACCTTCCGAAAATTAAACAGTCGATTACAAGGTCATCCAGCAACTCATGAAGGATTGCCAGGCATCAGAGTTGCCTCTGGTTCTCTTGGGCAGGGTTTATCGGTAGCAATAGGAGCTGCCTTATCTAAAAAATTAAACAAGGACCCTCGTACTGTTTTCGCACTCACCGGAGATGGGGAATTACAAGAAGGTCAAATATGGGAGGCTGCAATGTTTGCTGCACACAATAAGGTGGATAATCTAATCGCGATTGTAGATTGGAATGGACAACAAATTGATGGATCAAATGACGATGTGATTACCCTTGGAGATTTGGAAGGGAAGTGGAAAAGTTTCGGCTGGGAAGTCCATGAAATGAATGGTCACGATTATCCATCCATGATCACCACTATAAATAAGGCTAAGGAGAACACAGGAAAGCCTCAGGTTATCCTTATGAGGACTGAAATGGGTAAAGGTGTGGACTTCATGGAAGGAACACACAAATGGCATGGTAAGGCTCCGAATGCAGAACAGACAGAGATAGCCTTGGCACAATTGGAAGAAACTTTAGGTGATTATTAAAGAGTAAAGAATGTTAGATCAATTTACAGTTACAGATAAAAAAGCAACGAGAGATGGATTTGGGAAAGCCATGTCTGAATTAGGTGCCAGCAATCCTAAGGTTATAGCCATGTGTGCTGACCTTACAGGATCACTTAAATTAAATCCTTTTCAGGATGCACATCCTGAACGTTTTATACAAGCCGGTATTTCCGAGGCCAACATGATAGGTATGGCGGCTGGATTAGCTACCACAGGAATGATTCCTTTCGCGACTACTTTCGCAAATTTTGCGACTGGAAGAGTTTATGATCAGATCAGACAATCAGTGGCCTACTCGCACAAGAACGTAAAAATATGTGCGTCGCATGCTGGTCTTACTTTAGGAGAAGACGGTGCCACCCATCAAATTCTTGAAGACCTTGGAATGATGAAGATGTTGCCTGGAATGACTGTTATCAATCCTTGCGACTATCATCAAGTAATCGCTGCCACAAAAGCAATTGCGGATCACCATGGTCCAGTCTATCTTCGTTTTGGACGACCAGGTTGGCCAGTGTTTATTCCAGAAAATACTCCTTTTAAGATTGGAGAAGCTTTAATGATTCAACCGGGAACGGATGTGAGTATTTTTGCTACAGGTCATATGGTTTATCAAGCCATGGAGGCTGTTAAAATACTGAAGTCAGAGCACAGCATCAATGCTGAGCTTGTAAACATTCACACCATTAAGCCATTAGACGAGCAAGCAATTATTAGTTCGGCCACTAAAACTGGAGCAGTGGTTACCTGCGAAGAACATCAGAGAAATGGTGGTTTAGGAGATAGTGTTGCACAGGTATTATCGCAATTCTTACCGACACCTCAAGAATACGTTGCCGTAAATGATTCTTTTGGAGAAAGCGGAAAGCCTAGCGAACTTCTAGATAAGTATGGTCTTGGAATTACAGATGTAGTTGCGGCTGCAATAAAGGCTTTCGAAAGAAAAGCTTAATTCTTATTTGCTCTTCTTTGATTTTATTGGGCTGGCTTTATTAAAATTTAATCAGTAGTTGGCCCTTATCAACCTTGTCTCCTTTAGAGACTAAGATTTCTTTTACAGTACCTGAGCCTGTTGCTTTCAGTATGTTTTCCATCTTCATGGCCTCAAGTATTATTAGGGGACTGCCCTCTTCTACTTCCTGACCTATGGCAACTTCTGCGCTCACTACCAAACCAGGCATGGGTGCTAGAATCTGATCTAAAATCACAGCCTTTTTATCATTCATTCCCATCTCCTCTACCAGAATATCTACGGAGTCCATCAATCTAAAGCTAATCTCTTCGGTCCCTACCATTATCGTGTATGATTTGGTTTGGGAATCAAATGATTTTACTTCACAGTGATGGATTTGGGATTTATAACTTACCACCCAGGTATTCCCTTCTGTGGAAAGTACTCTAAAAGAATCTTGGTCTTCTATGGAGTCATTCTGTAAATAAAAATTATCTCCTTTAAAGGCAAATGTTTTTGAATCCATTAATTAGGCTTAGCGGTTTTCATCAAGAAGTAGGTCTCAAAAATGGTAAAAATTAAATAGACAACCATAAAGGGAAGTACATATAATTTATCCGTCGGTGCGTTCATTTGAACAAAGGCAATAATGGCTATGAATGAGAGAATCAACTTGATGAAGATATTCATAATGACCACATTCAAGAATTGATTTTTATTGCTGCTCTGCGTTGCCTTAATTGAAAGGAAATAAATGCCCAAAGAGATTAAGGCGAAGATGGCAATAGCAATGATGTTCAATTGAGGATAATCCAGACTAGGAATTAACCAAGTTAATCCAGCATAAGCTGCAAAACATATTAGAATGGTCAGGACCCATTGTATCAAAAATTCATTCAGCTTCATGCATCACGGTTTAGATCTACGGTAATCTTAAATAAATAAGCGACCAAAGCTACGATTAATAATCCTGCAGTGAATAATGGCTTTTCATTTTCCATTTTACCATCCAACCATTGACCAAGATAAGCGGCTAAAAAAAGAAGAACTAATAATTGACCGACCATCCCTGAATACTTCAAATAGGCATTGGCGTTCCTCTTTCTTTTCGGTGTGGGAGGATCTTGACTCATTTACAAGCTTAGGCTTCCGCTTCAAGTGGCGGGGTGATGCTCTTTATTTTTTGCCCGTTCATGTTGCAGTTCACGTTGAAAACACCTCCTGGAGCAATGACTAATTTACCAGTATTTACCTGTCCATTAACAGCGCCTGTTTCTCGAATATCGAGAACATCATTTACTTGAAGGGTTCCTTCAAAGGTGCCTTCAATTACTGCATTCTGACATGAAACTTCACCTTTGATTTTACCTGAAGGGCCTATAATTACTCTTCCCTTACAATTTAAATCACCTTCGATGATCCCGTCGACACGGATGTCACTATCGGCCGTAAGTGTCCCAGAAATCTTAGTTCCTGAAACTAAACTGTTAATACTTGATGAACTTGGAGTGGTTGCGTTTTGATTAGATGGCTTTTTGTTGTTGCCAAACATGGGTTCTCAGTTTAGGTAGGTTCATAAAAAAATCCTTGCAACAGTAGCTGCAAGGATTTCAATATATGAATTTTTCTTTTGTGTCTTAGAATCTAGGACAATAAACAGATCTTTTTTCTGATCCGCAGATGTAATAAACCAGTGAAAATTCAAAGGCTCCGTTAAAATTACCCCCTTCTTGTAACTTAGAAACATTGTAATCGTAACTGAATCCAATTCCATAAGTTTCGTAATCGAATCTTGTTGTAAAGATGATTGCATCAGAGTGAACTCCTCCGTCTTCTTTCGTACCTAATCTGTACCAAAGACCACCTTGCCAAGATTGTCTAACAACTCTTGAGCTTCCAAGCGCAAATCTTACAGCTGTTCCTAGGTTAAATTCTCTGTGATTTCCTTGGAACATTGCCACAACATTAGGAATTAAACTAATTCCATTGGCGATTTCAACCATACCACCACCATGTGCGGTAAATCTGCTGTATAGTTCAACAAAGTTGTTGTTCTGGAAAGAAACATTTGGTGAGTTCAAGTGCGCCATTGACAAACCTGCATAGAAGTTGTTGTTGGCATCAATTGTACTAAACCAAAGTATCCCTGCTGAGATATCTGAAAATAGAAAATCAGGATTTCCAATGGTTCCTGCTTGCGTAGGATCACCTGTGAAACCTCCTTGACCATCGTGTTGTGAACCCCATCTTAGGGCATTTTGATCTAAAGATCTTTGGCCAAGTCCCACATCAGCACCTATTGAAAGGTAGTGGGCCTTTTTTCTGTATCCTCCCATTTTCTTACTGTATCCTAGGGATAATCTTCCCATTATGGTTCCAAATCTGGTTGATCCTGCCTTATCACCAAAGAATGATCCTCCAATACCGAAGTAATCTGATCTTCCTACAGGGATTTTTTGATCGTAAGAAACCGAGTAGGTATTATAGGCATCTGATTGTAAAACCGCTGCCCATTGGTTTCTATAGTTAGCCACCAACCTTGTGTTACAGTTCATAACACCTGTCATTGCAGGGTTAAGGTTTAAAGGTGACATGTAAAATTGCGAGAAGTGAATGTCCTGCGAGCTAAGTGAACCCGCCATTAAAATCGGGAACAACAAAGTCATTATACTTTTAAAACGCATCATATTTCAAGTTGTGTAAATAGTTATTACTTAATCAAAGCAATCTTAGTGCCTCAAGTTAAAAAAAATGTATTGAATTGATAAAATTCGATACTATTAAGGTGGAATGTAAAAAATACGTCAATTTCACATACGACCCAATAAAAAAGGGTTTTAAAAATACAGGCGAGCTAATTATAAGACTTTAAATATCGTTATTTAGCTGCTTAAGTTGAAATAATTCTTAAAAAAGATGAAGTTCTACATCACAGCAGACATTGAGGGGAGTTCTTACCCAATAGACCATAAGCACAGAATTCTTTGTCTAGGATCCTGTTTTGCAGACAATATGGGTAAAAAGATGTCTGATTTTAAGTTTGATATCTCTATTAATCCTCTTGGTATTGTTTATAATCCTGAATCAATAAAGGTTTTAACTGAAAGAATATCATTCAGTAAACTTATACAAGCACAGGAACTACAATCATGCCAAGACTTCTATTGTCACCTCGATTTTCATGGTCAATTCAATCAATTGTCGAAACCGGACACTGTTCAAGCAATTAATTCAGCCATTGATGAGACGGTGGCCTTTTCAGCCAAGGGATTAGATTATGTGATAATTACATTGGGAACAGCCTTTGCCTATTACCATATGGAGGAAGAAAGGATTGTCAATAATTGTCATAAACTGCCAAGTAATAACTTCAATCGAATTTTATTAGAGACAGATCGTATTTATAATAATCTACAACGGACGATACAGCTCTTTCAGCAGCAACAGCCAGATGTACGATTTATTATAACGGTCAGTCCGATTAGGCATTTACGAGATGGATGGGTACAGAATTCTCGATCTAAGGCGCATTTACTTACGGCTGCTCACCAACTAGCAGAATCAGAAGAGGATGTCGAATACTTTCCTGCCTATGAAATTATGATGGATGAATTGCGGGATTACCGATTTTACGCGACCGATTTAATTCACCCTTCTGAAGAGGCAATCAATTATATATGGGATCGCTTTCGCAAATCTTATTTTTCTGAAAACACCAATGAATTACTGAGGAAACTTGACCAAATAAATAAAGACCTAAATCATCGGCCGTTTTTACAAGAATCAGAATCCTATCAGAAACTTTTGAAAAGTACATGGAAGAAAATGGATGAACTTAGTACTAGCCATGCTTATCTCAATTTTGAAAAAGAAAGAGAAATAATTAAAAGCTTTCGCAAGAGCTAAAATCTGGTTACACTACCCTTTTCAATTGGGATTTTTGAATGTTGGTTTCTGGCCCCGTATAGGTCGTGTTAATGTGAAGAAGACCTGGAGATTTTCCTTTTTCAATCGTTCCAAAGATTTCGGAATACCCTAGGGCTTCTGCCCCATTTTTAGTTGCCCATTGCAAAAGAATATCAAAAGGGATGTAAGATTTATACTTCTGTATGGTTTTCATTTCTTCCCAAATACTCAATTGCCAATTGGAACTAAGGCTATCGG
>JAHDGF010000028.1:0-24107 GCA_020627785.1 Saprospiraceae bacterium
TTTCAATTAATTAGATTTCGAGGGATTTGAATGATCGGCTCCGATTCTTTCTTCTAGTTCATTTATTTCTTCTAAAATGGAATTTTCTGAACTTATAATTTCATAAGTCAATCCGATAAGAATGGCCTTCTTTACTCTTGCCTTTTCGCCTATATTATCATATAAAAAGTTCATTAAATATTTTGATTTCTCTTTTAAAAACTCCTTGTCTTCTTCAATGGTAGCTAGGTTGGATATTTTTTTGTAGTCCAACAATTCAATTTTTGTTGTTGATAACGCCTTCCAAGAATGAAGTCTTATGGTTGGAATCGAAACTCCATTAGCCTTGTCCATGATATGTTGTAATGAAACCTCTTCATTGTCTAAATAATATTGTAAGGTATCAATTAGGGAATTTTGTGTAGCTAACTTTGATTCTATGTCATTCTTGGTTTCTTTAAGTTCAAGTTCTATGGAGCTTATTATTTCTGATAAATATTTTTTTTCTTTCCTTTCTTCATTCCAATTATTAATAAATAGGGCAATAAGAATTCCTATAATTACCGGAATAATATCCTTAATAAATGATTTAATGTATTTTCCCATCTTACTAATTTTCTTGTTAATCCAAAAAATTAAAGAAAGCTAACTCTTTTTACAAGATAGTGAATTAGTTAAATGCTTTGTAATAGAAATAATTAACTGCCACAGTTAGCGTGTGGTCTTTCGAGTTTTATCTTAATTTTCAGTTGAATAAAATTCGTTTATGAAAACAGGTCAAGGGTAGTAATATCTATAAATGGAGTCCACACTCTGTTTTAGGTGAATTATTCCATCTTCCAGTACGATTTTCTCCAGGCAAGGTGCAATGGGTACATCCAATGGAGGAATAACCTTTTGATTTTAATGGATGAAATGGAAGGTGATGTTCCTTAATAAAATTATCTCGTTCAATATAATCGATATCTAAAAGAGGATAAAATTTTAATATCGTTTCTCTTTGTTCAAAAATATTTAGGCTATTTCTAAAGTCACTTTGCCATCTCATTAATCCTGAAATCCATACCTTATATTCCTTCTGAATTAGTCTTAAAGGTTCTACTTTATTTATATCACAACATTTATTCGGCGCAGACTTCCACATTTCAGTTTTCTGAGTTTCTTCAAAATCATTTTTGTTGGGATTAACATCAATGATCTTGAGCTCATAAAGCTGCTCTAAATAATTCTTGTAAATGATGGTCTCCTTAAAATGGTATCCAGTATTGATGAAATATATTGGTTGCTCTTTATTTATGTCAGAAATTACCTTTAGTAAGAACGCAGATGTAGCGGCAAATGACGAAGTTAACATAATGTCTTTTGCGTCAAAATCGAGGTAAAGTTGTTCTACTCTTTTATAAACACTGAGTTTATTATATTTTGAATTTAGTTCATCAATATCTGATGCTTCTCTTTGGATATTCATCTATTGTGTGATTGCTTAGTTTTAAATTATTGTGTAAATAGATTCTCCTTTAGACTCAATTAGTCAATGGTTTTAACAACCGTTATTTATGAATATTCACAATGAAATCTAAAAAAGAACTAAAGGCTTAAATAATCTTACTGTTTGATAAAACTTTGTAGTTTTTAGTGTTGGCGAGAATTGACAATTCGCTCTGTTGATCTTAATGATTTTAAAATAGCTGGCAAATTAGTAAATATTTTATTTTAATCGATAGGCTTACAAGAAATACCTCCCCGATTCAATCTTCACAACTCTAAATTTTCTTTAAATTATTGTGCGTTGAATCTGGGAGGTATGTGCATTAATAATCTCCAGTGAATAGCATCACTTTTTATTCTTCTTTCTATTTCTCCATGGCGCATCTATTTTCCAGTCTCCGGCCATAATACAACCATAGGGTAAGATTTTATCTTTTACTTCTCCTAAGTTGAACTTCTCCATTTGCTCCTGAACTTTTTGTGCATTTTTATAAGCACTCGGTAATTCAGAAATATCAATGTGTCCTGAAAAGAATCTGACATCTAATCCTTTCGTTTCTTCATCAAAGATCTCTTGTATCGTTCGATCAGAATTATTCCGGATATGTGCTGACCTGCTGATGTCTCTTCCCGCCCCGTGTGGAGCAAACCCCAAGTTATTTTCATTTGTCTCACCTTTCACAACCAAGATCGGCTCGCTCATGTTAAGAGGAATGAGTCTCAAACCTTCATGAGAGTCTGGAACAAATCTGTCGTCTAAAGGAGTTGCACCCTTGGCATGGTAAAATGAATTTCCATCCTTGAAAACAAAGTTGTGTTCATTCCAAAATCTCAAATGTGGATCAACGCCGATAGAATCACAGGTCGCCTGATGCAAGACTGTATGATTCAACTTCGTCCAATCTCTAACCACTTGTAAAGCCTCCCAATACTCTTTCCCACTTTTTTCTGAATATGGAATCCAAGCATTGCACTTTCTCGTCTTTGGCGAAATCTCTTTTCTAAACTTCTCCGCATCTTTCATTCCTTGCTTAAACAGATTCGCTCCGAATCCTCGACTACCGTGATGTGTCACCATGATTGTCTCACCCGTTTGTTCAGACTGACCGACATATAAAAAGTGATTGCCATCTCCTTGCGTCCCTAAATGCGTTTTAGCTAATTGGATGCTTCGCTTACTTTTAATATAGTAGTTGGCCTTCATTCTATCCTCCAACTCACCAGGAAGTTCAAATCTATCATCCGTTCTCCCGCCTCCACCAAAATGTGTTATAGCATGCGCGGCATCAAGTACCTTCTTCGGATCTACCATTCCAAATGAGGTCATCATCACCGAGCAGCAAATATCTGCACTATGCATGGCTGGGTGAATCGCATCTTCAGTCACGGCAATTCCACCAACTGGTATCTGACCCGGTTGTCCAGTAGGGCATGCATCTGGCATCACCGCACCATTCGTTACAGTAGGTGTTTTCATCAACTGCTTCATGGTATATAAAACAGATTCTACATTCGATATTTCTTGCTCACTCTCCGCTTCAATGTTCTGATGGAAAGGAATCGCCTCGTGATGTGGATCAATGATGTTAGGCGCCAACTCGTCTAAGAATGCTTTTAATTCATCTCCATAAATCCGCTTGGCATTGGCTTGTTCTAGAGCAGCTTTAAACCATCGGCCCTGTCTGAAACCCATTTCAATTAAATCTTTGCCAGTTATTTTTTTCATGATCTTTAATTATAACTCAAAGGTAGAATAGAACTACGCAATCATTTTGCGTACATTTGCGAAAGCGAAAAAATCATAAATGGCACAGAATAAAAATGCACTCATCAGATATAAGACCATTGATAAATGCCTGCAGAACAGATATAGACAATGGACCCTCCAAGATTTAATCGATGCTTGCTCCGATGCCTTATATGAATATGAAGGTAGAGATATTAATGTAAGCAAACGTACCGTCCAACTTGATATTCAATTAATGCGTAGTGATAAACTTGGATACAATGCTCCCATAGAAGTTTATGATAAAAAATATTATCGGTATGAAGAAGAGAATTATTCCATCACTAATATTCCGATTACCGAGAATGACATGAATGTACTTTCTGAAACGGTAGAAATGTTGAAACAGTTCAAAGACTTTTCTCTCTTTTCTGAACTCGGCGGCATTATACATCGGCTTGAAGATAAGGTCCATACCGAAAAATCCAATAGTGCTTCAATCATTCACCTCGACAAGAATGAAGATCTCAAAGGATTAAATCACTTGGATGTTTTATATCAATCAATTTTGAAAAAAATATGTCTAGATATAGAATATCAATCTTTCAAGGCAAAGGAGTCCACCTTGATTACCTTACATCCTTATATTTTGAAAGAGTTTAATAACCGTTGGTTTTTGGTGGGGAGGATACAGAAGAATAAACAACTTATCACCATGGCCTTAGATCGAATTATCAATATTAAATACAACTTGAAGATCAACTACAAGTTGAAAGATTTTGATGGTGATAGTTATTATAAGGACACGATTGGTGTTACTGTTTTAGATAATCGGGGATTGCATGATATGATTTTAAAAGTGGATGCTAAAAATGCCCCATACGTGATAACCAAACCCTTCCATCATTCTCAAGAAATAATAGAACATTGTGACGATGGTAGTGTCATTTTTTCCATCCGTGTTCACTTGAATTTTGAATTGGAAAGATTGATTTTAGGTTTTGGTGAATCCATTGAAGTGATTAAACCTAAAGTTTTGCGAAAGCGTATTTCAAAAAAATTGAGAATGGCATCAAGCCTTTATGGAAATTAATCAATGTTGATTGGTTTTAATTTTCTTCTTTTTAAAATTCCACTACCTTTGTATCATGATAAAAATAAATTACAAACTGAATTTCCAGCTGGTCGCTTTTATGCAACCTGGTTGTGAAGAACATTTTGATTGGCGCTATTCTATAATTTGACACATAATTGTGAATAATTAAAGTTAGCGTCCATTCTTTTCAGAATTGGGCGTTTTTTTTTGCAATTAATTTATGATAGACGCTTAAAGCAAATGAATGTATAAACATTTGAAAAACAAAAGCTTATACAATGATCATGATCTTACTGTTGAGTGAGCAGGAAATTTCATGCCTTTAATTAAGCGTAACTAATTGGTTTTCAGGAATTTATTTTAAATTTTATTTGGAATTGTAAAATTTTAATCTCTACATTTGCGGAAGAAATAAACGATATGAATTTTTATTCAGAACATATTGAAATGAAAAATAAACTAGATCAACCCGTTGGTTTAGAGTTACTGATAGAACAGGGATGGACTATAAGTAAACAATTTTTGAAGATACATACTTGACCTAAATTAGGATTCGAGTTTTGTGAAAAAGCATCTTCAAAAATTATTGGAGATGCTTTTTTTTGTGCACTCCCTCTAAAACCTAAACTAGGAAAAATCAAGAATGAAATTTTAGTCTATTTAGATTAAGAAGATATTCTCTCATATCCTAGGGTTTAAATTTTATAATAATGAATGGCATAAACTGAGGCTGTGCAGCCTTTGGTAAAGCCTGATTTATGTTTGAGATGCTCCGTTCGTATAATGGTAGTACGCCTGATTTTCTCTCAGGAAACAAGAGTTCGATTCTCTTACGGAGTACAAAAAGAATGAGGTAATATTTACTCCGTTCGTATAATGGCAGTACACTTGAATTTGGCTCAGGTAGTAGGAGTTCGATTCTCTTACGGAGTACGTAGTTGTGACGAAAGTCATGGTAAATTATTAACCAGTAAATTTTTTTATATGAGTAGAAACACAATTGAATTGACTGAAAACTGATGACGAGATGGGCGCGAGTTCATCTCACATTTTTAAACTTTAATTTTTTAAAACATGGACATTACACAAGCCGATCAATATTACTTGAAGGCACGTTCGTCATTTCCGTGGGAGATGGAAAGTGCAGTAGAGAACTTAAACTACGCATTATCCTATGATGATGAACACGCCCCAGCTAATTGTCTTTTGGGTCAAGTATTTATGTTCTATTTGAAGGATTACAAAAAGGCTGAACAATGCTTTGTACAAGCTTTGCAAGCCAATCTTTCATATCCAGATACATACAAATTCTTCGCCTTGCTCAAGATCTGGAACGCTGATATCCAAGGTGCACTTAAGTTGATAGATTATGCTATGAGACTTAAGGCTATGGATAAAAGCTTCTTATTAACCATTAAGGCCTTGGCCTATGAATGCAGAGGACAATATAAGTTGGCCAAAGAAATATTGAACCAAGCAAAAACGATGAGCATCCAATGTGAAGTCATCCAATGGATTGATGCACAGAAAGCGCGTGTCAAGAAAAAAGATGAGAAGCGCACAAAGGATCGCAAGTCCGCAAGCAAGAAAAATTAAGATGTTTCTCTTGCTTATGGTGAACCTAGTTTAGCGGGTAAAATATCTCAATGTGGATGAGAAGTACAGGGTTCGAGTCCCGGGTTCACCCTAATTTTATAATAATTTCAAACTACGCAAATTAATTGCGTAGTTTGATTGCACCTTTGAATTGTCAATTGAGACAAACGTTCTTTTACATATTGAAGCTCTGGAATTAGTTTCCATGAGTTTTGAAAGTGGTCAAGATCAACTTACTTAGATTGGTTTATGCGGTTCGAATCCGCCTAGTTAGTTGTTCCATTACCACGCGAGGGTCAAATTATTCTTATTTCAATTTTTGGGATCCGAGGTCTGGACTTGAAAAAGTTACGGCTCGGAATAATAGAATAATAATTATCCTCCACTTCAGGTCAACTGTTTCTTACTACAACATCTGAACCATGAATAGATGCAGAATTACCTGAATTTTTTAACACAACAATTAAAATTATGAGTCATGAAAAATGAATTATTAAAAGTCGGAATTCGTAAAAACACCATTCACATTCCAAGTCTTACGAATGTTGAATTTAGCCTCGGGCCGTTGAATGAGTCAACGATGTCCTTGGTTGCCAATTGCTCTAAATTGGGTTATGTTTTTTCAGAGCCACTTTTGCAATTGATTAATCTTCAGAGCCCGACTTATAAATTAGAGATATTGGAGCTTTTGAAAGAAGTGACCGGTGTAAATAAAAATTGGACGCCCTTGGTGAAACAATGGAATATTCCTACCGGAGAGTCGATTGTTGATCATGTTGTCACCGCTTTTGTAAATGTTTTTAAAACAAGTACTGAAGGAGCGTTGCCTTGTGGTCACATCATTCCTAAAAATACTTTTCCGCTAGATAGATACAATGGTTGTCCTTTCTGCGGTACCCCTTTTGATTTTGCAACCTTGGATTATATCGTGGATAGTTCTAAGTTGAAGGTATTGGGTGTGAGTAGAGATCATGACATGGTAGAGTGGTTAAAAGATTTATTGGCTTCGCCTGTTCCATTGGATGCAACTCAGCTTGAAGATCTTAAGATTTTAGTTTCATGTTTTGGTGCTCCTATGAATACCGAAATTAAAATGAAAGAAAGCTTGATGGTTGTTATCGCTTCATTGGTAGAAAAAGGGAAAGAAGTAGAAGCAGGTAAATATTTTAAAACACCGAATGATGTCTTGAGATATTTATGGTATCAGCACACAGGATTTGTACAGCTCGTAGAGCCTAAAACCATCATTAGACTTAAGAAGCGAAATGCAAAAAATTATCACCTTATTCTTGATAGACAAGAAAAGACGGCAAGGGAGGCTAAAGACTTACTCAAGTTAAAATTTACAAGAAGAGAATGTAAGTTATATGCAGGTTGGTTAAATGATTTGCACATGAGTGCTGAAAAGCAATGTGAAATTATGCACCCAAAAAGAGCGATGTGGGTAAGAGTTATAAGAGCATTGCGTTTATCGGAATACAGTAAGAAAAGCGGTTTCCAAAACTTGCGTCAAGTATTGGATGTGTTTTATAATGAAACTTATGATGTATGGCAAGGAAAGGTTCATCACAATAAATTAAAAATGGATTATATCCAGACTTTTAAATTGTTGAAAGAACGACCAGGATTGTTTGCTCGTTCCTTATTTTCTTTGATGCTTTGGTTTGGACCTGAATTAGCCATTAAGCACTTTAAGGAGATCATTCATAAGGTTCCACCTCGATTGGTTTTTACCTTAAACATGTATGCTGAAATTTATTTTAGCAAATCAGGAATGCGTGTTGTTAAAACCATGAGTGGTATGACTAAGAAGATTCCTGTTAATCAATTGGTTCATTTATTTTCTGATCATGAATTGGCAAAAATGAAAAGATTGGTGCAAGAACTTTCTTTGGAGCTTATTGTGAGAAATTTTGAAAGTGAGCAAAATGATCATTCAAGCATGTATATTGATGAAGGCTTGTTTAATATTCCTTTAGCCATTGGAGATAGAACAGATCACATTCAAGATGATTCTACGACCTTGATGGGAACTAGATTTAAGGTAGAAGGTGATCGCGTGAGATTATTTCTTCAGTGGGGTGAGGGTCTTCCAGCACAGCACCTTGACATGGATTTAAGTTGCAGAGTTTCTTTTAATGATCGAGTTGAAACTTGTTCATACAGTCAATTAGTCATTGATGGATGTAAGCACAGTGGTGACATTCAAAAAATTCCAGAGCAGGTAGGTACCGCTGAGTACATTGAAATTGACTTGAATAGATTAGAGGATCGTGATGCGCAATACGTTTGCTTTACTTGTAATGCATATACCAATGGAAGCATTGCGCCGAATGTTGTCGTAGGTTGGATGAATGGTAAATTCCCGATGAAGATTAATGCAAGTGGAGTAGCCTATAATCCGACCGCCTTGCAACACCAAGTTAGAATAAAGGAGAGTCTTCAGAAAGGGATGCTCTTTGGTGTGCTTGATGTAAAGGCTAGAGAAATTATCTGGCTCGAAATGGGCTTTAATGGACAGATTAGCCAAAACCTTGATATCGCAACGGTAAAGACTTTCTTGAAGAAGTTAGATGCCAAATTGAAAATAGGTGACTTGTTGGTTTTGAAAGCAGAATCACAAAACTTACAAATTGTCAAGGATGCATCTCGTGCAGATGAGGTTTATGATATGCGATGGGTCTTGAATACGGCAGCAGTTAGTGATTTGTTTTTAAGAGAGGTAAAGCAAGTAAGCCTTTCTCAATAATATTACGAATGCATAGATGATACCGGCAAACCTTTTCTTGTCGGTATTTTTTTGTGCCTATTCATTTTTATAACAAGGTTAATTGACTTTTGCTTTAAGCAAATTCACCCTTTATACCTATCTTGTTATAAATTGAAAGTATGCGATTTTTCCTAGTTCTTTTCACCCTTGCTTTTGGTCAAGGTCTCTTTGCTCAGCTTGAAGATGAGTGCAAATTACAGTTTGGAACCAACCTTGGCGGAGTCGTCGATTTTGGCACTGAGCTTCCCTTTGTTGATCTAATGCACAACGCTCGGGAGTGGTACACCAAGGACAATGGAAATCCGGCGGACCCATTCGACTCTGGACATGCACAAGACTTAAGTTATAGATCCGATGGATATCCGACACATGTGCCACAGGAAATATCTAACTCAGATTATGAGCAACGTGTAGTTACCATTTGGGCAATTACGGATGGATGGCCTGCGGGAGAATATACGGTACTTTGGGAAGGGACTGGCGAACTCAGTTTTTTTGGTGGCTATGAAAATTTAGAGCAGACTGGACCTAACCGGTTAACCTTCGACTTTCTAAATCCAGTAGATAATATCTTGGAGATGACCTTAGTAACTTCAGATATTAATGACCCGATTCACAACATTCGTGTGTTGATGCCTGGAACGGAATCAACGTATGAGGACAATCCATTTTATTCTTTGTGGCTCGAGAGGCTATCTATTTTCCCAACGGTCCGTTTTATGGATTGGGGGACAACCAATAGTTGGGGGCAGCCGGACAACTGGACTTGGGATGATCCTTCACTTTTTACCTGGGAAGATCGAGCCCAGATGGATCATTATACTTGGGCGACGAATAAAGGAATTCCTTACGAGATGATGATACGCTTGATGAATGATTATGAATTAGATGGGTGGGTCTGTGTGCCACATCGGGCGGATGATGGATACATTGAAAGCATGGCAGAATTATTTCGAGACAACCTATCAGATGATCGTCATTTGACCGTTGAATATAGTAATGAAATTTGGAACTGGATTTTTGGACAGACCCAATGGTTAAATAAGTATGGTTGTGAATTGCAGAACGTGGACTGGCCAGAGGGAATAGTTCCTTATGTGCAGAATTGTCTAGATATCTGGTCTACTGTTTTTGAAAATGAGATGGATAGGATTACTCGAGTAGCTGGTGTACATACGGCATGGCAGGATGTGAGCAATCGCATGGTAAGAAATTTAACCGCTGGGAGTTTTGATGCCATCACGCCCACTTATTACTTTGGGATTTCAGATGAAGGATATCCGATTCTGGATGATTTAGGAGTAAATGCAACTACGGAAGATGTAGCATATTACGCGCGTCAAGGCATGGAGGAAACAAAAGGATTTTTAGAAACCCAAAAATCTGAATTGGCAGATCCCTTGGGTGTATCTATGGTTTTTTATGAAGGTGGTCAACACATTACCGGTGATCCTTTTGGAGAAGAACCGACGTATGCACAAGCAATTTTAGATATACAGCGCGACACTGCCATGTATAATATGTACAATGAATGGTTTGACTTTTTACGCACCTTACAAGAAGGAGATGAACCTATTCAATTAATGAATTTTTCTTTTGTCTCCCAATTAAGTTCAAGATTTGGAAGTTGGGGAATTCTAGAAACAATGGATCAAGATACCCTTTCAGTTCCTGCCCCGAAATACGCGGCCATTTTAGAAGCCATTGAAGCTTGTGAGGCAAGCGTTTCGAACACAGAGTTTACAGATCCACAACAATTTGAGATTTTTCCGAACCCTACCACAGCAAGTATTAGTGTTTCCGGCAATTTAATAGGGGAAGAGCTTACTCTATTTAATGAATTAGGAATTATGATTTTAAATCAGGTAGCGACTGCAGAGGTGTTGACTTTTGATCTTGAGGAATTTGGAGTAGGATATTACTTATTACAGATAGGAGATGGGGAAAATTCGGTAGTAAAGAAGGTTGTCGTTATCGAGTAGCTTCTTTTGTTTTACGCTTTCGCAAATGAGTGAAGATACTACTGTAAGGTAGTCAGGTAACCCTATGTAAGAAAGTGATTTTAAAAGTTCACCCAATCAATATTTTCTAATTGATATTGTCTGAAATCAAGACCATAGGCAGCATTGCATAAATCTTCCAATCATTGGATATCCTTGCCTTTATTTAGGAGATTAATGGACTGTTTATTTAAATTTCCTGCCAGTAAATCAGTTGGTTACAAGGATAAGGTTAGTTATTTATTTCGCAGAAGCGCATTGACTAAAGCTCCTACTTTATAGAAGAAAATCGAAGACACATACACCTCTAAACCGATACACCCATTCAGCACATACGCCCTAGATCACATACACCCTGTAATCACATACACCCCAAAAAACATACACTTCATAACACATACACCGGTAGAATCTATAAAATCTACGTTTATATCAAGTGATTAACTTGTTTTTGTATTAGATTTTTTGAAATATGATGAGGTATTTTTTAAATTACATTAAGTTATATACTTAAAAATTCATAAATACCTATAATGAGAAACCCAGGAGAAACAAGTAAAAAAACTTGGTCTACGCCTACCATCCATGATTTAAATACTAGATCAAACGAAGGAGCTAAATCATACAATGATAATGAAACCGGTACGACAGGAGGAGCTGTTGCCGGACCTTCATAAATCTAAAGCCAATAGATAGAGGTGCAATTTTATTGCACCTCTATCTATTACATTAGTGCAGACATTTTATTTTCTTAAGAACCAAAACTTTCTGAAATGAATAATCCAGAAGAAGCAAGTAGAAAAACTTGGTCTGCACCTACCATCGTTGATTTAAATACAAAATCCAATGAAGGAGGTAAATCATATAATGACCACGAAGCCTCAAGTCCAGGCGGCGCCGTTGTTGGTCCTTCATAGATAGTATGTAGTAAATAATAGATGGTAGAAAGAGAATTGTAAGTATTCGCTTAAAAGCAAGAATGTAATTTCTAAGACTCTATTCTAAAAATCATAAAAACCTAAGATGAGAAACCCAGAAGAAACAAGTAAAAAAAATTGGTCTGCACCTACCATTGACGATTTAAATACTAGATCAAATGAAGGTAAAATGGATCAGCCGATTGAATCTTTGGCTCCTACTCCTGACGCAGTTGTAGGTCCATCATAAGGATAAAATAATTTAAAGCAGTCATTAGTTTGACTGCTTTAAATTATAATTTGAAAAGAGAACATTTTTTTTGTTTGCTTATAGTAAATATTCTTTTCATTTAATTTCAACACATTTCAATTTGTCATTGCTAGTCAATGGATGAGATAGGCACGCCCAACATCTTTTGCAATTTACAACCTCAGGGCCTTAAAATTTAAGTAGGAGTTACTTTTGAACGATCTTTCAGAAAGCGCTTTAAAAATTTAGCGTACCATCCTTATTTAAATATCCCAGCTTTATCATTACAGTTGTATGGTCTTGAATAATTTTATGGGCTTGCTCTTCCGACAACTCTTTCTGCCAGCTACCGATGATTCCTTTTCTAAAAAAGCGATTGGCTTTCTGTGTTTTTTCAAGAAATCCTTTTTCTTCCTCCATTTTTTGCAGACGACCAATGGAAGATTTTTCCAACGCTGCTGCTATTTCTTCACTTGAATGTGGCAGATCAGCGAATTTTACAATTTTCGTAAACGTTTCAAGGGTATGTAATTTCATATCCTCATACCGTACGACCAGTAATTTTCCTGCAGGAACATTCTGCCAGCTTTCATAATGATCACTCCAGCTACCCATGTATTGATGTAATTGATTGTTTTGTCTTTTATGGGATGAAGCAAGAGTCATATTGGATTTAGCCATCTGCTCAATCGTTTTGTCAAAATCAGTATGACCTGAATGATGCGCAAAGGAAACACAGACATCCAAAGGGTTTCTTACAAGATAAATTGCTTTATAAGTAGCCTCTATTGGGATGAGCCATTCTCCATTTTTATTTTTAGTGAAAGCGTTGTGACTTTTGATAAACTCCTTTTCCTCAAGTTGTTCTGATCGTAATCTATGTACTCGGGGTAGATAATAGTCAATTTCATCTGGACGAAAATCTCCAGAGTCAACACCTACTAATTCGTCAAACAGGTTTCTGGCCGATGAGATACTGCCAGTTTCATGAAGGTCATTTATGTCTATGGGCTCTTCTTGTTCTGAGAGTAAGTTGTTAAGAAAGATACGAGTCCATGTATTTCCTGATTTAGGATATGAAGCCAACCAAATGATGTTTCCTTCCGCTGTTTTGTTTACCTCATTCATGGCAGGATTTTAAACCTCTTTGTTTTCAGGTTCTTCCATAAGTTGCTTCTCTCCTAAATCTTCCTTCACTAATTCCATAAGTTCTGGCAAGCAAAAGGCTTGTGGTCTTCTGACTACTTTAATGGGGATAGCATTTGCTAGAGCGGTGCCATTGGCAAAGTGGTAGGGCTGAATGCCCATATCCTTCAGTAAATACCGTCGATAGGTCATAGAAAGAATAATCCTAAATTTGTCGGCATCCTCCAAATTTATAATCTCAACATCATCCATATTAGAGGAACGGAGTACATAAACTTTTTTGATGGGCGTAGGTTCAGTGATAAAACTTTCTCTAATAGGAACCTTTCGTTTATTCACGCCGTCCCTGATGTGATTTAAGTCTTTGTATTCTATCTCTAATTTTTCCAATGAATCTTCCCATAATTTGGATTGTGGATAACCCGGAAGAGCATAAGGTATGCCATCTATAATTTGCACAGGACAGACATCGTCTGTGAGCATTTTATACCCGTCTAACCGAAAGCCGTTGGCAGTAGTAGATTTTCCTACCCCTGATATGCCCGTAAATAAAACAGCCTCACCTTCATGTACAATCGCACTCGCATGCAAGGCTAGAATTTTTCTTTGATGTAGAATGGCACCAAGGCAAGAACCGAGTAGGAAGAGTTGGATATCTTCGTCTTTATCTTCCGATTTTCTTTCAATCGTAATAGAAGTTCCGTCTACAACATGAAATCGAGCAATGTCTTTTAAATCCAAGAGAAATTCATTGGGGGCAATCTCAAAGGCCACTCCTTTTTTCTGACAATTCGGTAAGGTATCTGGAGTCTGGCCTACTTGTATATTGACGTCTGGCTTGGAATCATCAGCACCTGGTAACAAGACAGGTAGATTAAACTCTGAATGAACATTCATTCCAAACACAAAATACTTTTGAATCATAAAATTTATTTTAGTAGAAACTTCCAAGTGGGGTATAGTTGTTCGATATTTTTCCACCGATAACTACCCAATCTCGAAAATTAACCCAAGCATGTGCCTTCATGTCCTTCTCTCCTGGTTCTGTAATTTCTAACCCCATAGACAGAGCTACGGGAATCTTTTTTTCGTTAAGAATTTTTTTTACTGTGAGTGCCTGATCATAACATTTACTCCTAAATAAGACAAAATGGGACAGAACGTTGGTATAGTGAACAACCTTTCTGATGTACCTTTTTTCATCCTCTGATAAAGCATATTCTTCTGCCTGTTCGCCAGTGCTCACCCATTGGATTATTTCTTTTAAATGCTTGGTCTCTATTTTGAACTTTGATAAATAAAGCAAAAAATAAATTCTGAGCATCAATAAGTAATCAGTAGGAGAGGTCCTCCTTAATATTTTGAGAACTCTAGTTATGATAGCAATAGGAGATTATCTTCTTTGAGTTTCTCCAAGAATGGAATCATCTCTTCCAAACACTGTTCTCTGGAGACATCATATTCTTCAAGTAGTTGATTGCACACGTTGTCAATGGTGGAAGGTTCTTTAATCAGTTCCCATATTCTACTTCCTATGGAATCGACTTTAAAGTATTTACCACTTTCCACAGTAAGTAAGACTATTTCATCACCCACTTTTGAATATAGAAGAGATGGGTCGAGTTGTATGGTATCGCTAGAATTCAAGGTATTAAATATTATGTAAGCAAATATATTTTAAGAATCAACAGTAAACCCTTTGCTTGGAAGTGTACGTGCAATATAATAAATGTTTATAACTTTATATTACTCCATAATTAGGTATTGAATCGTAACTTAAGGCCCATTAAAACATACTTGAGTAGTCTTAAATATCTATTGATTGCAGGTGAAAGAATACCTGAACAAAAGTGTCATTGAGACAGAGTTTTTACATAATTAACCGCCTTAAAAAAGTGCTATACACGGGAACATTTATAGGATGAATAAATAAAAGCAGGTTTATATTTCCTTTTATTTGTGCGCGATAAATCAAGAAATCTGGAACATCTATTATACATAAAGCAGGCCTTAGGATTTGTATGGAAGAGTAGTAAGAAATGGACAATTTTACTACTAATAACGCAATTGGTACAAGCCTTACTTCCGCTGTTAAGTTTGTATATGACCAAGTTGATTGTGGATTCCATTACCGAGCTACAAGACACTGGAAACTTTGAACTCATACTGACCTACGTTTTAATTTTTGGTTTCATTCAGCTTTTATCAGCCATAGCTAGCAATTATCAACAACTCATCAGCGAAACACAGTCGCAATTGGTCAGTGACTATATGTCAACGGTGATTATTGATAAGGCCATAGAGGTTGATATGAGTTATTATGAGAATGCTGCTTTTTACAATACTTTTCATCATGCCCAACGGCAGGCCTTGTACAGACCAGTTCAGATTCTGCGTAATTTAAGTGATTTTATAAAAAGCACTTTTCTTTTATTATCTCTAGGTGGGCTATTGGTATTTTTACATTGGGGCATCGCTCTGGTCCTACTACTTTTTGCGCTGCCGATTGCTTTTGTAAAATGGTATTATTCAACAAAATTATTTAACTGGGAAAAAAATCGAACGGCACTTGAAAGAGAATCCTCATATCTCAATCAAGTCCTTACCACAGATACCTATGCGAAGGAGGTGCGGATTTTTAATTTGGGGAATATTTTACTTGACCGATTTAAAGGGGTTCGAAGAGAGTTATTTGATGAAAAATATCGGATCAATAATCAAAGGGCACGAGCAGGAGTATTTGCGAAAGCTGCAGAGATAATTGCCATGACCTTGTCCTATGCTTTCATCGCTATGCGGACTTTTCAAGGAAGCCTTACCATTGGAGATTTGGTTATGTTCTTTGGTGCTTTTCAGAAAGGTCAAGCAGCAATTCAATCGCTGCTGAGTGCAGTCGTTGGTTTGTATAATAATCGTTTATTTATATCTCATGTTTTTGATTTATTAAATATTGAATCTCTTCTTGAGCAGCCTGAGCATTCTGATCCACTTCCATCTTTACAAAATTCTATTCAGATTAAGAATCTAGATTTTACATATCCGAATACAGATATACCAGTTCTCAATAACTTAAACTTAGAACTTAAGAAAGGTGAGGTCATTGCTTTTGTCGGAGAGAATGGTTCGGGGAAAACTACCTTGATCAAACTTCTATGTCGGTTGTATGATCCTACCTCAGGCAAAATCACTTGGGATGATCACGACCTAAAAAATACTTCGTTAGAAAATCTACGAAAGAAGATTTCAGTAATCTATCAGGATTTCTCTAAGTATCAATTTACGGTTGGAGAAAATATTCAAATTGGAGATTTTTCAAAAACGGATAGTGCGGAGGATTTATCTGCTGCGGCGAAACAATCAGGAGCGATCGATTTTATTAATACTTTTCCAGAAACTTATAATCAGAATCTCGGACGTTGGTTTAATAAAGGGCGAGAACTCAGTGGCGGCCAATGGCAAAAAATTGCCCTAGCAAGAGCTTTCTATAAAGATGCTGAGCTTATCATTTTGGATGAACCTAGCAGTTCGATTGACCCTTTAGCCGAGGCTAAAATTTTTGAACACTTTCGCGAACTGGCCAAAGATAAGATCTTGATCTTGGTGACTCACCGACTATATAATTTGAAGATCGCAGATAAAATTGTGGTTTTGCATGAAGGTGGGATTGAAGAAGAAGGGACTCATCAAGAATTAATAGAATTGAATAAACGATACAAGGATATGTTTGAGAAGCAAGGAAATTAATTTTCTCTTTTTTCATTTATCGCTTTCGCAAATGTATTTTTCGCATTTTTATAGTGAAGTTTTTTAAATGGATGTTCTTCTATTTTCTGTGACCTAATGAATAAGTTATCCTTTAACTTTCGATCAACTATAACTTCTTTTCCTCTTTGTTACTTTTTTTAGAAAGTAAATTTCAAGCCTAATAAATCTTCATCTCGCTCAAGGCAAATTTTAATTTATCTATACTACTTCCAGACTTTCCTGTTTTTATTTTTCTGATTCACAGTATAAAAGATTTTACTTTTTCCATTATTAATTGAATCGAATTAATTCCTTTCAATGGAATTTAAGGTGTTGGGGAAATTTCATTGTAGGTTGAGGGGTAACAATATTCACTTTTATGTTTCTTAGTACCAAACAACTTCTATGAAACAAAAATACCTAACCTTATTTTTAGTAATACTTGCCTTGTGCATAAGTAATATTAATTATTCACAATCAGTTTTAGCCAGCTCCAGTGGTGATCTAATTACCGACGACTTTATTATGAACTGGACCTTGGGCGAAACTGTGATTTCTACTATTTCTGGAGGGAATATTTTAACCAATGGTTATCATCAACCTTTCACCTTATGTGATCCTTGTCTTGATGCCCAAATTTCAGATAGTGATTTTACCATCCTTGATACAAGTGATGGAGCAATGTATGATGCCTTTTTCATCTATCCTAATCCGGTAATTCAAGATATGAATCTAGAGTTCTTGGTACATGATGCAGGTATATGGAATCTCGCACTATACGATGCAACAGGGAAATTGGTCCGTCTTGATCAACAATTTTTAGAACCTAATGAGAAGATTCAACGGACGATTAATACCAGCTCCTTGATGAGTGGTATTTATTATGCACGTCTGTATACCAAAGGGTTTTCTCAAACAAAACAATTTCAAGTTTATCATTAATCATCTGAACAACTATTTAAAATTTACCTCATGAAAATATTAAATATAATTATTAGCATCTATCTCTTTGCTTTTGCAAATTTGGCTTTCGGTCAAGAGATGTTTGCACCCAGTTGCAGTTCGTATCAATCGACTGTAAAGGATATCTTAAGCAACGATGTTGTTAGGAACGAATCATTGACCATTCAAGTTTCAATCATTGTTGGTGGCCAAGCATTTTATGTGGAAAATCACGACCTCATCTCCGATACAGATGGGTTGATTTATTGGACTATTGGGCAAGGGGATAGTGCTCAAGATTTAGATCAATTAACTTATGACACAGGTCAACAACCCGAAGTAAGAGTCAATATCATTAATCAAAGTCCAATCATGACTAGATTGGCATTTACCAAAGCTACTTGTGAAAGTTCAGCACCTGCATGTATTAATTATCAAGCGGTCGCGAGGGATGATGCAGGAAGCCCTCTTGTAGATCGATCCATTGGTTTAAGAGTATCTATTGTTGATGAAAATATGATCGCCGTTTACCAAGAATCACACACTGTTAAGACGAATGAATTTGGATTGTTGACTACTTCAATTGGAGAAGGACAAAGCATGGATAGTTTCAGTGAGATTGATTGGAATGTTGGTGGACCATATTTTATGCGTATTGAGTTGGATCCAAATGGAGGAATTAATTACGAGACTTCTGATATTCAAAAATTAGGCTCAGTAGTTTATGCCCTAAATGCAAATAATGGACAAGGTTCCGTAGGACCAGCAGGACCTGTCGGTCCTATGGGTCCAACAGGTGCAACAGGTGCAACAGGTCCAACAGGTGCAACGGGAGCTCAAGGAGAACAAGGACCATTTGGTCCACCAGGGCCAGTTGGTCAAACTGGTTCTACTGGCCCCGCAGGACCAACCGGACCCGCAGGTGCAGATGGAGCAACAGGTCCAATTGGTCCAATGGGTCCAGCAGGGGCAGATGGTGCAAATGGTGCGACCGGTCCAGCGGGACCATCTGGTCCATCCGGTGCGTCAGGCCCAGCCGGTCCGATAGGTCCAGCCGGTCCAAGTGGTCCAACGGGTGCGCCAGGTCCATCGGGTCCAGCAGGCCCAGCAGGAGCGACAGGTCCAGCGGGTCCTCAAGGACCTCAAGGACCATCAGGAGGACCAGCCGGCCCAGCAGGTCCGGCCGGTCCTACCGGCCCAACCGGTGCAACTGGAGCAACTGGTCCGGCGGGACCAACCGGTCCAATCGGTCCTATGGGCCCAGCCGGTGCAGATGGAGCGAACGGATTAACAGGTCCAGCCGGTCCAGCCGGTCCAAGTGGTCCAGCAGGAGCGACAGGTCCAGCCGGACCGATTGGTCCCATCGGTCCATCCGGTGCTAATGGATTAACAGGTCCAGCCGGTCCAAGTGGTCCAGCGGGTCCTTCAGGTCCAGCCGGTCCTATCGGCCCAACGGGTGCAAATGGAGCAACTGGTCCTGCGGGCCCAACCGGTCCAATCGGTCCTATGGGTCCATCCGGTGCAGATGGTGCTAATGGATTAACAGGTCCAGCGGGTCCAAGTGGTCCATCGGGTCCTTCAGGTCCAGTCGGTCCTAGTGGTCCCATCGGTCCAGCCGGTGCAGACGGAGCACCAGGCCCAGCAGGTCCAGCGGGTCCATCCGGTCCAGCCGGAGCAACAGGACCACAAGGTCCACAAGGCCCAGCAGGTGGTCCAGCGGGTCCAGCCGGTCCAGCGGGTCCAAGTGGTCCAGCGGGTCCAGCGGGTCCAAGTGGTCCAGCGGGTCCAAGCGGTCCTGCAGGACCATCAGGACCATCAGGTCCTTCAGGCCCATCTGGTCCACAGGGTCCAGCAGGTGTAAGTGGTATTACATACTTGCAACTCGTTGGTACTGAGTTACAATTTATCTCGAGTAATGGTAATCCGACCAGTATTGATTTGTGTCAAGCTTTTGAAGCTTGCAGTACATCTCCATTCACGAGCGACACTGACGGGGAACAAAATCTGAAGACAAATGAAGTGAAGGTGTGGTATGTGATTTCAGTGAATCCAGAACTTAGTAAAGCCTTACCTGGAGAAATAAAGCAAATGGCAGCTGCTTATGCACCTGTTGGCTGGATGTTATGCGATGGACAGAGTGTTCTTACCAAAGATTATCCAGAATTATTTGAGGTGATCAAGAATAGCTATGGTGGAAATGGTTCAACCACTTTCAATTTGCCAAGCCTAAATAATCAATCTAATATTTCGACTGCAAGTAATTAAGTAATCCCATAGTTTTTAAAACATTAGAAAGTCCTTCATTCTGTATGAAGGACTTTCTTTATTTTAATATCTGCATTTGCCTTGAGCGCAAAACAGAAAGTGATAAATATTGAAGCAATCCCGCTTAATGTAAATAAAAAAGTCTGCTGAAATTCAACAGACTCTTTTAAATACTTAATCGCAATCAAACGATTTCTTAATTATAAATTATCTCGTTACAGTAATTGAACCTGTAAAAATTTCTCTATCTCCACCGACAAATTCTAGATCAATAAAGTAGACGTAAACGCCTTGTTCAACATCTGCTCCATTGAAAGTTCCATCCCATCCATGATCAGGATTGTTAGGCTCACCATTTTCAAAGGTGAAAATCAATTCACCCCATCGATCGTAGATTGCCATCAATGGAATAGATTCTACAAAGTCATCTGCATGCACATAAAATTTAGTGTTCGCTTCTGTTTCACCATTCCAGCCTGAAATCACATTCGGAAGGAAAACATCTCGGACGTCTTGCGCTTGTAAGGTTCGACATTCAATGGCCATGCAACCTTCTTCAGTCAATATTTCTAAACAGTAGGTGGTTGGAGTAACTGGTGGTTCAACTTCATATTGGGCGCAATCACCATCAATTGGTCCAGTACAAATTATTTCTCCATTTGCGGTCCAGGTAATAGTTGCATCGATTAAATTTTCTAGCCCATTACTTTCTAGTATTACCGTCTCACCCACTTGAACCGTTAGGTCGTCTCCACCAATATCATAGGTGATAGGTCCTGGTTGTGCGATGATAATGGTTGATGGTGGACTTTCACATCCATTGGCATCTAACATGCTCACCGTATAACTATCAGGATCTAATTGTGTCCACTCACTCGCGCTTCCAAATTCACCTCCGTTTATTGAGAATAAATATGGTGGTGTACCTGTTGAGTTGGTGATGGTGATGCTACCAGTATTTTCCCCATTGGCTTGATTACATGGAGCGTCATTGGAGATAAATTCAAAGCTAGGTAGTATCCCATTGACATCAATCAGTGTTGTTGCGGAAGCGGTACATCCAGAATTGGTATTAATAACTGTCAAGATCCATTCACCTTCCGCATTTGCGTCAAATTCTAAAACGGGTCCTTGATAAAGAGTATCTCCCATTGGATTAATCCAAATGTATTCAAAATCATTTCCAGTGCTCGAACCTAGACCACCAACTGCGACTGTGTTATTATCACAATCTAGTGTCCCACCGGCACCTGCATCAGCAAATGGTAAAGCTTCAATTTCAATACTTACAGTTGTGGCCACTGCATCACAAGGCGTATTACTTACATCAAATGAATATTCAAAAACATAATTTCCAGGCATCTGATTTAACCCGTTGAAGGTTCCTGCTTGGTCATCAAAGGCTGTTCCTGTTGAAGCATTCGTAGATGATTCTGTCCATGTTCCTCCTGATGATTCTCCCTCTAAAAGTGAGAATAAATCTATGGTCTCATCTTCGTTTTCACAGAGGAGGGCAGGCTGACTGAATACGCCAGCAGACGGAGGTGAAATGATGTTAATCAAGGTTGTATCTCCTTGTGGGCAATCAATAGGGATAACCTCATCCGGAGTAAAAATGATCATGTATGTTCCTTCGGCTAATTGGTCTGCCTCTATCATTCCGTTGGTTAGGATTACTTCCATGCCATTTTGGTCTTCAAAGCTGAGTGTTCCATTTACATTACTTGTTGTTAAGACATCGTCAATGAGGAATGTGTCTCCATCCGTACACAGGTCGGGAGCATCTTCTATGAAAACATCTGGACAATTGCAATCGAGTACTGTTATGGTCACTATGGCTGAATCTCCAAGACATACTCCTGACGCGTCAGTGATGTACATGAAGTCATAAGTTGTACCTACATCAAATCCTTCAAAGTTTACATTTGAGTAATCCGTAATAGGGTCCGGATAATTTAATGGTGGTTCCCACATCCCAGGAATGCCATTAACCACTGCTTCTAAATTTTGGGTCATTGGTCCTTGGTCACTTACGACTGCACAGACATCTAAATCTGTAGGGAAGTCAGCTGGGAATTCATTCGCTTCATACAAGATTACTAAGACTGAATCTAGCTCTGGGCAGCCCGGTGCTGGATTGTCTATCGTAAATATGAAAGTATAATCTCCTGCTGGTTGGCCACTGGCATCGAATACGTCATTGGTCAAAGTCACATTGGTGAGTGGGCCATTGCCATAGGACCAGGTTCCTTCTGGATTGAAGGATGATTCTAACCCTGCAAGATTTATGCTTGCATCACTTTCTGTTGCACACGCTTCCGCAAATGGAGTTAATTGTATAATAGGACAATCACAGTCCTGCACATTAATGGTCAAGCTTACGGAGTCAACGTCGCAAGGTCCACCATCATCATCCAATACAAAGAAGAATTCAAATATCCCTGGTAGTGTATCTGTGAATTGAACATCTGTTGCATCAGGAATGACACCATTATTGTAATTTATAGGTGCACTCCACGTCCCAGATAATCCTGCTGGTTCTAAGCCGGTTAAATCGATGTTGGTCGGGAAAACCAGATTCTGACCTGAGCCACATAAGAAAGTATCTTGTAAAATAGGTAGGTCTGGTGTTTCAAAGACGATGATACTATCCACAACAATTGAGTCACAATTATCAATCGGTGAATCAAGATTATAACTGAAGAGATAGGTTCCCGCATCTAAACCGGATGGATTAAAAATTCCATTCCCTGTAAGAATTAAGCCCGGTGTCTCACTTACCCAGAATCCAGGTTCGGTGCCTGAGCTTAGAAAATTATTTAGATCTACGATAGGGTCGGTGTCGCAAAGTTCATCCGGGATAGGTGTCAATCCAATAATTGGGCAATCACAATTCTGAACATTTATGGTCAGATCCATGGAAATATCCGTACAAGGTGCCATTGCAGAATTGGTCGTAAAAGTGAATATGAAGCTACCTGGTAAGGTGTCCATAAATTCCACATTGGTGATGTCCGGAATGATTCCATTGTTGTAATTCGCTGGTCCAGACCATGTGCCTGAAACACCGGCTGGTTCTAGACCAGATAGATCAATGTTGGTCGGTAGTACCTGATTCAAACCAGACCCACAAAGTGAGGTGTCTTGAAAAATTGGAACTACTGGAGTTTCAAATACAATGATGCTATCATATACTATGGAATCACAATTGACCATCGGTAAGTTTAGATTGTAGCTAAATACGTAGGTCCCAGCACTTAATCCTGCTGGATCAAAAATTCCATTTCCTGCAAGCATCCATCCTGGCGTTTCGCTGGCCCAGAATCCTGGATCAGTTCCTGCAACAATGAATGGATTCAAATCAATTTCTGCATCCGCATCACAGAGCACATCAGGTATCGGGTTTAGTCCAATAATTGGGCAACCGCAATCTACGACGGTAACAATAAATGGCAAACTGAGATTAGCGCATGGTGGTTCGGTAGCATCTGTGGTAACATAGAAGTAAGTTACAGAAGTACCTATTGGCATGGTTGCAAAGTCTAAGGAATTTGGATTAGGGACTGGTGCTCCACTGGCATCTTGCCATTGTCCTGTACCTGAATAATTCACGTATAAGTCTAAGTCGACCATTGTAGTTCCACCTGAATCAGTGGTGTTGCAAACTGATTCTCCATTTTGCGTAAGCGTCGCATCAGGAGCTCCATAAATTGTAAATGTTTCAGAATGAAAATCAACACATCCTGCTGGTACATTTGGGATGGTATAAATTAGAGTATACGTTCCTTCAGTCCAGGTATTATTTATGGTTAGCATATTACCAACAGGTTGGTTAGGCGCTGGATTGCCCATATCGTCTTCAACTGTAAATGTTCCTCCCGGTTCTGTGGTTGCCAATAAGAAACTACTCAAATCCCTTGTCACCTCGGCATTGTTACAAAAGTCTCCAATGTTATTGAAAAGTACTCCAGGACAAGCACAGTCATTGACCGTAATGTCTATGGGTGCTTCAAAATCAGGACAAGGATCGTCTCCTTCAATGGTTACTAGAAGCGTATAAACTCCTGGATCGTAATTATTAAAATCTACAGCGGTTGGTGTATTAATCTGCACACCGTTTTCATCAATATAAATGACTGGCCCGGAAGCATTCGATACCAAGGCTGTTAAATCTACGGTTGTTGTTCC
>JAHDGF010000028.1:24207-55825 GCA_020627785.1 Saprospiraceae bacterium
CCTTCGCAAAGGTCTTCTCCATTGATGATTGGTTCAAGGGTGAAGTCTATGGATACATCTACCTGATCTGTTGCGCTACAATCACCTGAACTTACGGTAACAGTGTATGTGCCAGGTGTGGTGACTGTGATCTCGTTTCCTGAGTCTCCATTGGACCAATCATAGGTCCATGAAGAGTCATCGAGCGTTGACAAAATGGTTTGACCATTGGCGCAGAAGGTGAGAGATCCAGTAATCTCAGCTACGACTGCTGGATTCACCAATATTTCTATGTCCTCAAAATAAGTGCAACCAAAGACATCTACCAGCTCTACGGTACATATATGATCATCTGGTCCTAAAATGACTAGGTAAGAGTCATTGGTATTTCCATTACACCAAGTGACGCTTTGAAATTCACTCCAATTGAGTAAGTCGACCGTAACGACCTCACCTTCACAGGCTTCCGGCACGAAACTAAATTCAGGGACCACTGGAGGAGTAATTTCTACATCAAAGGTATTGAAGCATCCAGTGACTGGGTCCGTTGCTGTTACTCCATAGGTAATCGGGATAAGGTCGCCGAGTGTAAATGGTGTTACAATAAAGGTTACACAATTTCCACTCAATGGACCATCTAACTGATTAGTATATGTCGCATCAAAAAGGTCCCATTCTGGAGTCCCTCCATTTAGATCACAGACTTCAAAACTATATTCTAAATTACCGTTACACATGATTGAGGTAAGGCTAATTTCTGGAACTTCGAAAATCTCAAAGGCCATACCCATGTGTTCATATTCACAACCATACACATCGGTAACAATTACGGAAATATCGTATTGACCAGCTTGTGAATTTTCATCATCAATGATGAGACAATTACCACTTTGTGTCGTACTTAATCCACCGGCGAAGGTCCAATCAAAGGTGAAGGGTCCATTCTGGTCTGGGGTTATGGTCAGGCAAATATCTGCCATGTCATCCATCCCATCTTGACACGCGGTGAAGATGGTCTGGATGTGATCTATCATTTCTTCTGGTCTGATGGTATAATCAACAGACTCTGTACTTGTGCAACCTAAGGCGTCGGTTACTGTCAATACGTAAGTATATGTTCCAGGAGGATCACCTAAGACTTGTGGTGCTAGTGTTGAAGCACCGGTATCACCATTGTCCCAGTTGTACGTATATGGTCCACCGGCACCGCCGATGATGGTTGGCGTAATTGATATTTGCTCATCAAAGCAAACATCGTAGGGTTCATCAAATTGAATGATCCCCGGTGGCTCAATCATAATATCCAAATTGTTGAGACATCCAGTCAATGGATAGGTTGCAACGGCTCCTACGGTTGCAGGTAATGTGATGCCTAGAGCAGTAGGATCTATAGTAAAGGTAACGCAGGTTCCAGTATAAGTACCATCGAGTTGGGTAGCATAGGAGGCATCGAATAGATTCCATTCGGGAACTCCGCCATTCATATCGCATACATCGATTAGGTAAGTACCATCGGCTCCACAAGAGACGGACACTAGTTCAATCTCTGGAGACGGATTGATGGTAAAGTTCATGCCCATGTATTCATATTCACATCCATAAACATCGGTGACTACCACAGAAATATCATACATTCCTTCAGTAGAATTTTCATCGTCTATGATGAGACAGTTTCCACTTTGCATTGCGCTGAGACCTCCACCGAAAGACCAGTCATAAGTGAATGGTCCATTTGTGTTGGGCATGATGGTTAGACAGATATCGGCCATGTCATCCATTCCATCTTGGCATGCTTCAAAGATGGTCTGTACATGTGTAATCATTTCTTCTGGGTGGATGGTATATTCAACCATCTCTGTTCCGCTACAGCCAGATGGATCTGTCACGGTTACCACGTAAGTATACGTTCCGGGAGGATCGCCGATGGTCTGTGGTGCCATGGTCGTCGGCCCAGTATCACCATTGTCCCATTCGAAAGTGTAAGGTCCTCCTTGTCCACCTGTTACTGTAGGTGCGATGGTTATCTGTTCATCCCAACATACATCATACGGCTCATCAAATTCTATCATAATGGCTGGGTTGACCGTAACCTCTACGATTAATTCAGGCCCGGTACAACCGGAGCTAGGATTCGGATTGATGGCAGTAATGGTGTATTCAACAATCTCAGGAACTGTTCCATCATTTTCTAAGACGTCATTGATGCTGGCCGTTCCACTTGGCCATGTAATTGGTCCTATTTCTCCAGTGACATTTGGATTGTCTGTAAATTCTATAAGAATATCTGAAAGTCCATCTGAGGCTGTGTAGTTTAAATCAAGCATTTGACCAGAGCAGATTTCTGCCATTTCTGGTCCTGTGATTTCAACAAGTGCGCTACAATCAAGCTCTCCGTCTAAGAATTCAGAAGGTACGTCTGCCGCACATGAATTTTGATTCCAACAACCCGTCTGACCATCAGCAAAGGTGAATAGAGAAATATCCAATTCACTAAAACATGGGTCTAGGCAATCTGCGGCATCCTGAGGTACTCGAGTCTGTAGATCAAAACAAAAAGATACGGATTGTGTCGAACCACATCCTCCATTAAGTCCCCACATGGTATTTGGATTTCCATCATTGCTGCAGTCCGGACCATTTCCTGGACTTACCCAAAACCATCCGCCAGGTAGGGGAGTGCCTGGTCCAACACCACCTCCAACTTCCAAGGTAGGGTCACCATTACAGTTGGTTGATAGGCCATATATGGATGCGCTGGCTTGGTACTCAACTTCTCCGTTGCCAAACCAGATTCCTCCTTGATCGATCCCTGCAGGAAGTGGGCAGGCATCTAAGTCCCATCCTCCGCCTAAGGCAGGGATTACCCCTTGGAGCCATTGGCAATTGTTTCCTGTTCCTACTGGATCAACGATGAATGAAATATCAGCACAAACCGTAATTTTTTCACCAGCACAATAAGGTCCCTCTTCATCCAAGGTTGGATTTTCAGGTCGTATGATGGTGATGTCTCCTGAGCCACAATCTGAAAAATCTTGAATTGAGCTAACACATAATTCAAAATCTCCGGTAGCACCATCATTACTACTTATTCCGATATAGTATGTAAAGTTGGATGCCACGGCGACAACTTCTGATGCTCCTGGCGAACAAGAAATTAAGGTATTACCTGCACAGTCAAGTTCAAGAACGGTTATGGCAGGAGCAAAGTCTGGATTATTTATATCTATTATTAGTGCTGTAGCAAGGGCATCAGTTGTTACTTCAAACCATACCATTCCTACACCGGCGCAAGGGCCTGCGGAACAGATTCCTATGTTACAAGCGGTCGCACAATCTGTTCCACCATTGGTAACTGGTGCTAGTTGGTAGTCAGAACCACAGTCTGCCCCAAGGGAACAAGGGGGAGGTGTTTCGTTGAAGGTGACGGTATATTCTCCGCAACCAGAATTATCTAGATTACTTATTTGTACATAGATGTCACCCGCGCCTGGGCAATCAATGTCATAGGTATTAGCTCCAGCAAGACAGGCTGCGATGACATTTGTCTGTGTCGCACAATCACCGATGTAGATGTCTACACCCATAACTCCAGAGATGCTTACATTGGCAATGTCCACGCTGACAGTTGCTGAGGGATCCATAATGGTATATACATGCCAGACGGTATTGTTATTACTACAACCATATCCATCTGAGGTTGCACAGCAGGTGGTTCCTGTTCCAGAACCTACGATGGCGTCAGCACATAAATCATTGGCTGGTGGAACAAGGAAGTTTATATCAAAACTAAAATTGTCTTCGCCACCGGGTGTAGTTGCGCTTATCCAATAGGTCCCGTCAGTGATGGGAACATTTGTATCTCCTGTGATGCAAGGTCCGACGGCTGTAGATCCTGGGCAGTCTGACATTACCTGAAGAGATGCTCCTGCGACATTGGAAAAATCCAAAGCAGTGGTTCCAGCTGGCGTAGTAAAGGTGTACCAGACGGTTGGGTCTACGGATTGATTGCAATTTACATCATCGATTTCTGGACAGGCATCAACGGTTGTTCCTGCTACTGAGGAAGTGACGCATGCATCAGCATTAATAACTTCGGCTCCACCGCATTCGTCATTAGCGACGATGGGCGCGGCTATGGTAAAGGTTACTTCATCTGTATTGGTACAACCATTGGCATCAGTTACGGTTACGGTGTATACGCCAGCATCTGCTGTTGTAACTCCTAATACTGTTGCATCTGATGTAGGGTCATCCATTTCTATATTTCCTCCGGGTCCATCCCATGACCATAGGACGCCATCTCCTGCAATTTCATCGAGCATTAAATCTTGCCCTTCACAGAGCGGCCCATTTTCAGTGGCTGTTACGTTAGGCGCAGGGTTTAATGCCACAGTGATGGTTTCGGTGGCTGTACATCCATTGACATCAGAAACCATAACAGTCCAGTCTCCATCATGAATTCCAGCGTCTGCTGGATCAATGGTGACAAGGCTTCCCGTTTCATCCGCTGCTGAAGGTGGAGCATTTCCAGGAATAAACCATTCAACATTAGCCGCACCACTTGTTTCTTCAAGGGTAAGTTCGCCCATATCGCATTGTGTGTTTACGACAGGTAGTGGCGTTACTTCCCAGCATACAACTACGATGGTCACGTTCCACGTTGAAGTTGCTTCCCAGTTCTGAAGAGAGATGTTTAAATCTAAAGTTGTTGAATTATCATCATTACAGACAATTCCTGTATCCCAAGTATCTGCAGTCCCTGAAGATCCATCCAAACCAACCAATCCAGTAGGCCCAATAGATCCACTAACATCTGTGGTTACATCATAAGAGAGCATGTCCCAACAATCGTTGCAATCACCACCGGTAGGATCTGTTGGATCGCCTGCACAGGCACCACATTCATCGGCAGCATTTAAATTTCCGGTACCTGCCCAATCAATGCCATTGGTATCCCAAGAACCAGTAAATTGCCACGAACTACAACTTGAGATGTCAATGCCTTGACCATCAGGGATGATAATGTTAGCATCTGTTTCTGTGTAAGAGTTCGTGATGTTCACTAAATCTATCTGAGCACTGAGAAAATTGCTGAGGATTAGTGAAATACTAAGGAGTAAAAATTTCTTCATGTAGAATAGTCTTATTCAATATTCAACGGGGTTGAGTATTAAATTTGTTAATTGAGGTTAATTCAGTTTAAAACGGTTACAACAGAGTAAAATTCTAAAGAAAGTATGGTACTACTATCTATTAGTCTTTTAAAAGCTGATTCGCTGCATCAATTTTTAATTTCTTTTTTTAAATGAAAAGAGTGTAGTTTATGCGAATGCAAACCGGTACGAAAGTTGGAAACAAAATCCTAGTATCTAGGATGTTTTAGAAAGAATCATTGCTCAAATATATATAGAAGGCTGTTTATTTTCTTGAAAAAAAATAAAATATCACCTTTTGAAATACCAATACTTGAGAGAAGCCAATATAAATGTCTTAGGAGACATCAACATTGGGAAACAAATAATTTAGTAGAATAACAATAGCGATGCCTCACCATGTTAAATATGGCATCAAAACAAAAAATAAAATATAATTTGGATGTTGTTGTTATGTTTATGCCCACACCTTTAATGGTTGATTATCATCGTAGTAACCAATGAAGCATGAGGCTGCAGATCTGGTTCCACCTTGGCTACTTTTGACAGAATGCACACAACTAGAACGGAATATTATTAATTCGCCTTGTTTGGGAGAAATACTCTTAGGTGTTACTGGTAGTTTTTTAGTGTCAATGAAATCATAGCTTCCGGTAAAAAGTTCTTCGAGTTCATTTTCATTAGGTGCGTAATTCCATAATTCGAGTTCACCGCCGCTCTTGCATACATTGAAATATAGGTTGGCAGCAAGTTGGGATTTTAAATCTTTGAATTCATTGGTGTCAGGAAGGTCCTTGAGAAGGGAATCTATGTGTGGAGGTAATCCTCCATTTGCGGAAGCTTCAAAAGATCTTATGATTCCTGGGTTCATTTCTTTATTGGATAATTTCTGTGTCTCACAGCCAGCATTCCAGCAATTTTTTAGAGAATAAATAATTTCATCCATTGGATTTTGTTGGCCAAATATTTTTTGGATTGTCCTTTGAGATAAAATACTGGAATCTAAATATTCAGCAATTTTTTCTGGTTTGTTTTCTGTTTCAAAAAGAGTCATTCCAATTCTATTCACAGGGACATCAAGCGCATTGGAGTACCGGCTGAGATTTCCAAATTTGTTTAAATCATTTTGCCATTTTTGGCAGGTGGATATATTTATGAAAGGGTAGATTCTTAAGGCAAGAATTTTTCCATTGATTAAATCTAGTAGGTCAGTTTGATTTAATTTTTCAGTTGTTCTTATTACATCATTCATGCAAAGGGTGTTTAATTAGTTCAGTTGTCCAAAAGACCTTTGCAGGAATATTATAATACCTGAAAGGCGATCTCACAGGTATAAGACAAAAATTGAAATTGTGTGACAATTTATTTTAGTCTAAAGTCTTTTTGAGTAAAGATCGATGATTATAAAAGTTAAAATTTTCAATCTTTAATCATTACGGAAGTCAGTCTTGTACCTTAATAGTACTTTCAACAAAGTCTTAACGAATCATTTTTATGATTGTTGTAAATAAATTTTTTTGGCTTGTCTTTTTTTCAATGCTTGTTGTCCAAATATTTGCGCAAGCGGATTATAGGGAAAAATTGCAAGCAACTTTAGATTCAATTGTAACTCCCTATGAAGAAATGACAGGAGCGGATTTTGGTCCAGAATTAGGCTTTTCATTTAAGGAGGCCTACAAAGGAGTCATGCTTAAAGGTGGATCAGAATATTCTGGCAAGTTGAATGTGATAGAATTTGTAGCTGGAGATTCTGTGCGTTTTGAAAGATTAGGCATTTTAGGAGGGACTTTCGCTTACGCAAATTTTGAAAGTTATGAAGAGTCGGCAATAATGGGTGAGGAAGATATAAATTCTTTGGTTGCCCTAGAGGACTCTATTGGATTCTGGAATCAGTTTGAGAAAATTAAGAAAGTTAGACCGAGGGAATTCGCTCAATATTGGATGGTTCTGGATTGTCAAGAAGAGAATTACACGCTCTATGAAAAAGTGGAAAGAGTGTTCATGAATTTTGATAATACCAGTCTTAATGCTAACATTATTGATCGAGATGATAGAATCCTTTTGAAATTTAATTTCTCAACTTCTTACGGTAAAGCGTTGTACGGATTGGGTTGTGCAGATAAGGGGGAGCACTATATTGAATTTATGTTTGAAGATGGAACGGTCTTGAAAAAGAATAACATAGAATTTGAATCTTGTCAGACCATGGAAGTTGATATTTCTGAAGACCTAGTGTCTTTTGAGAAAGCCATATTGGAACTAAATTTTTCACTATCCAAAAAAGAAAAAAGATTGATCTTGGATAATGAAATAGCACAGAATCAGATTAATCTTAAAATAGATTGCCTTACAAATACTAAATAAAATGAAAAATTACCTTTTTACTTTTTTAACCTTATTCCTCTTTTTGTCTTGTCTTTCAGCACAACAATTGGGTGAACTGTTTCAAGCAGATCAATATGATTTTCATAGAGGCGTGGACTCTATTGTTTCAGTTAAATATATGCTAAACGAGTATGCTGATGATGAGCCAGATTTCAATTTCTCTTATGATGGGAAGGAATTAGCATTACATTCATTTGAGCAGACGGTTTTAGTGTATGCGGATGCTTTAAATTCAGAATCAACGACGATTCAAAATGATACAAGTCTTTTTGAAGTAAAGAATTTGACTTTCAATGAGGCGGGTCAACCCGTTTATATGAAATCCATGAAGCCAAGCGCTAAAATGTTTGATGAAGAGAAATTTTACACCTATGATGCGATGGGGAGATTGATACTCCAAGTGCGCACAGGTTATAATGTCATGGAGTATGAACAAGGGAATACAGATATCGTTACGGATACCACTATGCGCATGACGTATGGAGAAAATAATTTAGTTGAATCTGCCCAATTTTCAATGGCGATAGGAATGGCTATGAAGGTTGAGTCGGAAAATGTCGGTGACACAATTCAATACATGGGAGAGATGCTCATGACTGGAATGATGGCTGAGCAAATGCCAGGTAAAAAGAAAATGACTAAGAAATTAATGGACCTAGTCATAAATTCCGAGACTGGCAATTATGAGGCTGTAGAAAAGCAAAGGGGAGGGACGCTCGTCAAGCAAATCATCGATCCATCTGGTAAAACAATAGAAAAAATTACTTCCTCAGGAGATGAAATTATGGGCCATGAAAAATATGGTTATACGCATGGAACGCTTAGTTCTTTAGAAGTTGTAGTAGGGGAGGAAGCCGAAGTTGAATTTAATGCTGCTGGTCAAAAAATCTCTGAAAAAACAATTAGAGGATTACATAAGTTTGAGTACGATGAAAAGGGGAATCTAGTGCAGCAGGTTTCTTTAAATCCTTACAGTCTGGAGTTTCAAGAAATGGTTGTGCATAAGATTTATTACAAGTAATTTTTTAAAATGAATCAAATTCTATCTGTGTTAGACGCTAAGGTCGAGGTGATTTAGGAACGATACTTTTTGGAGAGTTTGGAAGATATTCACAGGTGGAAAGTATGTAATTATTTTTACTCGTAATATTTATATAGCCACGCTGTGGCTAGAGTTTTTTTGCATGCTTAGTTATAAATATATAACCACGCTGTGGTTGAAGATTGGCTTTTGTAATTAGTTGAAATTGCGGCCATAGGATGAAGAAGGTTGTTTCTGCAACACGATATACGTACATAATGAAAATGAAAATCAGAGAACAATGAACTGTCCAAAATGTAAAAATCAAATAAAAAGTGAAAATATTAATGTAAGCAAAGATTATTGTTTATGTAATACGTGTGGCTCAACCTTTAAAATTTCGGAACTAATCAATCCAAATAATGATGGGAAATTTGACATCAAAAACAACCCCAAAGGAACTTGGTACAAAAGAGAAGGAAATAATATAATCATAGGCGCATCAACTAAATCTTGGATTGCATTTTTTATTGTTCCATTTATGGTCGTATGGTCAGGTGGTTCACTTGGAGGAATTTATGGAAGTCAAATTTATAATGGAGAGTTTGATCCATTCATTTCATTATTTGGATTACCGTTTTTAATCGGATCAATTATTTTTTGGTCATTAGCAGTAATGACAATAGCAGGCAAAACAGAGATTATCATCGATAACAATGGTGGAAAGATATTCACAGGCTTCAGAAATATTGGAATAACCAAATATTTTAATTGGAATGAAATTTCTGATGTTAGAGAAGAAAAACAATTCTTTACTTTTCCGGGTAGCGGTGGTGGCTCAATAAAATTGGAAGGTTCGAAAAGAATAACTTTTGCAAGGTTTCTAAATGAGCCTAAAAGATACTACATATTTAAGGCATTACAAACGTTGAAGTATAAAGGAAACACTGAAGGTCACTATGTATAAAATCAGATGATGATGCCAAATTTATAACATTACGCTTGCAGAGACGATATGTCTCAGAGTCCGTTATAAATATATAGCCAGGCTGTGGTTAAAGATTGGTCTTTATCTTTAGTTTCAATTGCAGCCATAGGAGGAAGAAGGTTGTTGGCCGAACATGGTATACTTATATAATCACGTTGTAGATAATTGCCAACTTTCTTAAGTTACTCAAAAGAATAAGTTGTTTAGATTTTGGTGTAAACTAATTTTGCTAATACATAAATCAATTAAATTTAATAATTTCAGTTGTATAGTATTTTGAAAGCAACAAACCACCTTGATGTTAATAAGTAATTAGAAAAACTAAAAAGTTATGACCATAAAAAATGTAACTAAGTATAGATATATTTTTCTCTTTTTAACTCTATTACCCTTAGCTCTCCATGGTCAAATTGAAAAAGAGGAGGTAGAAGTAATTCAGAATATTTTAAAAAAAATGCAATTCATGGAAGAGGTTGAAACAACAATTGGTCAGATGTGGCCATTTGTACCTACAAAAAATGATTCTACTATGCTTTCATTTTATGATGTAAAAGAAACGAAAATTGAATCATTTCATATTAGCGCAACCGAGGTAACAAATTTGGAATGGTGGTTCTTTTACAAGGCAATGGTTGAAAAACATGGGGAGATTTCGGCCAGGGAAAAATATTATCCAGACACTTTAGTTTGGGTAAAAGAAATCGGTTATTCTTATCATGAGCCTTACACAACAAATTACTTTCACAGCGAGAAATACAATGATTATCCAATCGTTGGAATAAATTGGAATCAAGCTCAAGAATATTGCCAGTGGTTGACTATAAGGATAAATGAATTTTTAGAATATGAAGGGATAGATTTGAAACTAAATTTTAGATTACCATCAAATCCCGAGTGGGAATATGCGGTAACATGTATTGCTGATAAATCTGATAATAGACACCTTTATGGTTGGCCTCACCACTTAAAGTGGCATGAAGATAATTATCTGGCTAATTATGGAAATGTAATCGATGTCAATGGCATACAACTCAAAGATCTAGCATCAGATGGTCACTTTTATGCTGCTCCAGTTGGATCCTATGCGCCTAACAAATTCGGACTATATGATATGTCGGGAAATGTCTCGGAATGGTTAGCTGATGGCCTTACTCAAATAGATATTGAATCACAATTAGAAAGCTTTAGATTGGAAAATTTAAGTGACACAAGTTATTACATTCAAAAATATATTGAACGAGGAAAAAGAGATATAGAATTAGTGTCAAGAGGAGATATCAAAATTGTCAAAGGTGGTTCATGGAATAATTCGATAATTTACATGATGGCGGGGAACAGAGAAGGATATGATAAGAATACTAAATCAAGTAGAATTGGTTTTAGAACTGTAGTTTCAATTATCGAAGGGTCTGAAAACTTCTTAGGAAAGAAAAAATGGAAGCCATAAAAGAAAAATAACTATCTACAACAATGGAGGATAATGTCATATTTGCATCGCTACGTGCGCAGAGACGATGTAACTTCGAGTCCGTTAATAGCAAGTTCAATTAAAAAATGAATAAATGATAAATAAAATATTCCTTCTACTGATAATTCTTTCTTTTGGGATGTTAGAATGTTTTGCAAACAAAATTGTTATTAAAACTTGCCCGTTAATGGGAGAAAGATTTGTTACACAATTACCATCTCCAAATAGAATAACAGAAATTTTTGAATCTGAATTATCAAATAAGGGTTTCGAGGTGATTTCAGATTATACAAATAATCAAACATTCAAAGATTCTAATTCAATTTTCAGTGCGGACATATTTGTATTTCAATATCCAGCAAATTATCCTACGGTGAAATTTGTAATAAGAAACAAAAGCGAAGTCATTTATTTTGATGAAGATTTCATAAAACACTTTAGTGATAGACAAAGTGCTAATGAAAAAATTGCAAGAAAGTTAGCTGAAAGAATACCAGATTATGAAAATTTAGCAAATTTGGAAAACCACTACTTAAATTTTTCATTGGAAAAGAATTTATTTAGCATAATGGGAATAGCAAGTAATTCAATTATAGAAATGTATGTGAATAAATTTAGAACAGAATTGACCTTTGATTCTAACACAAATGTTGAATTTCCTTATTCTATTTCAATTGAGGAGTACTTTAAAAATCTATTAAATTTTGTAGGTTACAGACGTAAAGTCAAAGGCAAAAAAATAATTTTGAATTTAGAAATAGATGAATTTGGCTTCACAAAAATTATTGAAAGTAATATGCCTGTACCACTAAAGGAAAAATTTAGGAATCGTATTGAAAAGACTTCTTTAGGTATACCTTTATGGCATAACCCTCATAATAAAAAAGTTTCTGCAACTTTAGTTTTTTGGACTAATTAAGTAATACTTGCATGTAATAATTGAGGATAATGTCATGTATGCATAACAACGCTTCCATAGAAGTTGTGGACAATTAGAATTGAATATTTGCATCATTATACGTATTATTGCATAAATTTATATACGTATGAATAAAAAATTAACTTTGTCAATCGATAAAGAGGTAATTGAAAGCGCAAAAGATTATGCAGAATCTGAGGGAAGGAGCTTATCAAATATTGTTGAAGAATATTTAAAATCCATCTCAAAAAGGAGGATTAATCCTGGCAAACCCAAATTTGATAAATTAATAGAAGAACTAGCTGGTTCTGTAAAATTACCAAAAGGCAAATCAGCAGAAGAACTTTTAACTGAAGCTAAACTCGAAAAACATTTGAACAGATGAAAATCTTCATTGATTCAGATGTAATCTTAGATTTACTGCTTGGACGTGAAAATTTCGTAAAGGATGCGAAAAGTATTTTCCAGTTACATTCAGCTCCAAATATAAAACTTTACACTTCTCCAATAATTATATCCAACGTAGTATATGTAATCACACGAATTAAAAATGCAAAAGCTGCAAAGCAAAAGGTAAGAAAATTATTGAATATATTAAATGTGCTTAACATTGGAGAAGCAGAAATTCTCGAGTCATTAAATTCAAAGTTTAAAGATTTCGAAGACGGTCTGCAAAATTACTGCGCAACCAATTCTAAAATGAATTTAATCGTGACAAGGAATGTCAAAGATTATAAACATAGTGATATATCAATTCTAACACCTCAAGAACTATTAGTTAAATTAAGCAAATAAAAACTGTCCACAACAATGAAGGATAATGTCATATCTGCGTCGCTACACTCGCAGAGACGACATATTTCAGAGTCCGATATGTCTATGAGTTTGTTGTCCAGAATTTGACCAATATCCAGCAATCGTACATCTTATAAAGTAAATGACAGAAAGAAAAAAATATAAACTTGTTCTCGGACAAATTTTGTTCGTGACTTTACTTCTGTTACAAAATAGTGGGTGTTCGAATCAAACAGAGAACAAGGTTGAAGCTTATAACTTTAGTTCAATTCAGTCTAATACGGAACTAATTATGTTTCAAACGGATGATGAATTCGGTGAATGGGGAGGCAATACTTATTATTTAAAGATGTATCGAAATGGTGAATCAAAACAGTTAATGATTGATTACACAGAATATGAAGGAAAAGCAGGTCCACCTGATCCACCGGACCCAAATTCAAAAGAGAAAATAAATAGGTTTTCCGGTCAACCAATTCTATTTGAAACGAAGAAAGTAGTTGCGAATAATCAAGTTTTAGAACTAATATCAAACTCTATTCAAGAGCTGACATTGGCAAAATTAAACAATGATGAGTATGTAACAATGTCAGGAATTCAAAATCAAATGATGTACACTGATAGTACCCTGATCATAAATGATTATCCTTCGATTAAATGGGATAAATTTCAAGAGGTGATAAATGAAATAAAAAAATAAATAACTGTATACACCCTCAAATGATGATGCTATATCTGGATCGTAGAGATCGCACATATTATTTCCATTATCCATAAGCGATGGTTAGAATTGACATAAAAGAAAATTGCGTTATCGAATTCAATGATTTGCGCAAGCCTTAAATAAATATAACCACTGACTCCAGCAAACGTTTCCATTATCCTTTATTATATGAGCTCCCTGATGAGAATGCAATCGGTTAGGAAGATAAAGGTACTAGGTTTAATTGAAGATAAATCAATTAAGTAAATCAGAAGCAAAAGAGAATGATGTAGACAGCGACCAAATCATAAAAAATTGCGTACTAACGTATCCAGTATGCGTTCAATAATTATAATTTAGTTCCACTCAAAAAGTTACCTTTTCCATCTCAGTGGTATTAAGAAAGTAACCGAATCACTCAGCGCTAACGAAAGATCTTTCGGACGTATGTTATTTTTTTATAACAATTCTTAAAAATTAAAAACCATGAAGAATTTATTATTCTTTGCAAAGGTGTTATTCCTTTGCTTATCAACCTATACCTTTTCATTTGGACAGTTGCCAGCTGGCACTGATTTTTACGACTACATCACTGACGTCCTTGAGCCCTTGGATAAGTCAGACATTGTATCAAATACTTTACGAGATAGAGCCATTGGATTATATAAGTGGTCTGAGCATTCTGGTGCACAAACAGATACTTCATATTTAGAAAATCATGACATGGAATATTTCATGCATAAATTAAGGACAGGATTTCTTGATGGTTACGATCCACTGCCATTAGAATCAAATTATTTGCAGTACACTGAAAGCAATTACAATGGAACAACAACCATGCTATCTACAGTTGCCTGGTCATACCAAAAATTAGTTGAGGACCCGGTAGGCATGGGATTAATAATTGCGGACACTATTCAGAAAAAACTTTACGATGTTCCTGGAAGGCCTATGAGTCCATATCTAACTGATACCTTATTTGCTTTCAATGCACTAAATGGGAATATGCCTGTTGGGTTGAACCAAAATTTTAAATTAACGAGCGATTTAGTTTTCACAAATTTTCCTCCAGCAAATCAAATATTTATAGATTTTGATGATGGTTCCGGTTTTATCCCCGTTGCCATGGATATCAATTTACCTGTTTCTTATACGGAATTTGGAGAAAAGAATATAAAAATCCAATATGTACTTCCCAGCGGAAAAATACTATACGCAGCTTCACGGATTACAGTCCTGGACGAAATTACTTTAAAAAATACGGATGAAGATGTAACAGCCCGAGTTTTAAACTCTGCATGTCAAGCTGGTTATGACCCAGAACTATATTTCGATCTCATGGGAGGACCGGCCGGAGTAAGAACAACCGTTGCTCCAAATTGTCCAAGCGGAAAAATTATTAAACCCTTCATAGTAATTGAAGGTTTTGACCCTGTTGGTCTTGGTAACAACAATACCTTCGAATCCTTAATCGAGCGAATTGATTTTAAAGGAATCTCTGAAGATTTCAATGATGGACAATCAAATTCTATTGTACTCCCTACTGGTAAAGACATTACTTTATTAGATGAATTGTATTGTGCTGGCTGGGACATTGTAATCATTGATTTTCAATGTTTTGGTGATGATGATATATTTGTAAACGCTCAAAGAGTTCAGGATATCATCGAAATAATCAATGATAGAAAGGAAACCAATGGGAGTGACGAAAAAAATATTCTAGCCGGAACAAGCATGGGGGGAGTCATCGGCTATAGAACGATGCAAGTTATGGAGCAGGCTGCTATCGATCATGAATGCGAATATTTTATCAGCTTTGATGCGCCATTACGAGGAGCACATATTCCAGTTGGAATACAATATATGATCAAAAGGTTAGATGAAGAGAAAGTGCTAACAAAGCCTCTAACAGAAGATAATCCATTTATTATTGGTGCTGTTGCTGGATTAAAATCACCCGCAGCCAGACAGTTATTGCTTCGAAATATTTACGCGAATAATAATGATGAATCTACTGCGTTTAGACAAATCTTACATTCCTTGCCCCCTCCTTCAGCCGCAAAATTAATAACAATCAGCAATGGTTCAGGAACAGGAGTACGGCAGAAATTGAATCCAGGAGAACAATATCTAAAGCTAGCTGTGCAGACAAGCGAAGAGGGTATACGCTATGATATGACAATTGAAATATATGCAGAAAAACATAATCAAGATACAAAAGTACTTAATATGTTTGTGAAGTATAAAATTGGAAATGTATCGCTCGGTCAGATTTCTATTGAAGGAGGACATACTAATAGCCAAGCATACGGAAGTGCTCCAGGAAGTTTTAATGACTTTACCCTCAAACATATAGAAAAAACTGTCAGCGAACCTAATCCAGACCTTGTTGGCTTGGTAAATCCATGTACTGGATTAAAAATAAAAAAGACTAAAAAAAGGTGGAGCCAATTAATACATCAACCTTCCAATGGTGCCTTTTGTTTCGTCCCAACCTTTAGTGCCCTTAATGTACCAGGAGCAGTGGATGCGTTAAATTACGTTCCAACTGGATGTTCAGCAGGCTCGACAGATTGTATTTGGTCTACTAACAATGGAAGGTTTTCACATCTTACCGAAGAAGAGGAACACAATCAATATCATGTTTCCTTCAGTGACGAGATAGCTACCTTTATCTTAGGCTACCTTAAACAACAAGGCAGCAGCCCTGCTGAGTTGAATGTCATAGATGATAGGATTTACAATTTTGGAGATTCTGGGTTGCCCCCAGTCTTTGATCCTGCCTTAGGCTATGTAAAAACGCGAGACATCATTGACTTTGACATGAATGTAATTAACGAAGGTGAAGTATGGTTTAACCGACTTGGAAGAGTAGACTTCACAGATGTACTTCCAAATCAATTTAATGCTCCGCAAAAATTCGATGTTTCAATTATAGGGGATCCTTGTGATCAATCCGAATCAGTGGTTGACATTGGCTCCAACTCAATTGCGAAAATAGGACAATGGGATTTAAATACCAATAATAGATCTGACCTCACAGTTATGGAAGGTGGTGTCTTACAAACTTCTGGTGATGGAGAAATATTCGTAGATCAGCACTCTAAACTCATCATTGATGGAGGTAAAGTAATCATTAACCCAGGTGGAAAATTAATGACTCCATGGAATGGTCAAATCATTGTGAAAAATGGAGGACTTCTAGAAATCAAAGGTGGAGGTCATCTGAGAATTTTTGATGACGGAATAGTAAAAGTCGAAGAAGGGGGAATCTTCAGAATTCATGAAGGAAGTCGTCTTGAACTTTGGTCAGAAATTGAAGATGAGGAAGTAGGTAGATGCAACGTTAAAATCAAGGAAGCAGGAACCTTTGATTACCGTGGAAAGCCAATCGTGTCTGGCTATGGTTACATTCAATTTGAAGAAGGAAACATCATTACTTGGGAGGACGTGACTAGCTTTGCATTTACAGGTGTTGAAAAGGATCGACTACTTTTCAGAGTTGATGCCAATGCCACAATGAGATTAAATGATATTGGACTTGACTTTAGACAGTTGAGAGTTGACTATTCTTCGAATGCAAGCATTTGGGTGGATCGAGCTCAAAAGATTAGACTTTTCAATGTTACTTTACAAGGAGAAAACAAAGAGAATAATATAGGAATCAATGCGATTAAAAATAATGACATATATTTCCTAAATAGCTTAGTCCAAAATCTTCATACTGGATTAAAATCTAAAGAAAATTTTTCTGGCACCAATTATAGGATTGAAAATTGTGAATTTTACAACAATGACTATTCCATTTGGTCTGAACGTGATGATTACATTGTCGTACAATCAACTCAAATCGGAGGCGGAATCACAGGCATTTTCTTAGATGAAACCCTAAGACTAGAACTTCAAAACAATTCAAATATCGGAGGTTATCTAGGATCACCAAATCAAGATCGCGACAACGCTGAGGGTGGAATTGTTGCTATATCGTCTCCTACACGAACACCCAACATTCGATTGGACAATTCAATCATTGCAAACAATCAAGTGGGTATCCTAGCGCCGGTTGGTCACCAATGCAGTGTCCAACTGACCAATGAATCTTACATAGAAGACAACGATTTTGGAATATCAATGGCTCAGACGGATTATCAAAATTCTGATTCAGGAACAACCGGAGGAAATGGCGGAGTAGTGACTGTTGATTGTTCAAACATAATCATGAACCGCGTGGCAGGTGTTTTTGGAGAGGGCATACATCTTATGATTGATGCTTCGCAACCGAGCATTGGCTCCAACAATTTCGAACACGGATCAGGGAGTAAAATTTTCTGGATCTGGAATGCAGACAATGGATACTGTGCTAGCGGAATTGCAGCATATAAAAATTACTGGGGTCCCAACAATTATTGTCCTACCCCCAATGACTACTATATTGCCGGAGCTAATTTTTGCATGATTAGTTTAGGGACCAATTGTCCAGAAGAATTATCCTGCGAAAGTGGAACGGATCTACCTCCTTGCCAACAAGATTCTGGCAGATCATGCCCTTGTCCAGTTGCCGATGATGAAGGACTCTTTGGTAATTTAAACCAGCGATGGAATGCAGGAGTAGAGGCTTATAATAATGGTGATTTTGAAGCGATGGAAATGTTATTTACTCCCGTCGCAGCCATGCCGGAAAGCTTACGAAATCAAGAATTTAGTCGGTGTGCTGCAATAGTAGATCACGCCAGAAGATTGATTGAATATCAAGAAGGTAGCAACCAAGGAATAGATCCTGGACTTGGATTAATTAATGAGAGTGCTTCCGGAGAGAATAATAATAGAATTCTTCCGAATCCATTCAATGATGAAATTCAATTGGAAGTGAAGGATGGTTCTATGATTACTGTATTTGATAACAACGGAAGACGCATCCAAGTAATTGATGCATATGATACAAATGAGATAAATACATCTCAATGGAATTCTGGACTTTACCTATTTTTAATTGACAATACAATTACTGGTGAATCAGAAACTATTAAATTAATCAAGCCATAAAAACAACATCTTGACATAATTTTTTGAATAAGCTACTTGCCTTGGTAAGTAGCTTATTTCTTTTCTAGCCCAGTTGAGTTGGATTTAAGAATCGCTTTCGCAAATATAAGGTCCACCATTGCATCAAGTAAACAGGTCACCATCTTAGGTTCACCAAAAAAATAGTTACGAACATTCATGGTCAATCAAAGAATGAAAGGCGAGGGATTATTTAATATTTGAATGAAAAATCTATGACTAAAAAATAAAATCTGTTGGCTAAAAAGAACTTAGTCTGCGGCCTTTAGGATTTGTGACATTAGGTCATGGATGTTTTGCTTTTCATAGATGGCCTGAATCATTTGTGAGTATTCATTTTTGAATCTTTGATTTTCTATTAGTTTTCCAAAAATATCAGGTATGCCTAAAAAGCTAAATTCATCTTGATTGAATTGTTTTGCGGCTTCATGAAGTTCTTCTTTTCTTTCGTCAATTATTTCTATTTCTTGATTTTTAAAGTTCATGCCTTTGTGGCTGTAGTAAGCCCAAGTTGCCAAGATAAATGTTGCATATCTTATGCTTCCTCCGGTTGCTAAATTTTCATGTAAGGTTGGTATAAGAAACTTGGGTAGTTTTGCAGAGCTTTCAGAGCAGATCCTACTAACACCATCTTTAATATTCGGATTGGCAAATCTTTCCTCAAGACTATTTTTGTATTCGGTTAAATCAATCCCCTCAATTACACCTAGGATTGGTGTTGCCTCTTTGTCCATAAAGCCTCTCATGAAGGAGGCGAGTATTTGGTCCTCCATGCATTGATTGATGGTTGCATGCCCATGCACAGCTCCAGGGATTCCTAAGGCTGAATGCCCCGCATTCAATAGTCGAATTTTCATTTTTTCATAGGGAGTAACATCTTTTACAAACTGCACCCCAAGTTCTTCCAATGGTGGTTTGCCATTAGAGAATGTATCTTCAATGACCCATTGTATGTATGGTTCGCACACCACTGGCCAAGCATCATTTAATTGATAATTTTCTTTTAAGAAATCGATGGACGATTTTGGAGTAACTGGAGTAATGCGATCCACCATTGAGTTTGGAAAGTTAACTTTCTCTTTCACCCATGCATAAAGATTATGATCAAGTCTCTCTATGTAGGTTAATAACATTTTGCGTGCAACATCTCCGTTGTGTTGAATATTATCGCAAGACAGAATGGTGAAAGCAGGTAACCCTGCTTCTTTCCGTTTTTTTAAGGCGTTGGTTATAAAACCAAAAACTGTCTTTGGTTTATCTGGATGCTGAAGCTCATATTGGATGTCGGGATTGTCAAAGTTAAACGCTCCATTGTTAGGATTAAAATTATATCCTCCTTCTGTAATGGTTAGGGAAACTATTTTGGTTTCAGGAGCCGCCATTTTTTCAATGGCCATGTTGGGTTCATCGATGGCGAATATATAATCTACCATTGATCCAATAACTTCGCAGTTTTCTTTTCCATCTGGATGTTGGGTGATGAGTGTGTAAAGACAATTTTGTTTTTCAAAAACATGAGCAATGTTCTTGTCTGCTTCCCGTAATCCTATTCCACATATTCCCCATTCCGTGTTTTGATTGTCTGCAAGTAATTGGTGGATGTAGTATGCTTGATGGGAGCGATGAAATCCGCCGACACCAATATGCACGATGCCCGTCTTGATCTTACTCCTGTTGTAATTCGGACAAGTAATGCCTCGGTGAATGGAGCTGAGATTTTGGTTGTTTAGTTGGAGTAAACTCATGTGATGTTAGTTGGCATTTATTGACTTTCTTCGGTGCATAGCCCAGTAGGCCGTAAGGAAGTATATTATGGTGCAGGCAAAACCTATTTGGTAAAAGGAATTTCTATTAGATATATAGGTTCCTTCATCAGGACTCCCCATCAAAGTTTTGAATGCTAAAAATAAAGTGACACCAAGTGCGAGGTATGCTATGGCTTTTAAGCCTTTTGTTAGTGCTGAAGTGTCTAATATTGTTTTCGGTTCTTCTATTGCCAATTTTTCGTGATACTTTTCTACAAGTTTATTGTACGCCTGTTCTTCTTTTTCTTCTTCAAGGTATTTTTTGTTTGCTCCAAATCTACCCGCCAAGAAGATGTAGATGAGAATTGTAAAAAACCAGGTTGGAATAAATAGGTAATAGAATGACATGACATCTAGCATGTTTAAACCAAAGCCAAAGATTAACCCTAAGATCCATGATAGAACCGCTGGCGTGCTGTTTTTGTAGTCTTGAAATTTTGACCAATATCGGGTGTAGCCAATTTTAGGAAAGATCTGATGTTCAGCAAATACGATAGCGCCAACCGGGACGACCAATAATCCAGCGTAAGTTAGGAGTGGGAGGATCTGAGAGAATACGAAAGGGAAACATGCGACAATGACCATTGCGATTCCGACGATCATGGTGGTGGTTCTTCTAGATTGATTTGGGTAAACTGCTTGAGCTGCTAATCCAGCTCTATATAAATTAGTAATTGCAGTGGTCCAGCCAGCAACAATTACAATCACGAAGCCTGACCATCCTAAGGCATAATAAGCCACATCTCCTGGGTCAAGTTGCACGATGGATTTTCCAAGAATCACAGCAGTTCCTGCACCCATAATACCTGCAGCAATCCAAGCGATGTAATGTCCAAAAAGCATTCCTGTGCTTGTTGCCAAACCATAGGATTTTTTCTTCGCAAAACGCAGTAAGGCCATGTCAATCAGTCCAAAGTGTGTGATTGTATTTGCTGCCCATCCAAAACCGATGACCTCCACCAATCCAATGCCTGGTTTGCCATCACTATTTACTCCAGTCCAAATCGATTGATTTCCTATTTCGACAAAATCAGACCAACCGGTAGGTAGGGTGATTCCAAGTACGTCTAATGAAAGTGCAGGCATTAAGACAATCGCACCACAGGTAAACATGGTAAAAAGCCATGGAGCGCATATTCCCGAAAAGTCGGAAACTGCTTTAAACCCATAAATTGCAACAAATACAACGAAAACCCCAACCAATAAAACGATGAGAACAAACCATAGATTTGTTGGATACCAGTTGAGTTGTGCGGGGATTCCGAAAGCAAATCTAACAGCGGTTGATGAAACGGTTACCATTGCCGCAGAGATAACGGTGAATATTAGGATGTTAGCCCAATTGTATAATTTGGACATGGAATCTCCAGCAATTTTATTGAGGTAGGTGTACAGGCTTAAGCGAGATTCTACAGCGATAGGTGTTGTGATTAAAGTCCAACTTAGTACTGCTAGAATATTACCAATGAGTAGGCCAAGAATGATGTCCATGGTCTTGGCGCCTAGGGCAACAAAAGTTGCTCCGATAACGAATTCTGTGGCAGCAACATGTTCCGCTGCATACAGTCCAGCAAAATGAGTCCAGTCGTGTAGTTTATGCTTAGGAACAGGTAACTGTTCTTCATGCATTTTTTCAAATTCTTGAAAATTGGTTGTTTCGTCCATTCCTATTTCATTTGATGCTGTTAACAATATAATATCTTTGGAAGTATTGACGGAAATTTGTTGGATAAAATAAGGATATTGATTTTCAAAGGCCATAAAAATTAATTTGAATTTTATAATGATCATTTTTACGTTATACTTTATGGCGAACGCTAGTCAGTAACTCTTTAAGTTGAAGTTATCATAACTAATACAATTTATTTTTGGTATCCATAAAGGCGGATGTAATTGTTGAATCAACTTCTTTTTTGTAAATTCAAAGAATAGTCCTTGTAGACTTAAACCCAATTCTGATTTTCTATCTCAAAAAAATATTTATGAATTTTAAAAAAATCCTCATTGGAATCTGTAGTCTCATGTTTTTTATGATTGGTGCAGATAAATTTTTGCATTATTTGGAGCCTCCTTGTTCTATGGAAGGTTATATACCTCCTGCAGTATGGATGGGCTTGGGTGTTCTTCAGCTCTTGGCTGGAATACTTATTTGGTTGCCAAAGTATACCAAGCTTGTTGCTGGTTTCTTCACAATCTTCATGGCTGTTTTTATTGTTGTTCATTTCAGTCAGGATACGAAGGATGTGGGAGGAGCAGCTTTTATGGCAATCTTGTTAGGTCTGATATATTGGAATCCAGGATTTATTGGGGGCAATGTGGAGCAGGCGTAAATTTATGTGATAGGATATAGGTTATTAAGAGCCTGGAGGTGTTTACGGTTTAAAACTTTTTATGGCTAAATATTTAACAGACATAAGTATAGAGAGCGAATATTCTCAAAAATTTTCGGAAGGGTTTGATAAGTTGGATTTTAATAAAACAACCAAAGTAGTTCAAGATATTTTTTGGTATCAGATTCCTAATAAGTTTGAGTTTGATGGAATAGGAAAATTGAATATTAGGATAACTTCAACGAATCCTGAAATTAAGTATCGTGAAACAGCAGTAGGTTATGCTCAATATACTTATGGTGGTTTTAATTTTTCTGAATATTTTTCCTTGGATCAGACGGCTAGGAATCTTGTTATCTTGAAAATCTTGCAGGAAGTAATTTTGGATGTTTTAAAAGGCGATGAGGAAAAGAGTAAGGAACTCATAGATATTACCAATCAGATTGAAGCCAATGGATTTGTCCATGAGGTAGAAGATGAAAAACGGTCTAAGTGGAATCGCAAGCGTAATTGTAGAGCTGCAATTATTTATAGGATTGATTCAGATGGTGAAAATGCTTTTTTAAAGTTATTTAATAAGAGTGGTAACTTATTAATTCATGAGCATCTTTTAAAAAATCGAGTGTACGACTTTCATAATAATTTATTTAGGACAAAGTGGGCTGGAACTACCTTTCAGATTTTAAAGAGGAATGGAGAAATATTTAAGGAATTTGATGGAGTAGTTGATCGCTAAGTTTTAGATGTGGATGTATTTTTTAAGTGCTGCATTGGTTAGATTTTACGCTTTCGCAAATGAGGTATTTTGAGGTGAATTTGTATTTACTGGTTGAATAAAAATTTGCCGCAAGGTATAAGTACCGTTTCATTTTTCGTTTCGTAACTTACCTTATATAATATTTCTTGATCTTTTATTTCCAAGCCTGTACGAACGGGTCCTTCCGTAGCGTTGTTAAATTGAATGGCTACATAGAAATATGACTTTTCATTGGGTTTTATTGTTTTTATCAATTCTCTATTTCCTTGTTGTGGATTGTCAAAGAAAGATAAGTCTTTGATTCCGTAATCAAGCGAGTCTAAAATTTTACTTTCCCATAAATCTAAAGACAGGAATACATTTAATTGAGTATTCGCTTGATTATTCATAGGGGTAGGCATTGTCGGAAATTTCAAACTTACCTTGAGTGTTGAATCCGATTCATTTTTAATCGAGCTATAAAATATTCCATAGCCATATCTATCTCCATTAGGACCGGTACGTCCACCTCCTTTGGGGTAACTATTTTCTATTAAAATTTTAGGTGTTTTGTATTGTTTGAAATTATGGATGTAGTTTTCTTGATTGATTAAATTGGTATGGGTTTCAGAGGTTCCATTTTTTACAACAGAAGTTGAGATGCCATATGTTTCGTTTAAATTTTTGCTTTTTAAAGATTGTCCGCATGAATAGGTTAAGCTTACAAGTATTACGGCCAATATTGATTTCATCCTCATTTCAATTTTCAATTTAATCAAAACTTACGACTTTCATATTTATTAAAAATAATTCTAGCTCATTATGGTTGTAAATTATCCGAATTCATCAAGGTATCTAAAATTGAAATATTTTTACTTTCTGGTAAAAGTGAATATTGGAGGTAGTTTAAAGTGGTTGCCATATTTTCATGACCAAGGATATTTTTGAGTTGATAAATTGTTCCTCCAAAGTTTAGGTAATGCACAGCGAAGGTGTGTCTCAGTAGATGTGGGAAGACGTTCTTAGTGATATTCGTTTTCTTGCTTATGTATTTTAGATTCCAGTATATACCATTTGAGCTTAATGGAATAAAAGGATGTAATTTATTGGCGAACAGTGTATTTGAAAATAGGGATGGAAAATCTGATAAATAATTACGAATGGCTTTCTCTAGAGCTTCTCCAAATTTTACTGTTCTGCTTCTTTTATTTTTGCTGTTGAGTATGGTGATGCACTTAAAGTCAAAATCAATATTTTCAAGCGATAACTTTTCTAGTTCGCTTAATCTCATTCCTGTTTCATAAAGAATCTGAATGATTAATTTTTGTCTTGAATCTGAGCAAGCATTCAAGAGACTTTTTATTTCGTTTATGGAAAGGACTTGAATATTATATGGTTTAATTTTAGGGCAAGGGATTTTAAATGATAGATCTAAATTTTCGGCTACGTTAATGAGGTAATACCTTAGTGCATAGACAAAAATCTTGATTGTAGAATTTTTGCAATCCTTGGTGGTTTTATATTTTATGAGAAAATCTATCAATTCGTGTTTGGAGCATTCTTCAGGAAGTCTTTTTAGTTTTTTAATTATTCTGGTTATGATAGAGACGTAAGAATTGATTGTTCTTTTTGATTTACCTGCCAATATCATATGATTTTTGAGGAGTCTAATGGCGGCAGAATGTTTTGGATGTAATTCAAAAAGTAGAGGAGAATTCATGATTTAATTTTGGTTTTATTACATGCTAATTTTGTTATTAAATTAAGGAAAAAATAGAGGAGATACGGGATGTAATGAACCTTATTTGGAAATTATTTTAAAGATGATTTTCTATTATTGATTGAGCTGTTTTCATTATTGATCTTCTTTGTTCAAAGATTCATTTATTGAGTAGAGATTGTTAATTCATCTTTTTTGATTTTGAGTCAGGTCTAAGTGACTTGTCAATATTTTAAGAGACTTGATTTTCTTCGGATTAAATGGTAAGTTGATTTAAGTTTTTGAAGTCCTTTTGAATGTTGTGTTAATTTGTTTGTGTTGGGGATTGATTCGTAAGATTAGTTTGAAATTATGGTATTGTTGTTTTAAATAATTTGCGTGTAATAATGGCTATGGGAAAATGCTAAAGAAAATAATAGATAAAATTAGAACCTTTAACATGTTTTGTGGGATAGGTGAATCTGAAGTTTACCAGAATGAAATTCGGATTAAGAATTATCCTTTTAAACCTTCAAGTGTTTTCCCCAAAAAGACAATAAGGGCAGAAGAAGTTGATGCTTTATTTTGGGATGCATATCCTCCTTTAATTAAACTTAAAGATGATTGTATTTTTATTTCTAGGGAATACTCTGATGAACTGAAACAGTTTGCGGAAGTAAACGATGTTAGAACATTTAAGCCAATTTGGAATTGGCAATGGATTCTTGAGCCATACCTTGATACAGAGTATACTGAGGAGACACATAAAAGTCTACTTAAACTTTTAGATGAAAAAGGAATACCTTTAGAAGAAGTAGCGTCGCTTAGAAGTGAAGTAAAGGATCAAATGATAAAATACAACTTTGACACGATGCTATGGGAGTGGGGGAGTTTGGGATTGCTAGATGTATTGGCTGCCATGAGGGTCAAATACAAAGCAAAGAAATTTGAAGATTTTTATAAGCGTGCCATGGAAATTCAATTTCGAAATATAGAATACAATGGTTAAGTTTTGATTAAGCAGTATCTAAGTTGTATGTCTCGCAGAAAAGACCCATTCTTTTTCCTAATTTCGATGAATTGAACTACATGAATTTGAGATATTCTACAATCGTTTTATTAGTCCTTTTGTATTGTTGTAAGTCCTTGAAAAATGGGGAGCAAGAAATTCTTGTCATTCATGAGTCTTGTGATATCCAATTCAATCTTAAGCCCGATCATAAATATACTGTTATAAAGGAAATGGAAATGAGTTATCAATCTCATTCCGATCAAGTCTTTGGTCGAGAGCAATCCCTTAGTAATAAGGGAGGTATGGCTAGGAAAGAATTCAGTAGAATTGAAACACGATCTAATGAGGATGATGAGATAGAAGTTGTTCATTTTATAGATAGTACTATTGTGGATTTATTGCAGGGTACCAAATTAGATACAACAATTAAAGTCAGTAAAGGTCGAATTGAGAATAATCGAATTGTCTTAACTGTATCAACGTATGTGCAAGATGATAATTTGGAATACAAGTCGGGTTTTCTAGATTGGAACTTACAAGGTGACTTTCCTAATGGCTCTATGAGCATCGGTGATACCTTTACCTATTTGCCATCGAAGTCAGATTTGAAAATGTTTGATGAAAAGAATAAACACTTGGAGATAAATTATATTCTAGAAGAGATTCAAAAGGACAAAGCAATTTTTAGAATACATAAAATGGGATATGACTCGATAAAAGGTAAAAATGGAATGATTAGAAATTTAACTGGAATTGGTTCAGCGTGCTATAATATGGAGGATCAATATTATGAATATCACACCATTTCTGAAACGGAAAATGTAGTTATGTATAGAGATACATTAGCCCCAATATTTGAAAAGATTGTAACTAAAAATGAATTGGTTATATCATTAGTTGATGATTGAATTTATAACTAGTTTTTTTGAAAGTGACGAAGCGAAGACTTTATGCACTTCAACTAAGAAAATGCAAATTACTAAATTGGTCATACTATTTAATCGGGATAAAATACTCCTTGGAATTGTAATCGCAATCCTTGCTTTTCTGGTGTCTAATTTTGTCGGTCCAATTTTAGGTAAAATATTAGTTACTGTTGGAATTCTAATATTAATCAACATTTTACTATCGCTTTTTGCTTCGTACAAACTGTATGATCAGTCAGATTTATACAGGCCGGAAATGCTCTTTAGGGAAATTGATTTTAAGGAAGAAGATCAGGTGATATTTCTTCATGCAAGTTTTGACCCTATCTCTAGAAAACTTGAAAAGATGGTCAATCCCCAAAATTTGAAAATTTATAATTTATATGGGAATAGGCATGAAGATGAGAAATCAATCCAGGTATCCAATAGATTGTTCCCTCCACACCCTGATCAAATTAATGTAGACCCAACTAATCTAGAGGACAAGTCGCATAGTGTTGACTACATACTTTCCATCACCTCAGCACATGAAATTTTAACCCAAGAAAAAAGAGTCAAATTTTTTAAAGAATCCAAAAGAATATTGAAAGACGGTGGAACCTTAATATTGTGTGAACAAATAAGGAACATGAACAATTTTATATTCTTTAATATTGGGGCTTTTCATTTTGTTACATTAAAAGATTGGGAAAGTGCCACCGAGCAATCAAAATTGAAAATCGTTAGGAAAGAAAATTTGACGAGGTGGGGGACCATATTGTACATTGAAAAATGAGTTGCCGAGTTTGGCTATTGGTGCCTTCAATAAATCTCTTGTTGGTTTTTTTGGATGTATCGCTTTAATCTAGTTCTTGAAAATGGTTCTTAGCAAGCCGTATTGAATTACAGAAAGTAAAGTTGGTCTTTAGTTTTTATTTGGCTTTGTCAAGCAAATATTTATCGACGGTAGATGATCACATTATTGTCACTAAATATTAGATAAGAAAAATCATAAACGAAGTGATAAGTTTTACCACGCGAGTTTACATAGTACTTGGTGATGTATTGAAAGTTGAATCCTTTTTTCTCTAATATTTTTTTGTTGACTTTAATCTGGGATGAGTTGTATTCCATGATTTCTTCAAGTATGATTCGATTTCGATGTAGGATGGCATCGATGAATTTGGTTGCATTATCAGTCTTGGTTTTCTGGAGATAGTGATGGTCTGATTTGCATTTAGTGCTACAGAAAATCTTGTCAGATCTTCCTTTTAAATTTTTCTTGCATTGTTTACATGTTCTATTATTTCTCATTAATGGTATGATATTGAAAAAAAATTTGCGTAAGCGTAATTAACCGTTAATCTACGTTTAAGTTATTAATTAATTGAATGTCAATGAATTACAGGACTATTATTTCATCTATTTTGCAGATATGAAGGCGATAATTCTCGAAACACCCAAAAAAGCAGCGCGCATTAAATTTTATCTTCCTCCTGGAGCTATGGCTTGGCGTAAAGCCGTGAAGAAAATTAATTCGGCCTGGTGGCATCCAGATCAAAAACTCTGGAGTGTAATGAACACTGTCGAAAACGTGCATCGATTGCAAGAAATTTTTGGTGATGATTATGATATACGCGAGATTGAGCGTAGTACGAAAATTCCTCACGTTGATCTCGGTGATTCTGGCCTCAATGCCGTAGCGGCGCTTGAGCGCAAATTGATACTTAAGGCTTACAGTCTGCATACCGTGAAAAATTATAGGCATTCATTTATTGACTTTTTGAAGTTTTATAAAGATGAAGATGTGAGTACTTTAACTAAAGCGGATATCGAGAAGTATTTATATGATCGGATTAAAAATCATAAAATTTCGACCTCAAAGCAGAATATCATCATCAATGCTATTAAGTTTTACTATGAGCAGGTGCTTGATCGACCTCGAGAAAAATATCAGATTACTCGCCCTAAGACTAGTAAGTCTCTCCCCAATGTGCTAAGTGTAGAAGAAATTCAGCTGTTGATCAACTCCCCGAAGAATATGAAGCATCAATTAATCTTATACACGATTTATAGTGCAGGCTTGAGGTTGAGTGAGGTTATAGATCTGCGCATTGAAGATATTCATCTTGATGAAGGCTATATTTTTATAAAAGATGCGAAGGGTAAGAAAGACCGCAAGACTGTATTATCTAATGTTTTGGTGGAGAAGATTACTCCGTATCTCGCTCAATACCATCCGGCATATTGGTTATTTGAAGGTAGTGATGGTGGTCAATATTCTAGAAGCAGTATCCAAGCTATTTTCCGTCGTGCGGTAAAATCGACTGGGGTGAATCCATGGGCTACGCCACATACGTTGCGTCATTCATTTGCGACCCACTTACTCCAGAATGGCACTAATTTACGCTATATTCAATCGATGCTCGGTCATTCTTCTTCGAAGACTACGGAGATTTATACGCATGTATTGAATGTAAATAATCGGACGATTTTGAGTCCACTGGATATAATTATGGGTGAGAAGGGGAAATGATGTATCTTGACATTAGCGTTATATATGCAATACTGGGTATATAAGGTAGTTATGGATAATCAAGAACAAAGAAAAATATGATAATATCAATCTTACTAAGAAATTTTAAAACCTATAGAGGGATAAATTTTATTCCTCTGACTAACGAAGAGAAATTCTGTGGAATTCTTGGTAACAATGGTATTGGTAAAACATCAATATTAGAAGCTCTTGATTGCTATTTTAATTCAAGAGACTGGAACCTACACGTCTCAATTAGACGAAGTGGTTTGACTACTATAGCAGCTTCTATAACTCCAATTTTTTTGATTAAGAAAGAAAAGATTCACACTGACCATAGAGATTTATGTGAAAAGATTAGTACTGTAATTTGGAATATTACAGATGCAGATGTTGCCGCTGCAAACAAACCATATTTAAAGGACTTTGTAGATCAAAGAGAAAAAATCATACTAAATTATTCTGAAGACGAATACTATCTACTACCTATTGGAAACGAGTATCCTAATGCTAACTCTTTTGGAGTATTTAATTGCAAAAAGTTGGGTGAATCAGTTATAGACGGATTTACGAATAATAGAATGAATGCTGAAGAATTAAAATTATTGGATGATTTAAAATACCATTTAAAAGAAATCTACGAATACATTTATATCCCCAAAGACATTAGTACGGTAGAACTGACTCAATTAGAAAGGAAAGAAATCCAAGCTTTGATGGGTGAAAGCTTACATCAAATTCTTGAAAGTAGAGTTACTCAAACTCAAATTCGAGAAATTAATAGAAACTTGAATGACTTCATTTCAACCTTATCCACAGAACTTGTCGATTATAGTTTTAGAACTCCAACAGAGAGACAGCAAAACCTAAAAAAACAAGATATCTATAACCTAATTATTCAAGCATACTTTAATCCTAGAAGACTACATAAAAAGGAAGGAGAACAATGGTTAGATATCGAAAATTTAAGTTCAGGTGAAAAACAGAAGGCAATTATTGACGTAGCTCACAATCTAATAAAAAACCATCATAGTAACTCTGAAAACCTAATACTTGCAGTAGATGAACCAGAAAGTTCACTTCATATGTCAGCCTGTTTTGAACACTTTATAAAAATGTTCGAAATATCTAATGCTTGCAATCAATTTTTCTTCACAACTCATTGGTATGGGTTTCTTCCAATAATTGACAATGGAAGTGTCATATCAATAACAAAAGGAACTGCGAAACACGATTTCGATTATTTGAGCCTTGCAAATTATAGAGAACTCGTTAAACAACAAATTCGAGAATCAAGAGGTTCGTTACCACACGATATCAGATTGAAAAGTATGAATGATTTCATTCAATCAATAATATCAAGTGTTTTGGATGAAGAACCATTCAATTGGATATTATGTGAAGGCAGCTCTGAAAAAATTTATTTCGAAGGTTATTTTGAGGACTTAAAACTAAGTCACAAACTAAGAATAATACCCGTGGGAGGAGCAGGTGAAATAAAAAGAATCTATCAAAATTTGAGCGTAGCGATTGAAGAATTCAAAAGAGAAATTAAGGGAAAGATATATTTCTTGATTGATACAGATTCAGAATTATTATCCTTTGAAACAAGCAACACAAATAAAATAGCTGTAAAACGGATGGTGAATTCGGAAAACGATACAAAACTTGTAAATATTAATTCAAATCCAAAATCACCTGTCACTGAAGTTGAAGATGTATTAAATGGCTTGGCTTTTTATAATACCCTTTTAAAATTTAAACAAGACTATGCTGAGGAATTAGATTTTATAGAAGCTGGCGAAACTATTGATCAAATTCCTTCATACTACGCTTTGGACTTAAGAGTAACAGAAAGAGATAAGCTTTCGGTGTTCTTTGATACAGATAATAATAAATTCAAATTTGCAAATTCTTATATTGATGAAATTAAAGAGAACACTTACGATACTCCAAATTGGATTACTGAGATTAGAACTTTCATAACAAGTGAATGACTATCCATAACAATTGAGGATAATGTCATATCTGCGTCGCTGTGCTCGCAGAGACGCCATATCTCAGAGTCCGTTAGGCACAATACGACGAAAAATTTCACTTAAGCAAAATGAAATAAATTAAAA
>JAHDGF010000029.1 GCA_020627785.1 Saprospiraceae bacterium
ATTTGTACGAGAAGCCCAAAAACAGGGACATATTTGCTTTTAAGCATATATGAGTAAGATAAATTCCATACTTTTGTGATGCAAAAAAATTTTAAACAAACAAATTCAAATGAGTAAAGTTACCGTAGTAGGAGCTGGAAATGTTGGAGCGACAGTAGCCAACGTTCTTGCCCATAAAGATGTGGTGAATGAAATCGTCCTTCTTGATCTTAAAGGAAACATGGCGAAAGGGAAAGCCCTTGATACATGGCAACAAGCACCGGTTGATTACTATTCAACCAAATTAAAAGGAACTTCAAATTATAAAGACACAAAAGATTCTGATGTCGTTGTAATTACTGCAGGAATACCTAGAAGACCTGGTATGAGTAGAGATGACCTTATTGCAACTAATGCAAAAATTGTTGTTTCCGTAACTAAATCTATTTTAGAATACACACCAAATCCAATCATCATTGTGGTATCTAATCCACTTGATGTTATGACTTATGCTGCTTTTAAAGCTTCTAAATTGAAGTCATCTAGAGTATTTGGAATGGCTGGAATTTTAGATACAGCCAGATATAGAGCTTTCTTAGCCACTGCATTAAAAGTCTCACCGAAAGATATTCAAGCTGTACTTATGGGTGGACATGGTGATACCATGGTACCGCTTCCAAGGTATACGACTGTTGCCGGAATTCCAGTTACAGAAATGATTGACAAGAAAAAACTTGACGCAATAGTTGAACGAACTAAAAAAGGTGGGGGAGAGTTAGTGAAATTAATGGGAACTTCAGCTTGGTATGCGCCAGGTGCAGCGGCTGCACAAATGGTTGAATCTATCATCAGAGATGAAAATAGAATCTTCCCTTGTGCGGTTAGATTAACAGGTCAATACGGACTAAAGGATATTTATTTAGGGGCTCCAGTCCAATTAGGAAAGAATGGAGTAACTAAAATCCTTGAACTAAAATTGAATGCGGGCGAAAAGAAATTATTAAAATCTTCAGCTTCTCATGTCAAGAAAGTGATAAAAGTATTTGGTAAAATGAAATTAGTTTAAGAGGTGAATTCACCAAAATGATTTCAAAAGAAATACTTCAAATAACAAAAGTTTCATCAGGGATGAATCTCGATCAACTGTCTAAGGATAAACCAGTTTTTTTGGTTTTTCTTAGGCAGTTTGGTTGTATATATTGCCGTGAAGCATTAGGAGATATAGAAACGATACTACCAGAAATTGAGGCCAGAGAAATAAACATAGTATTTGTTCATATGTCCTCTATGGAAGATGCTAAACCCTATCTGGATAAGTATGGTCTAGGCAATGCCTTGCAAATTAGCGATCCACAATGTCAGCTATATGCAGAATTTGGGTTAATTAAAGGAAGCATGGGGCAATTGTTTGGATTAAAGGTCTGGTCTCGGGGCTTTCAACAAATGCTCAAAGGAAACAACTACAGCCTTCGGCCTGTCGGTGATGGCTTTCAAATGCCTGGAATTTTTATAATTCTGAATGGAGAGGTAAGAAATATGTTTGTCTATAACTCCATTGCAGATAAGCCCGAATATTTGAAGCTCATAGATGATGTTATAAAAGACTTAAATTGAAATTTTAAATTTTTTCTGGCGTTAATAAAAATAAAACTTCTAATGCTTAGAATCACCATCCATTCATTATTGGTAATTATTGGTTTAACTCTCAACGCTCAAGAGAATTCAACTTTAATAGAAGATATTTCATTCTACGCTGATGTAGTTGCAAACGTAAGTGAACCTGCACACAAAGTACGAGCAAATGAGTTACTTGTTGAAAGCTTTGAAAAGCTTATAAATAAACATGATCAATTAGGAGAAATAAAAGGTATTTCTCAAATAACCCCACCAGATTCGAGTTTTGTTATTTATAGTTGGCAAGTTCAGTTATCTGAAGAGGAATATAAATATCATGGATATATAGTCAAAGACAATGAGGTTATTACTTTATCCGATCAGTCTGAATCCATGTATGATGATTTCAGCTACTTAATTGGAGATAAAGATTTATGGTTTGGTCAGTTATACTATAAGATATTGCCTTTCGAGACGATGGGCGAGGAAGTTTATTTGCTTTTTGGATTTAATGCTTTCAATAAATATGAAAACATAAAGGTTGCTGAAGTTCTTTCTTTTCAAGAAGATGGATCACCTCTTTTTGGCAAACCATTATTCCTTACAGATCCAAGTATTATCAGAGATGCGAAGCAAAGAATAATCCTTCAATATTCAGACGATTCAAGAGTTAATTTAAATTACAATCCAGGATTAGGTTCAATTGTTTTTGATCATTTAATTCAAAGAGAAGGGCAACTCGTAGGACAAGGTGCGACAATGATTTCAGATGGAAGCTATGAAGGCTATTCTTTGAATGAAGGGTATTGGATTTATAATGAAAAGTTGTTCGACCATGTATATGAAAAAGCTCCTAGACCAGATCCGGTGTTAGACAATCAGAAAAATAAAAAGGATATTTTCGGAAAAACCAAAAACTAATTAGAAAGTAACAGATAGTATTCCGCACTCCCTATCTGGTGCAGAAGATTTAGGCTCAAATGTTTGTTCAACCACAAGCTTTCCAACCAGTCGTTGAACATCCATATCTTTTACTGTGGTCACTTTTTCGTCCATTCTAGCCATCATCACAATACCTCTTTGATCAATACAAGTGATTATTTGTACCTTCTCACCTTTATATTTAGGATCAACGTTTGCCTTGAGCTGATTAACACCTGACTCAAAATCACTGGTCAATTTTCTACCAAAAATTCCATCTTCGGATCTATCCGTTTCGCCTACTGTTAATTGTGCAGGACCAATACTTTCATTTTCAACTTCTTCTGCAATGGTCATTTCCTTGTCTTCAGTATTTAAATCTGAATTAATCGCTTCATTTGCACTTTTAGTGCTCTCACAAGCAATAAGGAAAGTAATCAATGATAATATTAATAGGCAAGTGGTTTTATTCATTATTCAACATTTAAGTTCTAGGTGCAAACAACCTAACTAGATTGGATTAGGAGCTTCCATCTCTTTTAAATTACTTAAGATTTTAACTGGATTTAATTTGCGTCAAGGCAAATTTATAAAATTATTGTTGGGTAATAAGCTTGGTCCTAGTTTCTACATGAATATTAGTTTTCAAGGAATCTATATTCTTGTCAACTTGGTCAATCTTTTGTCCACCTTGAGTAATTTTAATCGGCATTGAGCGGATAACTGCCGTATTCTTTTGTTTATGTGGGGTTTCTAGCGCTTTCACGCTTATTGTATTTGATTCGTCTGTATGTGCTTTGGTATTTGGCACTTTAGTATTACATGCTAAAAAACATAGGCATATAATTGAAAGGTTGGTAAAGTATTTAAGTAGCATTTCTAGTTTGGGATTAGATTTTGATTTTAGGTATTTATCGTTTTATATTTTAGGGGGTGAATAATAGTTTTTAAAAATCGCCTTTCATGGCTTCTGTTTTATCTATGTTGATTTTAACAACTCCACATTGTTCGCCAGGTGCATTAATGTCTGGCTCAAATTTATAACCACTGACAAGTACCAAAGCTTTTTTCAAAATTGAGTTATCGGAAACAGTAGTATTAATCTCGTCTAACTCAACATAGGTTACAACCCCAGCTCTATTGACACAGGTCTTAACCCAAATTTTTGCTTTATCTCCTTGCTGAACGCCATTTAAAACATCGCCTAATTTTGCACGATTAACATAGGTAACTTTTCTTCCGAAAATTCCATTTCCAGAACCATCATATTCCCCGGTCCCGATTCCTCCATCACCTATACCACTATCTCCATCATCTCCACCTGCATCTCTTCCTGGACCATCGCCGCTGTTACCTTTTCCTGTTCCTGATGAATCACCATCAGTGGTCGCTGGATTAGGACCAGAAGGGTTTTCATTTGGAGAGGCATTGGTTTTTCCATTGGAATCATTTACCTCTGTATTCTTAGCTGGAACTGGTTCAGGTTCGGGAATTGGCTCAGGTTCTGGCTCAGGAATAGGCTCTGGTTCCAACTCCGGTTCTTCAATTTCTATTTCTTCTTCAACCGCTTCAATCGGTGATTCCTCTTCAGTAGTAGTTTCACTTACGATTGGATCAGTTGGTTTAGGTGTAACAGGTTTAGGTTTAGGAACCTTAGGAGTGGGCTTAACTACCTTTACCTGATCTACTTTTTTCTCCTTTATCTTGGTTATCGGATCTACTTTCTTTTTTGAAGCTCCTTCTTTAGCCTTTGATTTCGTACTATTCGAGCTCGTTTCTTTTGTAAATTCAATGTCAGTCAGATTTACGGCTATTGCATATTGTTTTTCCTGAGCCTTCTCAGGAGCGTGAGGACAACCTATTAAAAAGGCAAGTAGGAGTAGAATAAAATGAAAAATCAAGGAAACCTTCTTTCCTTTCTTTTGATTTATTTCCTCGATTGTTAATTCTTGTATGTCAATTGCCTGGGACATATGTTCTGTTTTCTGCTTTAAGTTAATGCTATTGAACGCATTAGATATTAAACAAAAGTATAAAGTTTCCTAAAGTATTCTTAATTCTAGTAAGAAGATTGAATACCTGGCTCCTTTCCTATCACTTTAACGATGAAAAATAGTGCCAGAATACATAAAACCAGACAAACAAAACAAATAATAAAGCCCCCACCCATAAAAATAGCCAAAGTGATGCCTATTAGACTAAATGTACCTACCAGGATAGCATATGGGAACTGAGTTTTGACATGATCTAAGTGATTGCAATCAGAAGCCAGTGAGCTTAATATGGTTGTATCAGATATTGGTGAAATATGATCACCCAGAACTGAGGCTGCCAGGACCGTAGCTATTACAGCCAACATGATTTCATAACTCAATTCAGGACTAATTCCAGCGGCCAAACTTACAGCATAACTTGTAGGAATTGCTATAGGATAAAGAATCGCCATTGTACTCCAACTTGATCCCGTCGAAAAGGCAATAAATGCTGCTAAAATGAAAATAACACCAGGTAAAAGAATTGGATTCAAATTTCCCGATAGTGCTGCACTAATATAATCTGCCGTATGTAGCTGATTTGTTGTGATGGCCAAGGCCCAAGCTAGCGTAAGTATTATTAATGCAGGCATCATAGATTTAAATCCGGCAACCATCCAATGTGATGCATCAATAATCTTCATTGTTCGAGAGGTAGTTGTAATGATCAATGCTACTACTACACCCAAAAGAGAAGACCAAAGCAGTGCCACATATGAGTTGGATGCTCCTATTACTGCACCTAGCTTCCCAAATAGTCCTGAATTTTCTCCCAAAATTAGAGCCAAGCCATTCCATATCTCTCCCCAAGAATCGTAGGCTGATGAATTATTGATGGCAAAAAGATCCCCTCGCAACGAATCAAATCCAGTAACCAACAAACCAATGATGGTTACAATTATTACCGTCAAAACAGGTAATAATGCATGTAATGGATTCATAGGCGCATTAGCCACTGGTGTTAAATCTTCCATGTCAGGTTCATCTTCTGCTGAAGTAGAAGCTGAAGAAACCTTCCCGGTTGTTCTTGCACGATTTTCCGCTTTCAGCATAGGGCCAAAATCTTTCTTATGATGGATTAAGATGAGAATGAAAATCAATGTAAGAATTGGATAGAAGGAATACTTTAGACTATCTAGAAATATGGCATAAGGCGTGGCATTAATCTCTACACCTAATTTGCTTATTCCATCATCAATGTAACCTAACTCCGCACCAATCCATGTAGTTATAAAAGCAATTGCACTCACTGGTGCTGCAGTGCTATCCACAATATACGCAAGCTTCTCTCGGGATATCTTGAATTTATCAGTGACGCTTCTCATCGTATTCCCTACAATGAGTGTATTTGCATAATCGTCGAAAAATATAGCCACACCCATAAGCCAAGTTATGAACTGCGCGCTCTTAGGTGTTGTTGCATATTTAGAAAGTGAGTTAACCACGCCTTGCATTCCACCATTTTTTGAAATTAGTGCAACCATCCCTCCAATTAGCATTGAAAAAATAATGACTGATAAATGATCGGCATCATTCAATGCCCCTAGAATATATTCAACAAGTACATTTAAAAAGGACGAAATCCAACCACCAATGTGAGTTAAATCGAAACCACCAGCAATAAAAGCCCCTGACCAAATTCCAATAAATAAAGCCAAGATGACTTCTTTAAAAATTAGAGCAATGACAATGGCCAAAATTGGTGGAAGTATGGATAGCCACAGAGGAATATTTTTAATTCTTAATGAACCAGTATATTCGTCCACGCTATAATGAAATAATTTCTGATGGCTTGCAGACTTTATAAATTTCAACCCATTATCTCCCAGGTCATTTTTAGATATTGAGGATTTCCCATTATTTAAAGTCAAATTTATATCCTCTCCATTCAGTGAGATTGTTCCTTGACCTGATATACTAGGGATTGTGCTTATTTTAATTTCATTATTGTCTTGACTTACAACAAAATTTTTAATCTCAACCTTACTTACTGGAAGCAATTGGTTTAATTTTGTTGTATCCTGTCCATTCATACATATTGAATGAAACAGTAAGTTTAAAAACAATATACTTTGAGAGAATTTATTCATCAGTCAAGTTTCAATATCAGATTTGTGATAAACAATATAGCCAGAAAAACAGCTCTTTGTGAAATTCTAAGTCTGCTCATTTTATCGATTTTTTGCATTGAAGGGGTAAAAGGGCAGAACTACGATTTAAAAGATTATAAATTTTCAACAGACGTAGGCGAATTAACAAATCCATTAGTTGGAGGTTTTTCAGCGCCGCAATTGAATAAAATGGACTTCAACCAGGATGGAATTGAGGACTTGTTAGTTTTCGATAGGAGAGGGAATGTCGCGAGAAGCTTTATTAATAGCGGTGAAATTGGCTCTGAAGCGTATACTTATGCGCCACGTTTTCAAAAATTACTTCCACCTTTAAAAGGATTTGTAAGAATTGCAGATTACAATGGAGATAATATTCCAGATGTCTTCACTGGGCCACAAGATACAGGAGGAAGTATTGCGGTTTATACCGGAGGCTATGATGGTCAAAACTTGTTTTTTGATTTAGTCGAAGTTGATGACTCAATCTTTCCATTTGATGTTTTGACAGTACCTAGCAATGGAGGATTTACAAATGTTTACAATAGTTTAATTGATGTTCCTGCAATCGTTGATATTGACAATGATGGTGATTTAGATATTCTTTCCTTTGATGCAGGTGGATCTTACGTAGCCTACTATCGAAACGTTGCCATTGAAGAAGGATTAGATTTGAGCAATCTAAAATACGTTTTGGAAGATTTTTGCTGGGGCAAATTTAAGGAAGGAGGATTGGACAGCAGTATATTTTTGAGTGATAATAGAAATGATTGTGCAGAAGAATTGGTGAGTGAAAAAGAAGATGTAAGTAGGGGAGGAAATGTCCATGCAGGTTCGACGGTGGAAGTATTTGATTATCAGGCAGACGGAGATTATGATTTACTTCTTGGAGACTTGACCAGCAACTCGTTGGTTTTAGTCATAAATGAACCAGAAGGTGAATCTGCATTCGCGACTGAATTCATCGCTCAATTCCCTGCAGATGATATTCCAGTTGATTTATATGTTTTCCCAAGTTCTTGGATCTTAGATGTTGATAACGATGGTGATGAGGATTTAGTAGTATGCCCTAATGAGCAATCGGATGGAGCTAATATTCGTAATTTCTGGTATTATGAAAATATCAGTGATACACCAGTACATGACTTTCAATTGATTGAAAAAGATTTTCTAAATAATACTTCGATTGATTTAGGTACCGATTCAAATCCTTGCTTTTTGGATTATAATCAAGATGGACTTTTAGATCTATTGGTAGGAACTTCTGGTGAGTATGATGATAGTGGTCAAGAAATTCGAGTTTCAATGTATTTGTATGAAAATGTTGGAACGATGGATATTCCTTCATACAGTTTAGTTGATGATGATTGGCTTAAATATTCAGACAACACCATGTTTAGTTTAAACCCAGCCCCTGCAGTAGGAGATTTAGATGGGGATGGAGATGATGATATTATTGTAGGTGATAACAATGGGTTTTTATTCTACTATGAGAATATTGCTGGCCCAAATAATCCTTATGAATTTGCGCAAGCGGTATATCAATTCATGGATTTAGATGTAGGTCAACATGTTCATCCTTATATTTTTGATTACAATCAAGATGGACTAGGAGATCTGTTTATTGGTGAAAAAAATACCAATAGTTCTGAATTTGGATTTGGCAGTGTTAACTACTTTCAAAACATGGGCAGCATTGGTGAACCATTATTCGATCGTACCATAACTTCAGATCCAAATACCTTAACCTTTGGATTGATCAAAACTGTGGAGGAGGGATTTCAAGACGCTTCTACAGCACCAGTCGTTTTTGAATTAGCAGATAGACTTCTTGTTCTATGTGGCACAGAGTCTGGTAAACTTAAATTATTTGAGGCAAATTATGATAATCCGAATGCAGAGTTTGAATTGATTGACGAGTTTTTAGGCTCCATCGTTGAAGGAGAAGAAACAAGCGTAGATTTAGCAGATATTGATAATGATGGATACCTTGAAATTGCCGTGGGAAATAAAAGGGGAGGAATAGCTATTTACAATACCACTTTAGATCTTGATGGTACAGTTAGTACTTCGATGATTGAAGAAAAGGTAGAATTCAAAATATATCCGAACCCAACTAATAAAATGCTTTCAGTGGAAAGTGATTCTTCAATTGAGTTAATAGAAATTTTTGATGTGCATGGGAAAAAGGTATTCGAAACTAGATCTGCAAGTTTTAATATTTCTGAACTAACTCCTGGCGCATATTCGCTTATCGGTACTTTTATTGATGGCGTAAATTCACAACTCCTAATAATTTACTAAATTCATCTTTTGAGATAAAAGGGCAGTGTTAGTAAACTAAAAAGAGCCAAAGCAACAAAGTGAAGGCTAAGGATATACCAGGGGTAAGGTCCTAGTAAATCATACATTGTTTTTCCAGGGGGTTTGCCTTGCATGTACATATAATTTGTGCCCAGCAGATGATTTAAACAAAATATAAAAAATGCCAAGATCATCAGGCAAAAGAGAGATTTCAAAACATCACTCCATCTTGCTTTCATTCCAAATATAAAAGGTCCATATAAAGCTAACATAACGAGTCCAGTATGTACTATCCAATACCTCCACCATTCATAGTTGGGATAAGAATGGACAAGTGTTGGAGTAAAAAGCGATTGTATGGTGCCGGCCATAATCCAATAGTATAGTACTGCCCATAACTGTCGATTCTTAAAGTATAATGCAAAGGGAATAAAGAAAGGTAGGATGTTACAAAGATGTAATGGCAAATCCTCGCCCAAACTAAAGGTATTTTGTTGGTATCTGATCACACTTTTCGCAATTTGCGCTGCTAGTACAAACAAACCAAGACTAAAACCTAAAAGTCTTTTGGAGCGATCCGTTTCTAATCTTTTAACTAACAACAATATGATGAACCCTATCATGACGCTAATTCCCACAGAGAGGAAATGCTCCAATGAATAATTTTCAAAATTATAATTGTCAAATAAAAATCCTTCCGAAAATCCCATAAACTGAAAGGTAAAAAGACTTACTTTCACAGCAAATTATATAATTATGAAATCGCGGATAGAGATAAATATAAAACTTGATGAATCTAAAGTTCCTGAGAAGATTGATTGGAGCAGTTCAGACGGCCAGATGACTAATCAAGAAGTCAAAGCAATGTTTCTTTCCGTATTTGATAAAGAAACTTTAGACACTCTTAAAATTGAGCTTTGGACCAAGGAAATGCAGGTTGGCGAAATGGATCGTTTTGTATTTCAAATTTTACGAGGCATGGCAGATACTTATATGAAATCTACCAACAATTCTGCTCTTTCAAATGACATGAGAAAATTTGTTCAATACTTCGGAGAAAAAACTGGAATAATTCCAACAAAATAACTACTCTCTTATTAAAATGTATTCCCACATTAAAACTAGGTCATCCATAGCTTCATCCTTAACCTGGCCGGCAAATTTTTCAGCTGTAACTTTCGGATCTGCTTTAAAGTGAAAACTTAGAATTGAGTCTGAAACCATTTTGCCCATGGTTAGTTCTTTTACTTCCCGAGAATCATCGTAGAAAAAAAACTGTTCAGGCACAACATCATCCCTGATTAAAAGTCCATTAATCAATTCATTTTTATGTAAATCGGTCGTACAAATTTCATAACCATTAGCCTTTGGTAAAAGATAATAACTTACGTCATAAGTTTCATAATCAGATTGAATAATGTTGGTCTTATAAAAGAGTGTACCTCTGATATTCACTCCCCATTTTCCGATGATTCTATCTGCTGGTAGAGCTTCATCAAGAATTTGTTCTGCTTTAGCTTCATCAACAATGCATTGGGCACTTGTGTCTTTCATAAAGAAAGAAGTAATGCAGATTAAAAGAAGTAGTTGAAATTTATGACACATAAGTATTTTATTTAGCTGGTGCAAATGTAGTTTATCTCAAAAGACAAGACAATTTCATTGACAATTTTACCAGAAATCTAACAGATAACATATTATGATTTTTTATAATTTGTAAGTAACTTTGCAATTCTGTTGTTAAACTCTTAAAGTAAGTGTTAAACTTCAGATATGAGCCATACGATTTAGATTCTGAGGCGTCTATATACATGTAATCCACATTGAAAATTTTTTAATTCATGAACATGCTAAAAGCAATTTTTGCTAAGTTGTTTAAAAGGGCTCCTAAGAGTTTAGAAAACAAGTCCCCTTTAAAGACTTACAACGAAGAGTACGAGAAATGGTTGGGTATATAATCCACCTTCTCGTCAATCCTTTTTTATAGTACGCATTTCCATTTTCTTTCCATTTACACTACTTTATCAAAAGCAAAAAAGCTGCAGTCTACCGAGGTAAACTACAGCTTTAATAATTATTCCTAACAGATGGTTTCAATGGAATAATTATAATCGTGCATCTTAATTATTTCTGTTGTTGTCATTGAGCTTGTCTAGATGATCCATACCATCTATGTCAATAGACTCGGCAATCTTTGATAGTTTGTTTAAGTGAATATCTCCTAAGAAACTTAATAATACAAAGTCTTCCTGCCCTCCAACTAGAAGTAATAGTTCATTAACAATATTGCCTCCATCTTCATCTTTGACTAAAAAGTCAACATTTGTACTATCATCTCTTACTGTCATCAATACTTCATACTCTTTAGTATCTATCATCGATTTAGCCTCTTCATAAAATGACAAGCCAGCATCATCCCTGGTAAGTATCTTAAGCGAACGAATTCCTTTAACTGCATCTCTAGTGGCATCATCGAGGTCATCATCATCAAGTTTAGAAATAAGACTAAACATTTTGGGACTTATGTAGACTACTGTAAAGTCATCATTGTCCTTGTATTTGTGAAAATATTTATCAATGGCATCAACCTGTCCAAACAGACCTCCGGTAAACGAAAACATTAGTGCTATAAAAATTAGTTGTTTCATAACTTAATTCTTTTTAATAATTTTTGAAATGGATAGTTGTGCAATACTTTGCTTAAGTACTACTTCACTCTTATCCACATTTTTAGATAACAATGCTAGTGCTTGTCGGGTGATTTTGAGAGCTTCTTGTGGATCTTCGATTTCAACATAGTTATTTTCAATGTTTGAATCCGATGTGTATGTATTCCAGACAAAATACGCCCCAAAGACTAGTATAAATGCTGCAGCAATTTTTCTTATTTGTGGAAACAATTGAATCGTCTTAGATTCCTCTCTGCCTTCATTTTGAAGCCTATAGTCTGGGAACTGTGTAATCGTAGACTCGATGCTTTTTTCTGAAGCATAAAAACTAAATAGCAAGGACTCTTTTGGAAATTGTGCTTTTCCTTCAGAAGTATTTAAATACTTTCCAAGCATGGCTTCTTGCTCAAGGGTCGATTCCCCAGACCAGTACAATTCCATCAATTTTTTAAAATCAATTGTTTCCATCTGTTATAATTCTATTTTCGTTAATTGTAACTGTAAAGATTTTCTTGCACGATGTATATATACCTTTACTTTGTTCAATGACCATTCTTGGATATCTGCAATTTCTTGATAGGTGTATCCTTCAATGTCTCTTAACTGTAAAACTGTTTTTAATTCAAGTGGTAAGGTGTCAATTATTTGCTTGACTCTTTTCAACAAGTCTTTTTGTTCAAGTTGAATATCTGGTGTTACCTGCTTGTCATGTAAATCATATTGCGTTTCAATTTCTGCATGAGGAGCCTTCCGCTTACGTAATTTATCATAAGCCAAATTTCTTGTGACTGTCATGCACCAAGCTTCTTGATTTTCAAGCTTCATGAATTCATCTTTCTTCTTCCAAATTTTAATCAGAAGATCTTGAATTATTTCTTCTGCATCAAAACTATTATTCACCAAGCGAAGAGCGAATCTGTATAGCTTATCCTTATATGGGTAAATAATATTCATGATGTCTTGATGTTGCATTACAAAGAGAGGACGGCTTGATAGTGAAGAAGGTTACTAATAAAATAAAAAAAATTAAATTTTCTTTAAATATCAACTTTTCATCAATCAAGTTTCGTTCTAATACTTCTGATATATTTGCACTGTGAAGATTTTAGATAAAATGATTCTTAAGGGCTTTATTCCCCCATATTTAGCTGCATTTCTTGTGGCTGAGTTCGTATTGGTGATGCAGTTTCTTTGGAAATATATAGATGAGATCATTGGAAAGGGAATATCATTTGGTGTATTAATAGAATTGGTGTTCTACTTTGCTGTCACCATTATTCCATTAGCAATTCCAATCACGATTTTAATATCCTCAGTAATGGTCTTTGGAAATTTATCTGAACGGCATGAATTGATGAGTTATAAATCGGCAGGGATCTCACTATTCAGAATAATGGGTGCTGGGATGGCGGTGGCAGTGCTTACTGCACTATTCTCATTCTTCGCTTCAAATTATTTGAAACCAAATGCTAATTATCAGTTTCTATATAGATTTAACTCCATTCGAAAACAAAAGCCTTCATTAAGTATTGAAAAGGGTGTTTTTAATAACGATTTTAAAGGTTTTGTAATAAGGGTAGGAGATAAGGATGAAAATGGTTCAGGCATTAGTGATATACTAATCTATGATCATTCAGCCAGAAAAAATAGTAACCTGGTTAACGTAGTTAGTGCCAAAACTGGTGAAATGAACTCTTCAGAGGATGGGAGTTACTTTGTAATGAAGCTCTACAATGGGCATCAATATCATGAAGAGGCACCAAAGCTAGATATTGAGAAAAAATCAAGGTCATATCCAATGTCAAGAACCAAATTTAAGGAATGGACAAAGGTATTTGACATGTCCCAATTTGAATTAGAAGCTCTAAATATAAATACAGACCGAAAAAAATATGATTTACTTAATTCTTGGCAACTAAAAACAGAAATAGATACTTTTCAAAAAAAGCAGGATAGAATAAAAGAGATTAATTTTTTCAAACTTCCTGAATTATTTGAACTGGAGAAAAAAGAAACCAAAGAGGTAAAGAAACAAGAAAATAAAGCGACCATAGAAAACCAATCGCCTGATAGTAAGTTTAATGAAAAGACTAGAGAGATGGCCATTGCAAAGGAAAGAAATAGACATAAAATAAACAGAGAGAGTAAAACATTTGCTCAGATCGTACCACTTACGGATAGCTCAAATGTGACTTCCCTTGTTCAAAACTATGGAGCATTGGAGAATCAGAAAAGGTACATTAAAAGTGCACATATCAATGCCATCCGTGATAAAGATTATTTTTTTAATAGGAGACAAGAATTTAGATCACTTCAGACTTATAAAAACATCTATACCTTAAGAAGACACCAGCAATTCAGCTGGGCTTTGGTTTGTATTATTTTTCTTTTCATTGGGGCGCCTTTAGGCAGTATAATTCGAAAAGGAGGATATGGGTATTCATTGCTTGTTGCCATCTTTTTCTTCATGATCTTTATCATCTTGAATATTCTTGGTGAAAAGATGAACAAAAGTAAAACATTGAACCCAGTGCTAGCTGCTTGGCTTCCCGCCTTGGTTCTCTTACCATTTGCATTTATAATTACAATAAAGGCTATTAATGATGAGAGGTTAAACACAAAATTCTTTTCAACATTGAAAGAAAGATTAACCTTTAAAAAATCACTTACCTAGTTTAATCTTTATACCTGCAATCTTGGTTTTTTCATCAATTCTATCCTCCGAAATTTTGAGCATTAAAGATTTGAATTTTATCAGCGTAGATTGAACTTCAGATTTCGGTATTTCCAACTCAATGCTTGGGGTTTCATTGAGAAATTTATTTACCATTATCAAATTCATTTTTTTTATGTTAGCCATGAGAGTTCCCATCAATGAATAATCGAAGTAAATAACAATATTGGTATTTAAAGTTTTTAATTCAATTTCTGAATTATTTATGGCTTCAATCAGGGACTCCTTATAAGCTTGAATTAAACCACTAGTGCCAAGTTTAGTGCCCCCGAAATATCGCACACATATCGCAGCAACATCAAATAACTCATTCTTTACGAGCTGTCCCATCATTGGCTTTCCTGCTGTACCTGATGGCTCACCATCATCGCTTGATCTTTCCACACATTCCTCATACCCAATTCTATAAGCATAACAAAAGTGCCTTGACTTGAGATGCTCTTTTTTCAATAATTCCATCCGGCTATTAAAAGCTTCCATACTTTTGCATGGAAATAAGAAACAAATAAACTTTGACCCTTTGTCTTTGAACTCTCCTTGAGATTCAGTAATTATTGATTTATAATTATCATCCATTCTATGTAGTTAGGATCAATACGACAGCCAAAACAGAAAGGCTTACCCCAAAAATCTTGAGTGAGCTTAGTTTTTCATTAAAGGCAATCAAGCCAATGATAATTCCACAAACAATTATTCCGATATTGAGAAATGGGAAAACGATGGATGCATCAATATTTGCCGAAAGGGCAAACAATAAAAAATAAATTGAATAGAAATTGATGATCCCTAGAGCAAAACCCAAGGCAATTTCTTTGAATTTGAAATTCAAATTCTTTCTGAATACACTAATAATTATTCCTACAAAGCCAGCAGTTAAAAATAGAAAACACAGGAATTCAACGTTGGCCATTCCACTGCCACTTTCTTTTTCAACAACAAATAATAAAATTTCAATAATGCCTGAACCAATTAATGCTAACAGAGGCAAAGGCCAATGTTTTCTTAAGTTCTTTTCAAGTTCAAGACCTTGATCTTTTCCTGGATATAACAATAAAATGATTCCTAAAACAGCTAGCATGATCCCAACCCATCTTAAAATTGAGATATTTTCGCCATAAACGATAAAAGCAAAAAGTATTGAGAAAATCATAGACATTTTAGGAAATAGACTTCCAATCGATAAACCAATCTTTTGTATGGTCATGGATATGATAAGAAAGGAAATATAAAATATAAAACCCAGGCAAATTGCAATCGGTAACCATGATGCTTTTGTGATTGAAGCCAATTCAATAGAATCACTGACATAAATAAATGAAAGGGTAGCGGCAATAAAATAGTTGACTACAATGATGGTATTTGTATCTGCCTCATACTTTGGAAAAAGTTTGAAAGCAATAAAAATGACTACATTAAAAAATAAAGAAAGTAGAAGGTAAAACATAACTCAATGTAGGTATTTTTGGTTAACAACTCATTAGGAGATTTTTGGGAATGTATTGTGAGCTGAGTTTAATGAAAGTTAAGATTTTTGCTAATAAAGTTATCTTTGTGAAAAGTGAAGTTTTGAGTAAGACAATTGAACAATTTGATGGAATCTTAAAGAAGTCTAAGGCGCTTTTTCTAGCAAAATCGCAAGATTATGGCCCATCGTGGAGGGTTTTAAGGCCATCTTCCTTAACCGATCAGTTGTACATAAAAGCAGCGAGAATTAGGAGTCTTGAAAAAAAGAAAGATCAGAAGGTTGAAGATGACATTACAGGAGAATACATGGCATTAATAAACTATAGTATAATGGCCATAATTCAGGAAATTTTTGGATTTACTGAGGATCATTTGGACATAGCTATGGACAAGCTTCAAAATAAATATGAAGAAATTGTTTTAGAGACTCGAACATTGCTTGAAGCCAAAAATCATGATTATGGAGAGGCGTGGAGAATGATGAGGGTGAGTAGTTTTACTGACCTAATTCTTGTGAAATTATTAAGAATAAAACAGATGGAAGCCAATGATCAAGACAATCTAGTATCAGAAGGTCCTAAATCTAACTTTCAGGATATAATAAATTATGCAGTTTTTGCATTAATCAAGTTTTCAGAAGAAGGAAAATTCGAACTAAAATGACTTTAAGCACTTTACTTATCAATTTTACAATTGTCGCTATAATTCTAACGGCCTTAATTGGCTTAGTGATGAAGAAACAAAAGAGTTGGTTAATGACCTATTTGCAATGTTTTGCAGGTGTATGGTATATTTTTTCTGGCTGGGTCAAGGCCATTGATCCTCTTGGTATGGCCTATAAAATAGAACAATACTTTGGAGAATTTGAAAGTACATTTGAAGGCACCTGGATGTCTTTTATTGCACCTATGTTTCCTGCATTAGCTAATGTTTCAATCTATTTTTCAGTATTTGTAATTATACTTGAGATTGTGCTAGGTCTAGCATTATTAATTGGAGCTAAACCTAAACTGACCGCAAAAGTATTCCTTGGGCTTTTGGTATTCTTTACTTTTTTAACGGGTTTCACCTACTTAACTGGCTACGTTGGTCAAGGCGTGAATTTCTTTGAATTCAGTAAATGGGGAGCTTACGATCCTAATAATATGAAAGTTACAGATTGTGGATGTTTTGGTGACTTTATTAAATTGGAACCGCTTACTTCATTTACCAAGGATGTCTTTTTATTGATTCCGGCTTTATATTTTGTGTTTAAGGCAGAAGACATGCACCAATTGTTCAATTCCAAAGTTAGGACTGGAATGGTGGTAGGATCAACCTTATTGTTATTTGTTTACTGTATTAGTAATTATGTTTGGGATTTACCTCATACTGATTTCAGACCATTTAAAGTAGGGACTAATCTTGCAGAACAACGTGAAGCTGAATTAAATGCTCTTGGTAGCGTTCAAATCCAAGCTTGGAAATTGCAAAATAAGGAAGATGGATCTGTTGTTGAATTACCGAATAACGTTTACATGAAAGAATATAAATCATATCCCAAAGATACCTGGGAAGTGATTGATCAAGTTAAATCAGAACCTACCATCAAGCCAACTAAAATTAGTGAAATGGAATTTTCAAGTATGGAAGGATACGATTTAACAGACGAAATGATGGAAAACCCAGAGTATTCATTCCTAATTGTAGCACATAAATTGAATGTTAAGGGTAAACCCCGATTACAAATGGTCAAAGATTCCATATTTTCGAAAGATACCATAAAGATGGAGGGAGGTGAGATTGAGCCAAAAATCGTAGAACGCTTAGTTGAGGTGAAAGAAAAAGAAGTAAAAACGACAGAATTTAACTGGAATGAAGATTATTTGGGCGATTTCCAAAAAATTGTCGCTCCTTTGGCAACGAAAGCATCTAAAAAGGGGATTAAAACGTATATAGTAGCAGGAGGTGCAGATCAGACGACTTTGAATAGTTTAGAGTCTAAGATTAAAGCTGGAGCTACTTATTTAACTGCAGATGATATTCTATTAAAAACTATTGTACGTTCGAATCCAGGCATTGTATTGCTTAAAGAAGGTAAAATTGTGAATAAGTGGCATAAGAGTAAGTTTCCGGGGTTTGAAAATTGTGGTATATAACTGCTTAATTAACACCCAATTGTTACTTATTGTAAATAACTATCCATAATTTTACATCATATTAGTTAAAACAGTTATTTGACAATTTATTCATGCTAAGTAGAAGGAGTGTTAGAATCAAGATTATGCAACTGCTGTATGCATTGAATAGGGATGAAAATCTTGATATTTCAGAAGTAAATAAGCTTTATAAAAGCTCTATTGAGCAAAGTTATGAGCTCTTTTTATTCAATATTTACGCTATAGTAGGTATTTGCAAACTAGCCGTGCAAGATGGTGAAAAGCGTAAAAAGAAGCACATACCAAAAGAAATTGATCAAGCGTTTACACCTAAGCTATACGAAAATGAGCTTTTACAAGCCGTATTGAATGACGAGAAGCTTCAGAAAAAATTCAAGAAGCACGATTTTGAATCAAAAGTGAATTCTGAATACCTCGCAAAGATTTATGAGGAATTCAGTAAATCCGAGGTATATGAGAAATTTATCCTTGCTGATTCAAAAAAAGAAGATTATGTGGAGCTATATCTAGACTTATATCGTTTGTGTCGTAGTAATGAGTTTTTCAATGAAATGTTAGAAGACAACTATTACAACTGGATTGACGATAAATCACTAGTAATAGGTTCATTTAAGAAATATATAAAGTCTCAACCTGCTGATGCTGGATTTTATGAGGAATTTTATCCTGATAAAGAGACAACTAAAGTCTTCGGTGAAATGTTACTGAAGGAGACAAACAAAAAGGATAAAACTCTTACTGATGAAATAGGACCGGTTATTAAGAACTGGGATCAAGAAAGAGTGGCAATTCTAGATATGATACTTTTAAAAATGGCCGTCACTGAAATGTTAAATTGTGAGACGATACCTGTAAAAGTAACCATTAATGAGTATGTAGAAGTGTCGAAAAAATACAGTACACCAAAAAGTAAGGAGTTTATCAACGGTGTACTGGATAAATTGTATAAGAACCTCGAAGAGAAAGAATTGATAAAAAAAGAGGGTAGAGGTCTTACCAATTAAGTGTCAAATATTATTTGAATTATAAATTGTAACCCATGAAGAATATTCTTTGTAGTACCCTGATCCTTTCAGCCTTATTTATAGGCTCTGAGGTGACTGCACAAGATGCAGTCAAAAAAACCATTCTCGTGAATGGTGTAGCCACTGAGGTGATGATATCACCCGATGGCCAAGTTCAGTCTTCTTTAAGAGAAAGGCCACAGTATATGGAAGGTTATATACAAGCGCCAGCAAATTTAAGGAGATCATCAAACGCAACTAATCCTGTAATTGCAGAAGTTAACAACGCTAGCACCACAAGTGGAGATTTAGTCGTTAACTTTGGTAAGGACAAGGTTGGAATTGAAAATGATGGATACAAAACACTTGAAAGTGTAATTACGCAAGTTAAGTCTGCAAGTAAAGGATTCGTTTTATTACGATCAAAATTTGTTGCCTCATCTTCTGCTAGTAATGTAATTGCTCAGAAAAGAGTCTCAGCTTGCAAAAAGTATCTTGAAACAAAAGGACTTGCTCCTAACAAAATTTTGATTTCATTAGAACCTGGAGATGTTGCCAGCGACAAAGTCAATATCTTTATTAGATAGGAATTATAAGTTAGACATTAAGAAAATTTAAATATCGAGTCCCGACCTAGTCGGGACTTTTTTTATTTCCATATTTTAGAAAAGATCCATGCCAATACGGTTACAAAAATGCATCCTAAGAGGTTCAACCATAGATATGAAATATCAATCAGATCCCAGTACCAAATAGAAAGAATCATTATTTCAGAAATTACTGCAGCAGTAAAAACTGATTTTCCATTGATCGATTTCATTCCAAACCCGACAACGAATATTCCTAGAATTGTACCGTAAAAGAGTGAACCAACAATATTTACAAATTGAATTAGATTATCAAATAGTTTACCGTAAGTCGCAAATAGGATAGCAATGATTCCCCACATCGCCGTAAACATTCTTGAAGCATTCAAATAATGAGCTTCTGATCCATCTGAATTAATTCCTCTTTTATAGATATCTACCAAGCTCGTTGTGGCTAAAGCATTTAACTCTGATGCTGTCGAAGACATTGCCGCACAAAGAAAGACAGCGAGAAGCAAGCCAATCAAACCTTTTGGAAAAGTTGAAAGAATAAAATGAATGAATACATAGTCCTTATCATTAGATTCTTCTTCAGGAAAAGCAGTCTTAATCATGGCTTTCACTGATTCTCGAATTTCTTTTTCCTGAATCACTAATGAGCTATAAGCAGTCTTGAATTCAGGATTTTCAAGATTTGACGTGCTCAAAAGTTTTTGCTTGTTATCATGAATATTCGCAAGCTGGCTATTGTATGTTTGAAACTCTGTATTGTATTGACTGGCTTCAATCTTTTCTATCACTTCTGGATTAAAAAAAGCTGGGCTAGCATTGAACTGATAAAACACAAAAACCATTACCCCTGTCAATAGAATAAAGAATTGCATTGGTACCTTAAGGAGTCCATTAAATATTAGTCCAATCTGACTTTCCTTAGTATTCTTTGCTGATAAATATCTTTGTACCTGCGATTGATCAGTACCAAAATATGAAAGCATTAAAAAGGTCCCACCTATAATTCCAGACCAAACCGTATACCTATTATCCAGATCAAATGAAAAGTCCAGGATGTTCATTTTATCAGAAGCTCCAGCTATATGTAAGCTTTCAACTAAACCATAATCATTTGGCAAAGAATTGAGTATGGTAAAAAATGCAAAGAACATCCCAAAAAAGATGATGCCCATTTGTATTTTTTGTGTAACATTTACTGCTTTTGTTCCACCAATTATTGTGTATAGGATTACAAGAGATCCAATGATAAGAATGAGTAGATTTAAATTCCAGCCCAATACAGTAGATAAAACAATTGCAGGCGCATAAATCGTGATTCCTGCTCCAAGTCCTCTCTGTATTAAGAAAAGGATAGAAGCTAATACTCGGGTTTTATAATCAAATCTTCCTTCTAAATATTCGTAAGCCGTGTAAACTTTTAGTTTGGAGTATATGGGAATAAATACCAAACAAATAATCAACATAGCTATCGGTAACCCAAAATAAAATTGGACGAAGCCAAGGCCATCATGATAAGCCTGTCCAGGAGTTGATAAAAATGTTATTGCACTTGCTTGAGTAGCCATTACGCTCAGCCCAACAGTCCACCACCGCGCTTCTCTATTCCCAATTAGAAAGCTGTCTAAACTTTTTCGCTTACTAGTTACCCAAGATCCATAGCCAACGATAAAACTAATTGTACCAATTAATACTACCCAATCAAAACCACTCATCTACGAAAATTTACTCATGATTAAATAGAACAAAAACATGTACAAAACATTAAACAGAATCAATGCATAATATATACGATAACCTTTATGGTCTTTGTTCATTACCAAGAGCTATCATGTTAGCAAAAATTCGATAAGCACCAGGGACACCTGCTGGTAATTGTCTAAACCACGAGAGGGAAGAATAAACATAATAACCATCTCCATATTTAGTTACTAAAGTACTTCCACTTCCAGGTTCTTCTCCTTTATCAAAGGATGAAAATATTGGGGTGTAGTTATCATCCCATTCTGAGGCAAAATAAAGTCCTCTTTCCTGTATCCAATTGTCAAAATCTTTCTGACTAATCTTATTAGGGAAATTAATCATAGGGTGGGATTCTTCTAAAATTTCAATCGGTGCATCCTCTTGTGATACTCGAAACCTTCCTAATTCCATAGGGTAGGGGCCAAACTGCTTTGATTTAAGCCTTCTTGAGGTGTTATACTGAGTAATTAGGGTACCTCCATTATGTACATATTCCATTAAATTGTCACGATATACATCAACATTTTCGATGGTATTAAGAGCTCTTATTCCCATAATTACTGCATCATATTGCCTTAGATAAGTAGGTTCAGCTTGTTCAATTTCAATCCGATCAACAGAGTATCCAATGTACTCTAAGCATTCTGGAATTTTATCACCAGCTCCCATGATATATCCAATCTTATGACCAACAGTTTCAATTTCAATCCTTGCTAATTTAGCTGATTCTTTTTTCAAGACTGATTGAAATGGAATATGATCATAGTTTATTTCGACAAGATCAGAACTGTAAGACTTTCCTTCATAAGTGACGACTGGAGTAATTTGGCCAGTAGACTGAAAGTCTGGTGGGGTGATTTCAAAAGTGAACTTTTGAATACTCCCTGCGTTGCCTAGTTTATAAGAATGTTGCTCAGGAGAAATTTTCCAGCCATTCGGTACGTTTAATTTTACAGTTCCTGTGATGTTTGCCTTTCCTGCTTCAACGATAACATCCAGATTTTTACTAAGCTCATTAGGGAAGATAAGGACATCTTCATCAATCGACACATATACCGGATTGGTCACTTCAAAAGGTCTATATATTTGTCCAGTTTTAGGTTCTGTATATTTATAGACGATGTCTCTTTTAAAAGTCATTGGAACACCTTCTACCGTTACGTCAAATAAAATATTTACAGATCTTGGTGAATTGGGTTCACCGATTAAAGATGGATCAGGCACTTTAAACATACCCAAATCCCAGTTTTCTCTTAACCAATAATGTGAACTTGATTCAACCTCATTTCCAATAAAAATATTTTCATAGTTCTCGAAAGAAACATTGTTTTCTAATACAAGACTTGTATCATTCGCTACATTGATGGGATGGATAGAATAGCCATTTAATTTAAAATCTGCGGCACCTCTGTTGATGCACTCAACTTTCAATTCAAGAGAATCCCCATGAGTAACTCTATGGCTTGATGCGCTTGCCTCTAAAAATAATCCACTACAAGCACTAATAATCTCCTGTGTCTCAAGCAACTTTATTTCTTTCCAATGAGAATCTTCCAGCTCCGAAATCATTTGATAAACCTTGGCTAAAGATGCAACACTTGCCGATGGATTTTGATAATTGAATTCCTTCATGATGGAGTTAATCTTTTCTCCTATTGCAGCACCGCCTTCTAGTCTTGACCAGGTGGTATTTATCCCCTCAAATGGATCAGATTTGCCGGAAGGCAGATCACCTTTTAATAGTTCTAAATATTCTGAATAAGTTCCTCTTGAAGGAGTTGAGCCCATGCCCTGACATTTATGCATACTTCTGGCTTCGGCTGCAATTTCCGTATTAGATTTACCAAGTAGGGGATAATAGGTCCCTATATCCATCGATATTAAATTCGATTTATCCGCTTTCGCAAATTTGTCTCTACCTCCATAAAACCACCACGATGTATTGAAGAAAAGACGACCTGGTTGCCATGTCCCCACAGACTTAATTTGATCAGGATATTTACTAGCATCGCCAACCAAATCGAAAGCCTCCATAGAAAGTATTGCAGAAGAAGTATGATGTCCATGTGTTTTGCCTGGTGTTCTATGATCAAATCGATTAATGATTATATCAGGCTTGAACGTTCTTATAATTCTAACCACATCAGAAAGAACTTCGTCTTTATTCCATATAGCTAATGTCTCATCAGGATGTTTACTATAACCGAAATCAATGGCACGGGAGAAAAACTGTTGACCTCCATCTACACTTCTTGCCATCATCAGTTCTTGAGACCTAAGCACACCTAAGAGTTCTTGAATTTCTGTCCCTATTAAATTTTGGCCTCCATCTCCTCTGGTTAAGGAAAGGTATGCGGTCCGGGCTTTCCGATCGTTCGATAAATAAGATATTAATCTTGTATTCTCATCATCAGGGTGAGCAGCAATATATAAAGCTGATCCTAGGAAGTTCAATTTCTCTAAAGCGTGGTAAATTTCTGAGGAATTGTAAACCTTTGGCTTCTGACTAAAAGCTTGAACACTTAAAATAAGAAGAATAGCTATTAATCCTTTTTTCATAGATCTTTTACTGATTATAGGTTAACATATCTAAAATACACTACTAGTCAAGAGAAGACATTAATTCTCAGTATTTTACATATCTAAATAAGGCACAAATGTACTGAATAGTCTTGTTTATATAGGGTTGTTTTTTATAAATTCGATGTCAGCATTCTTCAAAATGGTCAAATTAATTTTAAAATCACTTTTGGTATTAATCTATTTCTTCCTTCCAATAAGCACACTCTGAATATAGCCATGTGCTTTGCCTCTAATTTCAAGAATATCAAAGAATCGCCCCCAGGTTTTATGAAGATAATCATTGCTATGTAGCACAAGAGCTCTATAAGGACCAACAGGAGTATATCTAAAACATCGCCTTTCTTTTGGAATGTCATTCATTAATAATTCATCAAAGTTTGGATCGATTTGACGAAATCTTGATAAGACGCCATTTTCGGGACCTGCGTTTTGCAAAAGTTTCCAGGTATCATCATTGTGGACAGTTAAATAGCATAATCCCCCAGGCTTCAAAATCCTATAAAGTTCAGCTAACCATGCCGTTTCGAAGGTATCAATGTGGGTAAAGACAGAAAAGGCACTGACTACATCCATAGAATTATCAGCAATAGGAATATGGGGAATGCAACTATTATGTATAACCTTTAATCGTTCAGGAAGATGATCATTAAGCCACTTTATGTGTCGCCCATTAATATCGCTGCCCCACAAATCTTGAATTTCTGATTGTGCACAAAAATGTCTTAGTACACGTCCAGATGCACAACCAAAATCAAAATAAGATTTTATATCAACATCATATTTTTTAGCTGTTGTAGCAATCTTTAAATAGTCCGATAAACCTGTCAAAAAATACCTACTATCAAAATTGGGATTGTATCCTTCACGATCAGTAGTAGCAGGAATTGGGTAATGATCCTTCTTAATAAATTCTAATAATGATTTTCCTCCTAAGAGTTCTTTGGGTAAAAAATCTCCTAGTTTAAAATTTTCAATTGGGATATCGCAAGGAGCAGAAGAATTTTCAAACGGCTTTAAAGTATCATGGTTGCGTGAAATATCTTCTTCCCAAGTGGGCATTCTGAATTTAGACCAATTTTGTTCAAATTCAGTTTTATTTTTATTGGTCATATTTTGATTTGAAAGGAGGTAATCCTTTGAATTTACAATTTTTACCTTTTAAATTTGAAGGTTTTGAAGGCTTTAGATCCAAAATACGAACCATTCAATAAGGAATTTCGCCTCAATATTTGTACAATCAATAACAACAACGTCATTAAATGTTGAGAAGATCTTAATTCTCAGTATTTTACACATCTAATAAAAAAACAAATGTACAGAATACTCTCATTTATTTTATCTATTGGGGTGCTTACGCCTTTAATGGGACAAAATGATATTACTTGGTCTGAAGACATTGCTTGTCTCGTTTATTCTCATTGCACTAACTGTCACAATTCTAACGGTGTAGCTCCTTTTGCTTTAGAAACCTATGAAGATGTTGTAGAATGGAAAAGTGACATTTTGATTGCAGTCTTAAACGGAGATATGCCACCATGGCCAGCGAAAAGTCCGGAGGCTTCTTTCGTTGGAGATCATAGCCTTACGGAAGAAGAAATTCAAGCTTTCGAAGCTTGGATTATGTCTGATACTCCAGAGGGAGATCCTTCATTGGCGCCAGAGCCACCAGTATTTGAATCAAATATTGAGATCCTTGATCCAGAAATGATCATCGAGCTCCCTGAATATACAGTTCCAAATTTAACGGATAATGATTTGTACAAATGCTTTGTTTTTCCTGTTGATTTTGGGGATGATATTTATGTGAAAGGCATAGAAGTAGTACCAGGCAATACTAAAGCTGTCCATCATGTTTTACTTTACCACGATACGAGTAATATCCCTATAAATCTAGACAATAATGACCCAGAAGTAGGGTATACGTGCTTTGGAGGCATTGGGTCAAATAGCGCTCAATTAATTGGGGGCTGGGCCCCTGGTGGATCAGCTCAAATCATGCCTGAAAATATGGGAATAGCAGTTCCATCTAAAACTAATCTAGTTGTTCAAGTTCATTACCCGAGTTATGCAGTTGGAGAAATAGATCAGACGAATATCCGTCTAAAGTTCACAACTGAAGAACAAAGAAGTGTTGGTGTTTTACCTTTATTAAATCACTTCACTAGCATGGTTGATGGGCCTCTGGTAATACCACCAAACGTAGTTAGAGAATTTAATCAATTGTATAACGTACAAAATAATAGTAAGCTTACCTTGATTGGTATTGCTCCTCATGCCCACTTAATTTGTACAGAAATGGAGGCTGTTGTAGAAAGAACCAATGGTGACATCGAAACGCTTATCCACACTCCAACTTGGAATTTTGATTGGCAAAAATTTTATGCCTATAAGCGACCTATCATTTTAAATGGAGGGGATAAAATTAGGGGAAGAGCTGTTTATGATAATACAGTAAATAATCATCATAACCCTAACTTTCCTCCGGAGTTAGTCACTCTAGGAGAAGATACAGATGAAGAAATGATGGTATTCTTTTTAACATTGACTGCTTATCAGAATGGGGATGAAGACTTAATCTTTGAAGAAAAATTACATGCGGATCATATTGAAAATTGTGGTTGGGAATTAACTGATGTGAAGCTTCCCTTAGACCTAAAAGTGGAAATTCATCCTAACCCAGTAAGTAATAGATTATTGATTCAAAGCGAGCATAAAGTTGAAAAAGTAATTATGCATAATATGCTTGGACATCAGGTATTAAAAAAGGAATTGGACGCCATACATTTAATAGATGTCAGCGAATTACCAAAAGGAAATTATGGACTACAATTGTATGTTCAAGGAAGAATGATATCGAAATTAATAGTCATTCAATAAAATGACTTAGATATAAATCAAGGCGTTCTTTGAATAAAGAACGCTTTTTTTATGCAGGTACTTCTGGCATTTTACAGTCTTCATCAGGCTTTTTACCGCATACATTGCATTCACCCAACTTGTTTTTAATCATCGGATTATTCGTAGCGCAAGTCCCTCTAAACTCATTTCCGGTAACTATGTATCTAATGTTTATTAGCATAAACGAGATTCCAAAAACACAGAAAATTATCAGTAGTGTATATAAAAATTGACTCATTGAATCTTGAAATATTAATTATTATCTAATATTTGTAACAAAGGTACATTTAATAAGTTTCATATGGAACCAAAATTAAAGGCATTTGAGAGACTGCTGAACATCATGGATGAATTACGAGAGAAATGCCCTTGGGACAAGAAGCAAACCATGCAATCTCTGCGGAATTTGACAATAGAAGAAACCTATGAATTGGCAGATGCGATATTGGAGTCAGACCTTAGTGAAATTAAGGAAGAACTAGGAGATTTAATGCTACATATGGTCTTTTATGCTAAGATTGCAGATGAACTAAAGGCTTTTGATATTGCAGATGTTCTTAATGGTGTTTGCGAAAAATTGATATCTAGACATCCGCATATTTATGGAGATGTTACAGTTAACGGAGAAGAAGACGTCATGAAGAATTGGGAACAGCTAAAATTGAAGGAAGGTAAAAAATCTGTACTTAGCGGAGTCCCTAATTCACTTCCTGCCTTAATCAAGGCTCAACGAATGCAAGAAAAGACGGCTCAAGTCGGATTTGAATGGGATAATATAGCAGATGTATGGGCTAAGGTTGAAGAAGAAATTGCAGAATTAAAACAAGCCATAGCTAGCAAAGATCAATCAAAGATTCAGGAAGAGTATGGGGACGTCCTTTTTTCGTTAGTCAATTATGGCCGCTTTTTAAAAGTAGATCCAGAAACTAGTTTGGAACTAATCAACAAAAAATTTAAAAAACGATTTCAATTTATAGAAAGTCAGGCTACGAAACCCTTGCAAGAAATGTCTTTAACTGAAATGGATGACTTGTGGAATAAGGCTAAAGAAATTGAATCTATCGTTGGGTAACAGTTTTGTTGAATTCAACATTTCTTATAGCCGGATCCGCCTTAAATATTTTGATTAATTCAGATCCAGTTACTTTTTTAGTATCAAATGTTATTACCCAAAAAGATGTATTTGAAGAAACTCTATCAATTATTCTTACACCGTACTTGGCCTTCATTTCAGAAATCCACTTAGAAAATACAACTCCATTCTCTGGCTCAATAATTAGTTGATTTTCTATTATTTTTTGCTCTTGTTTCTGATTTGTTTTTTTCTCAGGTTCCTTTTTCTCTATAACTTTCCAATCAAATGAAGCTACTATTCTTTCAATTTCTAACTGAAGATCTTTAACCGCTTTAGGCCGTTCAGATTTTCCAGTAATGGTCTTCATTGGATTTTTCTTATCCTTAAATGAAAGCTTGATTAATGCTGCATCAGGAACCATGCTTTCATAATTATCCTGGAATTCATTGAACTTAGACTGGTTAAACTTTTGATATAGGTTATTGAATGCTTGCTTATCAAGTTGTTTTTCATAAATACCAAGCTTGTCAATATATTTATCACCGTAAAATTTCATATATCCATTATCATAAACCTCAACCTTATATATTGGGCAGCGGCCATAGCATCCTCCTTTTTCAAGCATGATGACCTTCTCATTATTCTCAGTTATTTTAAGTTCTTGCTTGGGTTTGCAAGAGCACGCTAAAAATAGAGTGAACAATATTATTATGTGTTTTGCCAAATGGGTCATTATATTTTGATAAAATAAAGGTAAAACTATTGTTTTCGTCATAATATTAGCCAAATACTCTTGAAATATATTCACTTCAATTATATTTCGACTTAAATGAAAGACCTACTTCTGATATTCTTATTGGCAACCCTCTGTTTATCATGCCAAAATGAAACACAAACAGCAAACAATGAACCTATTGTAGTAAAATCGGAGTGGGAAATTTCAATTAATCATCTAGCTGGAGAAAGCCTTGAAATTGAAGGCTTTAAGGAAATGCCTTTTATATTTAACGCAGGCAAAATAATCCAAAAAAATAAACCAGAGATTGAAACATTGATCTTGGGAAATCGGTTTAGTAGTAGAAGAAATATGTATATCAAGCCCATCGGTATATTTAGTTTTGAAAAGGATACCACTTTGATAGAATACATAATCTCAGTTCCTAAAGATGACGAACTTAATAACTTAAACATCAACAGTTATTTTGACCTTAACCAAAAAAATCATTCAACTAAGTATTTGATAGAGGATTGGTTTAGAGGTGCTTGTCAAACAGGAAAATGTAAAAACTTTGATTGGGGCAACGAATTGAAAGCCTTAAAACGTTTAGAATAGTATGGACTCATTAAAGGCGGGGAAGGTTCTTGAAAAAATAAGGACGAAAGGATTTGAAGTAGAAATAGAAAATGGTCTTACTCTTTTTGTTTCTGACACGATAGAGAATTTCTCAGACTTCTGGGATGAATCAAATACCAAAGGTGTTTTAAATTCATACGCCTACCTTAAGAGCTTAGAAGAATCAATGCCAAAGGGCTTAAAGAATTTCTATGCTTTAATCGTGAATGAAGATCTAATAAGAGGTCTTCTCCAATTTCAAATAAAGGATTTTGATTTAAATGAATCTTTAAGTCTACACACTCATAACCCAACCTTCTGGAATAACTTGCTTTTAAAGATGCAGAAAGCAAGTATGAAATTTGTAAAACATGATTTACTAATCCTTGGGAACATCCTCTTAACTGGACAATACGGAATTAACTTGTGCAACGATTTTTCTTTTGATGAAAAATTGATTTTACTTGATAAGTGCATTGAAGGTTTTAGTGATTATATGAATAATAGTAAGGGATTTAAAATCAGGAGTGTTCTCGTAAAAGATTTCAAATCTGAACAAGATCAGGAAGTCAAATTACCAACATATTTAGAGTTTAAAGTCGATCCTTATATGTCCATGGAAATTAGATGGGATAACTTTGAGGCTTACCTTTCTGATTTAAAATCTAAATATAGAGTGCGCTATAAAAGGGCTATTAAAAAGGGTAGTGGAGTTGAAGTAAAGAGGCTTGATCTTGAATCACTTAATCATTATATTGAAGATATGTATTCTCTTTACAAACAAATTTCAACTAATGTGAGCTTCAATTTATTCGATCTTCACAAGGATTATTTTATTAAACTGAAAGAGAATTTAAAAGATGACATCCTATTTAATGGAGTATTTTTTGAAGGAAAAATGATAGCATTTTATAGTTTGATTTATGACGCTGATGCAAATTATTATGATGCCCATTTTTTAGGTTATGACATGTCCCATAACAGAAGTAAACAAACTTACCTAAACATGTTATATAACATGATTGAGGATTCTATAAATAAGGGTGTGGATAGCATACATATGTCAAGAACGGCCATGGAAATAAAATCATCTGTTGGAGCAACTGGAGAAAACTTATTTCTATTGCTTAAGCATCGATCAAGATTTGTGAACTACCTAATGTCCTTGGTCTTGGAATTCTATGTTCCTGATAACTCTTGGCTACCAAGAAACCCATTTAAGTAATTTCAGAAAGAGAATACCGTTTTACAAAATTCTCCATTTCATCAACCATGTCTGGTGAGCCAATGACTATCGTAGCTCTTTGATGTATATTAATAGGGGAGATGTCCAATATCCGTTCCAGTTGACAATTGATTGCTTTACCTCCCGCTTGTTCGACAACCATAGACATCGGTATACATTCGTACAATAATCGCAATTTCCCATGAGGATATTTGCGAGTATTTGGATAAAGGAAAATCCCTCCTTGAAAAAGCATTCGATGAACATCAGATACCATGGATCCAATGTAGCGTAATCTCAGATTAAGATCATTACAATAATCTATATACCGTCTCATTTCCACGTCAAATTTCAGATAATACCCTTGATTTACACTGTAATAATTTCCTCGACTTGGAATTTTAATATTTGGATGAGACAGACAAAATTCTCCAATACTTGGATCTAGTGTAAACCCATTTACTCCATTACCAGTAGTATAAACAAGCATGGTAGATGTTCCATAAAGAACGTAACCACCGGCAATTACTTCGCAGCCTTTTTGCAAAAAGGACTTATCAGTGATATCGGCCTCAGGATCCGTAATTTGATAAATTCCGAATATAGTACCAACAGAAACATTCACATCAATATTGGAAGAACCGTCCAGTGGATCCATTGCAACCAAATAAGTTGGTTTAATAGTTTTTACTTTTGGTAGGTGAATTAATTCTTCATTTTCTTCTGATACAATGGCTGCAACTTCTCCGCTATTACTCAAGCAAGCGATCATCTTTTCGTTTGAAAAGATATCAAGTTTTTGGACCATGTCTCCAGAAGAATTAGAGGAGCCTTCGATTCCTAGGATATTAACTAGTCCTGCTTTGTTAACTTCTCTATTTACAATTTTTGCAGCTACACCGATGTCTCTAAGAACCTTAGTGAGTTTACCTGTGCTAGACGTCTGTAGATTTTCATTGTGAAGAATGAATTCATCTAAAGTGACAATTCTACTCATAAAAATATTTCATTTGGTTTGACTAAGGTATCGTTAATTGAGGATGGAAACAATGAAAAATAAAATTAACCATGAGGTTTAACTATTGAGGGTGCTTCGTGTACAAGTGACATCAAGCACAAAAAGAACAATCAAATTTGGCTACAATATCAAGCCCTAAATTATACATTGGTAAAATAAGATTGATAACTAATTTCATTTAGAATTAGATAATTTCTATCCATGAAAAATATTCTCAAAGAAAAAGTCAAATTAGGCATTTGCAAGTCTTATAAGATAGAGACTCCCGATTTGATTTGGATTTGCATTGGAGAGGGGAAATACTATAAATACTGGAATATCCACTTCCTCTATTTAACATAATATTAATTATGGGCAAATAGGCCTTACTTGTAATACTTAAACAACTTTGCTTTTCTTACATCCTTTTTGGATATCTGTTTTATATTCTTCTTCAATAATTTTCTAGTTTCTTTTAGCTGTCTTTTGGTCTGTTCGTAGATGTCTATGTACTCACTTTTATCCTTACGCTTATTCAAGCGATCTTTATTTTTAACCAACAATACATCTATGAATTCTTCGATTGTTTTGCGCGCTTGTTTTTTACCATAAACCCAAGATGCAATTAATACATAATTTCCATTGATCGTTGTCAAATCTTCAAATAAGTCCTCAACATCATCATTTACCTCTGTGATTAAATCAAAATATCTCCAATCTGCCATTGTAAAGATATCATCAAGACTTTCAGAATTATCATAAATAATTTGTCTCATTAATCGTACGTCACATGACTTATAATAATAATAGAATTCTATAGAGCCATCTACCGGAAGTTTTGCTTTTCTTAAATCGAGTTCATGCTTTTGATATTTCTGAATATGCTTAGAATATTCACCAATTTTTGATTTTGGAACCCCACATTTCAGCATACACCTATGTATTGATTTCCAATATTCAGCTAAATCTTTTTGATAAACTTTCCAATTAGATTCTAGATATTCATCTAACTCATATATACTTATTTGAAGTTTTATAAGATTTTTATAAAGTTTCTTTTTTCTCTTTACATTACCAGCCATCATTAAGCTTGGCAAACCTCGATAATCAAACAGTTTCTTTATTTTCTTTTTCATTGAGAAATTTTCATCTTTAGTCTAAATTCAAGAATTTCAACTTGTAGCAAATATGAGAATCTACATCCCTAAACTACTAATAGCTTCCATACTATTTTTCTTTGGTTGTGCTTCAGATAATTCTTCAACTGATAAAACTAAGCAACCTGAGAATAAAACGTCCGCAGAAGCTGTAAATACTAAGCCAAATACGAAGACCATCCAATTTAAGGAACTAGACCCATCATACACAGGTGTGAAGTTTGTGAACCTGCTACAAGATAAAGAAGACATGAACATATTCACTTTTGAATACATGTATAATGGCGGTGGTGTAGCTGTCGGGGATATCAATAATGATGGATTAACGGATATTTATTTTTCGTCCAACCAGGGTCCTAACAGGTTATATTTAAATAAAGGCCAGCTGAAGTTCCAAGACATTACGGCACAAGCAGGTGTAGACGCTAAGGGTCTCTTCAAAACAGGCGTTGCCATGGTAGACTTAAACCAAGATGGTTTTCTTGATATAATTGCCACAAAAACCGGCATGGGTGATTTAGAAGATCGTCAAAATTTTGTTTATATAAATAATGGCGATTTAAGTTTTACTGAAAGCAGTAAAAAACTTGGTTTGGCCCAACCAGACAATACCATTCATTGTAATTTCATCGATTATGACTCTGACGGTGACTTGGATATTTTTTACGGCAACCACCCTATTGACAGAGCAACAAATAATCAGTATCGTGTAAAAAGACAAGGAGGGAAATATTTTATAAACAACAAAGCAACCAATGCCCAAGAGGCGAATAAATTATACAGAAATGACGGCAACAAATTTGTTGAAGTTGGAAATAAATTAAATCTCAATAAAAGAGGATTCGCTTTAAGCTCTGTTGTTTCTGATTTCAATAATGATGGAAGACTTGACCTCTACATCGGAAACGATTATATCGATTCTGATCTCCTGTACATAAATAAAAAATCTGGATTCGTTGACATGCACCAAAAGCACTTTAATTCAATGAGTCAGAATACCATGGGTTCAGATTACGAGGATATAAATAACGACGGTTTATTTGATCTTATAACGGTAGATATGTTATCCTCAAATAGAAAAAGACAACATGAGTTATTTCTGAACATGAATAGAGATTACTATGACCAAGGTGTTGAATATGGATACGGGAATCAAGTCCTAAAAAATATGCTGCACATCAATGTAGGTAATGGGAAATATAGTGAACAATCCTATTTAGCAAATATAGATGCTACCGATTGGAGTTGGGCTTCTATCTTAGTTGATTTTGACAATGATGGATATAAAGATTTATATATTTCAAATGGCTATAAAAGAGACGTTACAAATTTAGATTTCATGAATTTCAGAGATCAAAATTTAACGACTGGATTTAAGGCAAATAACATCAATGAATTCTTGGATATGATTCCTCAGGTTAAGGTTCAAAATAAACTATATAAAAACCTTGGAAATGGAACCTTTGAAGATCAGACAAAAGCATCAGGAATAGGTCGGCCAGCTTTTTCTCACGGAGCAGTTTATGCTGACTTGGATAACGACGGTGACCTTGATTTAATCGTTAATAATTTAAATGAACCGGCCTCAATATTTAGAAATTTAACTCGAGAAAACTCTCAGGCAGGAACAAATTACTTGACCATCAAATTAGTTGGCCCTCCTAATAATAGATTTGGTGTAAATACTACCGTTGAGTTACAGATTGGGGATAAAATATTAAAGCAAGAATATCGACCTATGAAGGGTTATATGTCCTGCGTAGAAAACAAATTATTATTTGGAGTGGGAGATGAAACAAAGATTGACAAGATTAAAATTAAGTGGCCTGATGACAAAATTCAGGTCATCAATAATGCCCCAGTAAATGGGGAGATGGCTGTCGAATATAAATTTGCGAAAGCTAACAATGAAAAAGAAATTAAGCCCTCCCCTATTTTCAATTTAGCAAATAAAAATGGGGTGAAACACGTACATAAAGACCGTAATTTCAATGATTTTAAGCGAGAACCTCTTCTTATGTACAAGCTATCAGACTCTGGTCCAGCTTTAGCAAAAGCTGACGTCAATGGCGATGGTAAAGAAGATTTTTACCTTGGAGGAGGTCCAAATCAAGCTGCTAAAATCTACCTCCAAAATGACCAAGGGACCTTTTCCAATAAAAATATTGCGGGCTTCAAAACGGATGCAAAATATGAAGATTCTGCTGCTCTCTTTTTTGATGTTGATAGCGATGGAGATAGTGACCTTTATGTAGTTAGCGGTGGATCCGAATTAGAGGATCAAGATGAATTACACAAGGACAGATTATACATAAATGATGGATCAGGAAACTTTACGTCAAGTACTGACTTTTCAATAACAGGATATGAAAATGGATCTGCCGTTTCCTCTGGGGATTATGATGGTGATGGCGATTTGGATTTGTTTGTTGGCGCAAGGGTTGTTGCTGGAAGATTTCCTGAAAAAGGTGACTCGAAAATTTTAGAAAATGTAGAAGGAGTACTTACTGAAACTGATGAAAATATTACATCAAGAATTAGAAACTGTGGCATGGTCACTGATGCCAAATGGGTGGATTTAGATGGAGATAAAAAAGATGAAATAGTCATCGTTGGAGAATGGATGAAAATTAGCATCTTTAAATTCGATGGAACAACTTTTATTGATAAAACTAATAGTTATGGATTGTCACAAAGCCACGGTCTTTGGCAATCACTTGAAGTCGCTGATATAGATGGCGATGGTGACAAGGATTTAATTGCTGGCAATCTTGGACTTAATACTAGATTTCGGGCCAGTGAGAAAGAACCAATGAGTTGCTATGAAAGAGATTTTGATGACAATGGTTCCCCCGACCCTATTTTATGTATGTATGCTCAAGGCAAAAATTATCCCATCCCTAGAAAAAGCGTTATCACATCGGAATTGCCAATGCTCAAAAAAAGATTTTTAAAAAATGAAGATTATGCAGTCACACAAATTCAAGGTTTGTTTGACGGCAACTTACTTTCATCTGCTACAGTGCATACAGTAACAACTCTTGAAAGTTCTGTATTTATAAATGATGGAAATAAATTTTCTCGAAAAGCACTTCCAATACAAGCCCAATCATTTCCGGGAAAAGCTATTCACTTTAATCCTTCGTCTAAAGAATTATTGATGGCTGGAAATATTGTAGGAATGGAAGTAGAAAATGGACCATACAATTCTGGATATGGTTTATACCTAAAATATGAAGGAGGTGAGTTCAAGCCCTATACAAATGTAGAGTCTGGCCTTAATATTCCTTATGCAACAAATGATATTACTTCAATTAAAAGTAAAAATGGGAACGTCATTATTGTAGCAAACCATGATGGCCCTACTCAATTGTATCATAAAAAATAATCAAATCTCAAACCTAATGCTCAAGTTAAAAGTAGTTGGCAAATTTACCCGATCTAAAAATGCTATGCTAGGCATTTGATTTCGTGGGGTTTTAACATAAGCGGTCCGAGAGTATGTGTTAACATTATTCAATAAGTTCATAAAGGAGAATCCTAGTATTGCTTTTTTCGAGGGACTATTCAACTTAAATGTATAATTCATTGACACATTGAGCTCAAATAGATTATTCAAGTTCTCAGAATTTATATCGTCATACCTAATCTCAAACTCATCATTTTGACTCATTTGAGATGGTAGGTCATAGCTTCGAATATCTGTGTATGGTAATCCAGAAGAATACTTAATCCCTGATGCAATTTGTATATTTTTAAGTTTAATTTGAGTAGCACATTGTAAATTGTGTCTTTGGTCAAAATCTGAAGGAAACATATCATTAGATATTTCAGGGAATCGCATATTGATCTGGGAATAAGTGTAGCTAGCCCAGACCTTCACATCCTTATTCAACCTTTTCTTCACAAACAAATCGATCCCATTTATTATTGCATCACCTCTAGATTGATTGTTTCCTTCTGTATTTTCAAAATCATAAGAACGACTACTTAATCCTTGAATAATTTTGCTGTAGGCCTGAAGGTCAACGACCCAATCAGATTTATTAAATATTAAACCTATTTGTCCTTGATTCGCCTTTTGGATGGGTATACTCTTATTTTCTGCCAAAGCCCAAAGAGGAGTACTAATTCCAAAATCACTTCCCCTAAAATCTGTTATTTGACCTATATATTGATGGTGCCTACCATAGTTTGCATGACCACTCAGGTAATCCGAAATCTGATAAGAAAGTTTGATTCTAGGTTCAAAATTTAACCCTTTGGTTTCTAAAAAGTAATTTAGTCTCAAACCTAAGTCTAGACCTAATTTATTCTGTATCGGATTTTTGTAAGTAAGAAAAGTTGAATGAAGCATGCTTTGAGTTGAACCTTTATCTATAACATCCCGATATTTCTTTGAAATTTTCTCTGTTTCAAAACTTATATCATATCTAGTCCATTGATAACCTAACTCAAAATACTGTTCATTTTTTAACTCGTATTTAGTTGACAAGTGAACTTCTTGATCTACAATTTGATTACTTTTCAATCCATCAATTTCTTCTTCATCCCTATCGACATCTAAAACTTCAAAATTATAATCATAACTATATTCAGTCCCGATAAACTTTAAAGAACTTTCTAATTTTTCTGACCATTGATGCAATAACTTTAGACTAGCACCCTTGTTACTCAGGGCTAAAGAATCTAGTTGATTAAGATCTTCAGAATCATCATTAATTTCACCATTAAAAATATTTGAGGCATAAATTCCTGCACCAGATAATTTTGTCTTCTTGCCTATCTGACTTTCAAATTTTATGTGGCTATCGAGGAAATTAAAATCATTTGAAATATCAATATTTTCTGAGCTTGAGAATAGTTCTTGATCACCTAACACTAGACCTTGCTGATTCAATATCGAATAGTTTTTGTACGTAGGCGTTTCCCAAAATTCAGTAAAAGATCTACGAAGTGAGAATGTTAGACTGGTTCTATTATCTTCCCCTATTATCTGATGTCCATCAATGTGTGAACACACCATATTACTTCCAAATCCAATGAAAGTGTTTTTATTTTCTACGCCATGGCTTTTAATATCAACTACTCCCGAAGCTCTCCCACCGTATGAAGCATCAAAGCCACCTCTAAAGACTTTCATTTCAGAAACAACATAAGGATCTATAGCTGAAATTACCCCAAAGTAATGTGCAGAATGATACAAAGGAATGTCTTCCCATAGGATTAGACTTTGATCTGGTGTACCTCCTCTAATGTAAATATCAGAAGACTTTGAGCTAGGAGAACTTATGCCAGGTAAAAATTGAATTGAATGTAAAATATCAGGTTCAACTTGCCCAGGTAAAGTTCCTATAAACCTTGGTTTTATTGAGGTACTTAAACCATTATCCTTTAGGTCAATTCCATCAGTTAGGTAGTCCCTAATAATCAAATATGGAACATTAAAAGTTGGCGTTTGCACTCCAATTTTTTTGGGTTTTGATTCAGGCGAAACGACATTATTTTGATCAACCTTACATTTACCTAATTCGCCAGAATTAAAATTCATTTTTTGAAAACCAACATAGCTTGCGGTGAAGTCTTTTTTATTTTCAATTTTCTCCGGAAGTAAAAAGATCCCTTCTTCATTAGCGGAGGTACCAAAACTTGAATCTTGTGCAATTACATTTGCGAAAGCAAGTGGATCACCTGAAAGTTCATCAATTACTTGACCGCAGAGTAATTCTTTAAAATGTTCCTTTTCTTTAATTACTAATTGATCGTCATCAATAAAATTGTAAGTCAAGTTCAATGTTTCAAATAAGTCGGATAGAAATTCTTGCCGAGATTCTGCGGTTGAAGAAAAATTAATTTTCTCACCATTTAAGTTCTCTTCAAGTTGCTTTAAATTTTCATAAGAAATTAAAACGTTGTATTTCTCTTCAAGAGCAAGAAGGACATCTTGCAATGATGCATCAACAAACTCTAAATTACCCTTTCCATTCTGTGAAAGAACATTAGAAGCAATTAAAAAATATAATATGAAAAAAAATAGCCGCAATAAATTTATTTTGACAAAGTTACTTCGGATCCTTTGATTGTATATTGGATATTGAGTGACATTGAAATGGTTTTAATCGCATTCTCCAAATTATCGTGTTGATAACCTGAAGTATGTTTTTGTGTTAAATCTATTTCATTGGAAATAAATTTAACTTCAAACGTTTTCTCAATGTCTTTTAATATTTCACTTAAAGGTAAATCAGTGATTTTGGTCATATTATTTTTCTTAATAATTGATCCAGTCTCCTGATGAGCAGTAAAGGACTCTCCAGCTAATAAAATTGTTTTAGGAATTTTGTTCGAATAAACTTGAACTTTTCCCTCGTCACAGTTGACATGGAATTTGTCTTTAGAATCGACTAGAAAACTAGTGCCTAATACTTTGACATTTCCTTTTACTGTATTCACAACAAATTCTTTCCCAGAGGTTACATTAAAATAAGCTTTACCCTTTAAGTCAACTTTTCTTTTTTTACCCCAAGAAGATTCATGAATTAAAAATTCACTATTAGGAAATAAAGTAATTTCTGAGCCACTAGGTAACTTGTGAATTGTTTCTGCCATTGATGTATTAATGACAGAACTATTAGAATTAAAAAGAAAGGTTGCACTCAAAATAATGAAAGAAGCAGCGATTGCCATCTTGAGAAAGAGAGGAATTAACTTCCTACTGTTCTCTTTTTCAGGTTCAATTATTTCTGCTGCGGGCTCCACCTTGCTCTGCAAAATCCTTTCTAGCATTTTATCAGAATCATGGTTCAAACCAGCTAAATGTTCTGTGTTTAAGTACAATGATTTTAAAGACTCATATTCAGGTCTGGATTCAAATTCTTTCGCCTCACTTTGACTAAGAGTCCCATTTACCCATTTATGAAGAAGTTCATCATTTATCATGGCCTATATTTATATTTCTGACTGCATTCATTGTTAAGACAACTGATTTTGTAAAACTCCTACCTATTTTATCAAATTTGATACTTTCCTTAATGAATCCAAAGCATTATAAATCCTTTTTTCGACAGCTTTACTGCTGATATTGAGCATTTCCCCTATTTCAGCGTAGGTTTTTTTGTCAATTCTACTTAAAAGAAAAACTTCTCTTTGTTTCTCAGGCAATTCTGAAATTGCCTTCTCTATTTGGGACTTAATTTCTTTTTCTTCCAATAAATATGAAGGACTCTGGATATCTTTTTCAGAATGACCGCGATTCTCAAACTTTAGAACGACCTGTTGATGCTTGTAGTTATTTTTTAAAAGATTCTGGGCTGTCATAAATACATATCCCTTGGCTTTCTCAAAACTTACTTTTCCGCAATTAGTCCATAGCTTCAAAAAGGCTTCCTGCGTGAGATCCTCAGAAAGTTTTTCATTACCTGTTTTGTAAAACAAAAAGTTTAATAAGGTTGGAGAGTAATCCTTAAAGACTTTACTGAAAATTCCTTCATTACAAATTGACTTATTCTCCATTTATTATTCTCTTAGACTTCCTATTAATTTGTTTTGAATATTATGGGCAAGGGTTTGAGATACTTTCATGAATCCTATTAATGTCCTTAATGCAAGCTTGAGAAAGTGTTACATTGGCAGATGAAATATTTTCTTTAAGCTGTTGCAAATTTGTTGCTCCTATAATGTTACTAGTCATAAAAGATTGATCATTTACAAATGCTAACGACATGGTTGTAGGCGACAATTCATAAGATTGTGCAAGTTCTACGTATTCTCCAATTGCCTTGCTTGCTGTTTCACTTTCATATCTAGGATAATTGTTTTTAAACTGATTCATACGATTTTCTGGAAGATCCTTTTTTAAATGATATTTTCCTGATAGTAATCCCATTGCCAAAGGTGAATAAGCAAGTAGTCCAATATTTTCTCTTAATGAAACTTCAGCCATTCCAACTTCATAAGTTCTGTTCACTAACGAATAGGGGTTCTGAATAGATACAGGTCTAACTAACCCATGCATATCGCACAAATTAAGAATAGACATTACACCCCATGGAGTTTCATTGGATAAACCCCAAGTCCTAATCTTTCCTTGCTGAATTAAATCATTCATTTTCTGAATTACCTCAAGAAAATTATTTTTCCATGGATCATCATCGATACTCTGTATACCTCTAATACCAAAACGGTTATTTTTTCTTTCCGGCCAATGTAATTGATAAAGATCAACATAATCAGTTTGCAATCTCTTTAAACTGCCATCTATTGCCACATCTATTGAGCTAGCTTTAAAGTCTAGTGGATTTCTGATATAGGTCATATTAAAAGAAGGGCCCGTAATTTTGGTTGCCAGAATAATCTGATCTCTTGTTTGATCTTTTAACCAAGTTCCTATGTACTTCTCTGTGAGGCCTGCCGTTTCTTTTGAAGCGGGAACTGCATACATTTCTGCAGTATCTAGAAAATTTATGCCCTGACTTAGGGCATAGTTTAATTGCTCATGTCCTTCAGCTTCGGTATTTTGCTGACCAAAGGTCATAGTCCCAAGGCATATTTTACTGACCTTAATTTCTGAATGACCTAGATTTTTTATTTCCATTAAGTTGTTTTCAATCGATAGAGTTATTGCGCTTCAAAAGCTTTATTCTCGCATTAATAACTCGTCCTTTTTTCTAATAGTTGCTATTTGTTTCTCAGAATTTGAATCAAATTCCGCAAGTAAAGATTGTAGAATTCGGTCTATTCTATCATGAACACTATTTATGTTAGATAAAGTATTCCTTATTTTCTGTTGAATAATCCAATCTGTTATCAGATTATCGAAAAAAAACTGAGTAAATTTAGAAAGTTCATCTGAGCTTATTCTAAAATACATTCGGTCTTCACCCAGATCATCCATTTCTTTTCCAAAGTAATCTAAACTCCTTTGCGTAAGCGCTAATAATTTATTCGACTCATGAATTTTATTTCTTTTCCTCATCGCCTCATATCTAGATCTATCACCACTCCATCTACCCCAGTCTAACGCCTGATTAAGGCTATTTGATAGCTTTCGCAAATTATTTAGTGCTATTTTTCCTGCATTTATTGCTTCTTCCAACTCCCGTCCAAGAACAACCTGTTTATCATATAATTCCAGATTTGCCAAGTATTCGTTTCTCAACGGGTGGTTTTTATCAAATACAATCTCATCCTGCCGTTCCTTTTTTAGGGATTGAACCTCTTTTAAAATATCTGGATAAGTCATTGACTTTTTCGTAAGCAACTCCTTTTCAAATTCCAATAATTCTATTTCTTCTTTCAGGGCATTGTACTTCAATGAAACTTCAAGATATTCTTGTCTTTCTTTTTCGATTTGCTTCTCCTTGTCTCCAAGAATCTTGTAAAATAAGGGCTTAAAGCCCTTCCCTTCTATCTCTTTAACATCTTTCTCTTCTCTTCTTAGACGATTAGAAGTTTCATGTAATTCTTGCATTTTCTTAACAAGTTGAGCTTGGATTGTATCCAAATGTGATTTCACCCTGTTGAGAGATTGTAGCTCTTCTAGTTTAGTTTTAAGCTTAGAAATGGTAGAAATTTGGGCCATCTAAATTTAAGTCTGGTTAATCTTTAAAGAATAAAGGCACATGTGCTTTGATTATCTTATATTTAGGGGTAATAATCGTAAATTAATAGATAAACATGGGTATTGTAAATGACTTAAAAAAAATATTTTTTGGAGCAAGCTCTGTAACTAAGTCAGCAGCAGATAGTGCAGGTGATTTTATTAAGGAAGAAGGTGCTGAAATTTTTGAAAAAGGAAAAGACGTTGCCTCGGCCGCAGGTAAAACTGTTCTGGACAAAACGTCAGGACTTAAAGATGCTGTTGTAGGTAATTCTGGTGGCCTCCTAGAAGACGCTAAGAATACACTCAGTGATACTGTAGAAAGTATATCGGATAGTCCAATACTCCAAGGTGCAAAGGAAAAGCTCACAGAAATTGGAGAGGGGTTAGCAGAAAACCCGCTAGTTCAATCAGCACAAGAAACTGCAGAGAACTTAGGATCAAAGGTCCTTGAAAAAGGTGGTGAAGTAGGAGAAAAATTTACAAACGTTGCAGAAAACTTAGGAAGTAAGATTATTGATGGTGGTGGTGAGGCGTCTAAAAAAGGCTTGGACATGGCAGAAGGAGTTGGAGAGAAACTATTAGAGGCAAAGGACAGAGTATCTGAAAGAGCCAGTGAGATAGGAGATCAAATCTCTTCAAAATTGGACGAAACAATGGAGAAGGCCCAAGCTTGGGAAGCTGAACAAGCTAAACTTCCGCCAAAGGGTGAATTTGCTGAAAAGGATTTAACTGCAGGTGGGTCACTCCTTGATGGTACTGATGACTTCTTTTCAAAAGCAGATAAATTTGCAGATGGGGAGTATGATACATTCTCCGAGGGTAAAATAGAAGTAAGTTCAGAAAACATCGATAACATTAAGGCAATTGAGCCCTCTCCTATGGCTGGTTTCGAAGATTTGGATGGAGACGGCAACCCTTTAATTGATGATATTGAAATAATTGACGATGCAGATGCCTGATTTTAGGCAGCGTTTGAAATAAAAAATAGGTCTATTAAGTAGAATAGCCGTGAATCTTAAGACAAAACAAGAATATGATCTCGTAAGAGCTTGCCTAAAAGGAGAAGAACAAGCGTTCAAAACTCTTTTTGAGCTTTTCGCACCAAAAATGATGATGGTGTGTCAGCGCTATGCCGTAGATCGATATGAAGCTGAGGATTGGATGCAAGAAGGCTTTATAAAAGCTTTTAACAGTCTGAATGCCTTCAAATTTGAAGGTTCATTCGAAGGTTGGGTTAGGCGAATTATGATAAATACTGCACTGAAGCACATCAACAAAGCCTCTAGAAAAGTTGAAAAGGTAGATTTAGACCACTTTATTGATGTAGGTCTCAATTCCGATGTTTTATCCAATCTGGCCGTAGAAGAGATTCTAAAAGTGCTTGAAGAACTTCCTGAAGGATATAGAACTATTTTTAACCTTAACGTTGTTGAGGGTTACAACCATAAAGAAATTAGCAACAAATTAGGTATTACAGAATCTACTTCCCGCTCGCAGCTTGTAAAAGCTAAGAGAGCCCTAAAAAATAAATTAATCAAACTATTGAAGCTAGCTGGGTGAGAAAATTTGAAGATATACTACGAGATAAACTTTACGATGCAAAGTCAGACTTCCCAAGTTCTATTTGGGATGACATAAAGAATGAAATTCCAATTGAAAAAAGTAAACCTAGCAACGGATTATGGATAGGTTTTTTCTTATGTTCCTTTGCTTTTATAATATTCACCATCAATCAGTATCCTTCGTGGAAGGCTAACGAAACACAGAATCGTACAGCAGAAATACTTAATACTACAGAATTTGAAGGCTTCATTTCTTCCATGCATGCTATTGAAAATTTGCCTACAAATAATGTTACTTTCAATATTAATGGTTCAAGCAATCAGATTGTAAACAATAATTCCAATCTATTTTTAAAAAATGAAAAGATTGCTTCTTCACCTAGTTTAATATCTAACTCAATTAATCAAATCAATCAAGTCCTTTGGACTAATTCAGAAATTGAAAACCAAGATCAAACTAATCTAGGAACGGCAAACGAAATTTCTAAAAATTTCTTACCCCTTGAAGTAAATACTAATCATGAATTAGCAGTAAAAAAAAAACCATTACCTACCCTTAATCTTCCAGAGGAGGATGTTTATTGTGAAATACATCATAAGCCTGATGCACAATACTACATCGGAACCAGACATATTTCCAGCTACGCCTTCAACTCTCTCAGAGCAAAATCGGAAGGTCTAAACGAATACACAAATAGTAGGCTTAGTTCTGAATCTAAAAAATATTCATTTTCAGACGAAGTAACTTTTGGAGCTTCATTTCGAAATGGATACATAGCAGAAATCGGCATCAGATATGATCAAATAAACGAGAAGTTTAACTACAAGGATTTTAATGCAACCGGCTCTACTGTCTTAATAAACACTGACACCATTAACAATGGCTCAGGAAATACAGAAATCATCATTGATACTGTAATGACTGATGTTGTTGGTGTTAGAGAAGTTATCAATCACAATAAATTTAGAAAAATTAGTATTCCTATCAGTTTAGGTTATGAAGTGCCGTTTAATAAAAAAGTTACGTTGGGAGGAAAGGCTGGATTAGTTGTAAACGTTTGGTCTAAATATGATGGGAAAATGTTTGACGGTAGTGGGAATATCGTTGAGATATCTGAAGTTCAACAAAGTAAAAGTCCTTTCTTTAAGACCTTAGTTCACAATGCTTCGGCGAGCCTATATTTACAATATAATGTGAATGATAATTTAAGTTTTGTTACAGGACTGAATGGATATAAGAATTTAGGTGCGACTTCCCATGAGTTCTATGGAATAGAACAAAAGTATTCATCTTTAGGATTATTTGTTGGAGGAAAGTACCTCCTTTAATTAGAAACCGAATAAATTAATAAGAATTGAAATTACATTTACTTTTTATTCTCAGCACATTTCTATTAATTACTGCCTGTCAAAAAAACTCAGATAACTTTGAACCATATCCTCTAGATGGAAACACTGAATTCATATATGAAGAACTAGGTTTAGATGTTCAGAGTAAGCTTATAAATTCTAATGAAGAAATTTCATTGAACTATGAACATGCTAAAATAAATATTTCAGCAGGGAGCATTGATGGATCGAATGAAGAAAAAATTATGGTCCATTTAACAGAATCAAGAAACGCGCTAGAGGTTTACCTATCCAATATTTCTAATACAATTGGTGAAAGTTTCTTAATGCCATCTTACTATTTCAATCTTGAATTAAGCAACGAAGCGCAAATCAAGGAAGAACAACCCTTAACCATTTTTGTAGAAATTGAATCATTAAAAGGTTTAAGTCTATTTGAATACAATGTAGCTACTGGAAACTGGGATGAGAGTTCTTCTGATTTTGAAATCCAAGAAAGCATAGATGAATCTGGAACGAACGTTAACGGAGCATTAATCACTGTTGATCAGGTAGGTAATTATATTCTAGGCTCTAGAGTAAATTTTAGCAGCATGGAAAATAGAGACATTTGCGTTTCTTTATCCGGGGAATATAATTCAAATAATTCCCTAGCTTTTGTAAAACTTAAAGATAACCTTGTTGTTCCATTAGAACGTATCGAGCAACTTGGAACATTTTGCAGGTTAAACCAACTCCCAATAGAACAGGAATTCACTTTGGTCGTTTTAACAAACATTAGAGTTAACCAATACGAAATATATGTTGAAGAATTTCAAGGAGATATTGAAAATGTCAATATTGATGCAGTACTTTTGCCAGAAGAAATTGAAAATATAAAAATTATATTACAAGACCTATAAGAAGCATTTATATGCATTAGAGAGTTGCCTGTTCATACTTCATTGTATGGCAGGCATTTTTCTTTTTACAAAAGATCTTTCAAGTTTGCTTGGGAATAATTCACGGACTTTAAGACTTTACCATCATCAATCCGATAGACTAAATATTCTCCATTTCTTTCCTTAATTACAGAGTTCATATTCTTATTATCAAGATAATGCTTTTGCGTTGCTATCGCCTCTTCTTCACTTTTACAAGTCTTACTCATGTTAGATCGATGAACTTCATCAAATAAACTTTTAAACCGATCTCCAAGTCCAAATTCCAAAATAGCACCAGAAAGTACATATTGTAAGTCGCACAATGCATCTGCAACTTCCGTGAGATCTGAATTACTAATTGCCTCCTTTAATTCCGACAATTCTTCTTCTAATAAATTAACTCTCAGCTGGCATCTCTCTGCACTAGGAATTGTTGGATCCACCAAAACAGGTAATTGAAACGTGTTATGGAACTCTGCAACATCATTTAAGCCTTTAGGCTCATTGAATTTTTGTCTTTTCATTATTGTTTAATCAAGTGTTTAGTCAACCTTCGACTTTCAGATGTAAAGATTAAAAAATATGCTCCGCTGTCTAATTCTTTGACATTGATTTCTGTAGTATTTTTATGCTTTGAAATTAATTGTCCAGATGAATTGAACAACTCAATCTCAAAAGACTCACTAGTTTCAGAATCTATAAATACTGTATTCGCAGTAGGATTAGGGTATATCGTAAATAAGTTCGAAGTATTCGATTCATTCACAGATAACGCTTTCGATATCAAATCAATGTTATAAGTACCATTCCCATGTGTAGCGACCCATAGTTTATCATTTACCGTAGATATTTTTAAGTCCATTGCAATTACAGCTGTAGGTAAACCATCATGTAGAGGCAGGTAACTTTCTCCTCCGTTATCACTATAATAAACACCTAAATCGTTCCCAATGTAAATATAGTTGTCGTCATAAGGATCAACAACAACTGCATTAGTAGGTACATCCGGCAAATTCGCCGTGATATCATCCCAAGAAGCACCGAAGTCCTCAGTCCTCCATACATGGGCATTACCAAAGCCACTATAAACCGCAATGGCCTTTCCAGGTTGACCAGGATAAACGGTCAAGTCATTCACTATGCTAAAAGGAACAGGACTGGCAGAAGTGAAGCTATTACCGCCATCTGTTGTAATGAAAATCCTTGCCGCTTGATCTTCGGGCGCAGTTCCTACATATAATACATCGGAATCAACGTCAGATACGGCCATAGCAAAGACTGGGTCTCCATTTAAAGGGTTTTCGTTATTTACCCTTATCCAATTAAAGTTAGAACCATTATCAGACCCCTTATAGATGTATCGTGCACCTGCATATAAAATATTTGGCTCACTAGGACATAAGACAAACGGCGCAATAAATAATGGGCTATCTCCAGATAAAGGAGGTCGAATGTTTTGATAAGAATTATCATCAACTGAACCAAGGGATCTTACCATATTAAGGTTTTGGGACGAACCATAATATTTGGTATCATCAAAGGGATTGATTGCTGTCCAACTTCCATCACCTCCAATGGCACGTCGCCACGATTCTGAACCAGTATAAATGGAAGTACTGTTATCTTGCAGTCCACCCATTACAAAGTTTTCATCAATCCCCGAAACAGAAAAGCCGTTATAAAATTGAGTCGTTTGCATATTCACATTTGAACTTTCGAAAGTAAGTCCGCGATCTTTGGACAAGAAAACTCCTCCATCATTAGCTATGAGAATAAGGTCTTCAATTTCTGGATGATACATTACGAAGTGATGATCTGAATGTGAATAACCGCTGCCACCATCAGGTCCATCTAAAGGAGGTACACCAAGTGTAACTCCCCCATTACTCATTTTATCTAGCGTTGTTCCTCCATTTACAGTTTTAAAAATATCGATTCCGACAGCGATAAGCTCATCGGGATTATCAGGAGAAACTGCAATATCATGTGAAAACCATCCTTGCCACCTAGAATAATCTGTTTCATTAACTGTCGTAAAAATTTTACCTCCATCTTCTGATCTTAGAAGCCACGTAAATCCTTGGGCAGAAGTAAACCCATTCCCTACGGAAGCATAAACCACAGAAGGGTTGCTATTACTTCTAGCCAATAAAATTTTCCCTTGAAAAGTTTCAGGGACGTTCAAACTAGACTCCCAACTTTGGCCAGCATCTTCTGTATAATAAATTCCTTTATCGGGCGAATCAAAATTCCCACAGCTCACAACTATCTCATCTTCGTTATCAGGGTTAATTTCAAGATCAGTGACCATATCATTGGGAAATACATTAACCCATGACTCTCCCCTATCCTCACTTTTCATTACTCCTTCAGTAGTTGCAGCATACACTAGGTCTGGATTAGACTTAGATATTTTAATCATCCATACTCCTTCGCCCTGAGCATAAGACCAATCTAGAGAATGAGTCCATGTTTCACCTCCATCTTCAGATTTGAGTATCCCAATTCCATAACTCCCTCTAGTAGATCTGTACGCGCCATCGTTTCCAGTTTCATTAATATTATATACTTCACCTGTTCCAATAAACATCAAGGTACTATCGCCTTCAGCGAAAGCAATGGTACTCACTCCTAATACCGGAAAATCAGTTTCAATTCTTTCCCAGTCGCCAGCCTGCCCTAAGGACCTGGATCTCCAAATCCCACCGCTTGCTGATCCTGCATATATAGTATTTGGGTCTTGGGGATTTACTGCAATGGTCAAGGTTCTTCCAGCTGTGGTCTTTGAACCTATTGCATCCCAGGTACCTTCTACAGATCTGCTTGAGACATTACTAATTAAGTCTTTATGTTTTTGAAATGCTTTAAAATATCCAGCTTTTGGGATATCGTGATTTGGAAAAGCTCTCACATGGGTAAAAAGTTCTAAGGCCTTAAATGATCCTGGTATATATTGCTCATTTGATTCTTTTTTACAAGCACTTATTATCAATAATAGAAACAGGCTTACGAATAAATACTTAAGCAACTTTATATATCCTTTCATGGCGTATAATTATGGATAAGATTAATACTCAATAAATTGAATAATTTTACAATACTAATGTAACTTAAAAGTTTGGTTGTTCGCTCTTAACCTTAGTCTTGATTTATGAAGAAAGTTCTTTTAGTCTTATTCATTGTTTTGTTGCTTTTAAGTATTCCCGGTTATCTTTATTTGAATACAAATTATTTCATAATTACTGGGTATTCTGCAAAAAAACTTTGTGGTTGTCACCTACTAGCAGATAGAAGTATAAATTCTATTAAAGAGGAAGATCTTGCCCAATTTCCATTGAACTTAGTTAATCTCGAAATCCAAAATAACAACATAGCTAAAGCATCCTTATTTGGACTTTGGGAATCAAAAGTTGAGTTTGATGGTCGAAATTGTGTCTTGATCAATGATACTAATCGCTCACTACCAAAGAGTTCATTTGCGAAAGCAAAAAATATTCCAATCAAAAAAAAATCACTCGAGGATAAACAAAAATATTTCAACGAAATAAGTAATCTAATCTTTGATGAGCCTGGTGTAAAACAGAAAAAAACTAGAGCCTTAGTTGTCATTCACAAAGACTCCTTAATTTATGAAAGGTATGCTGAAGGATTTAACGAAAGGACTCAAATTTTGGGCTGGTCAATGAACAAAAGTATAGCAAATGCACTAGTTGGAATTTTGATAAAAGAAGGTAAATTAAAATTAGATCAAAAAAATCTTTTCAAAGATTGGAATGATGACCAAAGGAAGGAAATATCATTAAATCATTTATTACAAATGCAATCAGGTTTAGATTGGGATGAAGATTATACAAAAAGAGCAGATGCTACCCGACTTTTATTTGAAGAGTATGATTGTAGTACCTTTGCCATAGATCAGCCACTTGAAGCAAGTCCAGGAACCTATTGGGAGTATTCGTCAGGATCTACGAATATTATTTCAAAACTCATCAGGGAAACAATTTCAAATGATTCCTTGTATTATCGGTTTCCATATGAGAAGCTTTTTGATAAAATCGGAATGGCGTCGATTCAATTAGATACTGATCAAGCTGGCAATTACATTCTCTCATCTTATGGATATGCAACACCCAGAGATTGGGGGAAATTTGGTTTACTGTATCTCAATGATGGAATTTTTCAAGGGGATACTATTCTCAATAAATCATGGATTGAATATACAAAAGAGCCTGCCATACACTCTCCTGAAAAGGTATATGGAGCTCACTTTTGGTTGAACAAAGGATTAACTTATCCAGATGTACCAGATGATATGTATTCTTGTAATGGATTTCAAGGTCAATATGTTTTTATTATTCCATCAAAGGACTTGGTTGTTGTTAGGATGGGATTAACTAATAGAGAAGACCTAGATATGAATGAGGCTTTAAGTAAAATTATTTCTCTCATGGAATAAAAAAGGCCATCCGCTGAGCGAATGGCCTACATATGTTCACATAGGTTTAACTATGCATAAATTTCTGTTTGGGAGAAATGATAATTAGATTCAATATCTGCATTTTCATCGCTATCTGACCCATGCACTGCATTTTCGCCAACATTCGTTGCGTACAATGCTCTAATTGTACCCGGTTCTGCTTCCGCAGGATTTGTAGCTCCAATTAACTTTCTAAAATCAGCAACTGCATTGTCTTTTTCTAATACTGCAGCTACAATAGGTCCAGAAGACATAAAATCAACCAATTCTCCATAGAAAGGTCTTTCCTTATGTACTGCATAAAAACCACCCGCTTTTTCTTTAGATAGTTGCGTATATTTCAACGCTACAATTTTAAATCCAGCCTCATTGATCATTTTAAGAATGTTGCCTATGTTGCCAGCTTTTACTGCATCTGGCTTAATCATAGTGAATGTTCTGTTTGTTGCCATTTTGTGTTTTATTGTTTATTTGCCGCAAAAGTATGAAAAGGTGCGCTTTAAAAAATGATATACTTGTATTTACTTCTGTTTTTTGACATAGAATCCATTAAAATTTATCAATTTTGGGCACTGATATGGAAAAAATCGAAGATTTAAAATCCCAATTGTCTTATCCTAAGGATATAGTGATCATCAGTCACCGTAATCCGGATGGGGATGCTATAGGATCGAGTATGGCATTTAGATATTTTTTGGAGGAATACGGACATGTTGTTAAAGTGATTTATCCAAGCGAATATCCTGTGGCATTTGAGTTTATAAAAGGTATTGACCAATGCATCATTTTTGATTCTGAACCTCAAAAAGCAGCACTAGAAATTGAAAAAGCAGAGATCATTGCTTGTTTAGATTTTAATGCCTTGGATCGGATCGATAAGTTAGGACCTTTGGTAAATAATTCTAAAGCAACAAAACTTTTAATTGATCACCATTTAGATCCTGAGCCTTTCGCCGATTTTAGTTTATCAGAAACTACTGCAAGCTCAACTTGCGAATTGGTTTATAAATTTATCCAACTCTTAGGAGAAGATCGAAAAATAAATACTTTCATCAGTGAATTACTCTTCATCGGTTTAATAACAGATACTGGATCTTTTAAATATTCAACCAATCCATATACCTATGAGGTTGCTTCCGAATTAAAAAAGAAAGGAGCTGATGATTACAAGATGCAAGATTTGATACATAATACAATGACGCCTAAACAGGTTGCATTGTTGGGTCATTGTCTTGCGAACAGACTTGAGCTTCTTCCTGAGTTAACTGCAGGAATTATTACCCTTACTAAGCAAGATTATATTGACTTTGATATTTCAAGAGGAGACACAGAAGGCATTGTGAATTATGTTTTGATGATGAAAGGTATGAAAGTAGCTGCATTTATAACTGAGCAACCAACAATAGTCAAACTTTCATTAAGATCAAAAGGAGATATTTCTATGCAAGAACTAGCAAGGAAATATTTTAATGGAGGGGGACATAAAAATGCAAGTGGTGGCGCGGTTTACAACAAACTTGAAAATGTTGTTGATAAGTTTAAAAATGTTCTTCCTGAATTCTTAAATAGTAACGAATTATAAATATGAATAAATTAAGCTTAGTGCTTTTAGCCTTGATTACTTTTAGTTTGATCAGTTGTGACTCTACACAGAAAAGCGAAAAATATATCAAAGGCTACAAAACCAAAATACATAATAGCACCGGAGGAGCAATGCCTCAAATAGGAGAATATGTATTTTTTAATCTAGATATCTCAAATGATAAAGGAGAAATCATAGACCAGTCTGACAGAGGAGATAATATGCCTGTCATTCAGATTTTGGCGGAGGATCAAATCCCAGATAAGTCCAATCCCGTCATCGAATTGATGTCGAATCTTGCAGTTGGTGATAGTGCCTCCTTATTTATCCCAATTGATTCCATTCCAAATCCACCACCCAATATGGCTGGATCCGCACACATTGAATATAGTGTGAAGACAGTAAAAATACAATCTGAAGAAAGCTATCAAGCAGAATTGGAAGAGAAGAGAATGGAAATGGAGAAAGCAATGGCAGCTGCTAAATTGGAGGCTCCAAAAATCTTAGCTGAGATTGAAACAACCATTGATAAGTACTTGAAAGGAGGAAATGTCGGAGAGGTCAGAGAAGGTCCAAACGGGTTGAAAGTTATAATCTTAGAAGAAGGAACAGGAGAGAATGCCAAAAAAGGCCAGGGAGTGGCAGTAATGTATGCTGGCTACTTAAAGAATATGAACAGCTTTGATAACAGCTACAATCGCGGAATGCCATATGAATTTATGCTTGGCCAAGGATCCGTTATTTCTGGATGGGATGAAGGATTGGCTTTGATAAACAAAGGAACTAAAGCACTACTTGATATCCCATATGCTATGGCTTATGGAGAACAAGGAAGACCGCCTACAATTCCGGCAAAATCTGATTTAATCTTTCATGTTACTTTGGAGGACATTAAATAACAACAAAAGAGGGCAATATGACCGCAGATCAATTGGTTGAACTGCAAAAGCGATTGACATCGATAAGGGGGTATCTTTGACGTTGAAAGACGGAAAAACCAGATACTCAACAATGAAGAACGCGCAGGTGATCCTAAGTTTTGGGATGATCCTCAAAAGGCTGAAGTTTTACTCAAAGAGCTAAAATCTGATAAAAAATGGGTCCAACGTTACAAGGACCTCAAAGCAGAAATTGAGGATATTGAAGTGCTTTTTGAATTTCAAAAAATGGGAGAAGCAACCGAAGAGGAAGTTGATCTTAAATACAATTCAATCCTGCATCAGATTGAAGAAATAGAATTTAGAACTACTCTAGACCAGCCTGAAGATAAGTTGGCCTGCTTACTTGAGATCAATGCAGGTGCGGGAGGTACAGAAGCCTGTGATTGGGCGGATATGCTTCAGCGTATGTATCTGATGTATGGTGAAAAAAATGGATTCAAGGTCACTGAACTGAACAGAGTGAATGGAGACGTAGCAGGAATAAGGAGCATTGAACTTGAGTTCACAGGAGAATCTGCCTATGGAATGCTCAAGGGTGAAAATGGTGTTCATCGTTTAGTACGGGTAAGCCCTTATAATGCTCAAGGCAAACGTATGACTTCTTTTGCATCGGTATTTGTTCATCCTGTGATAGATGAAAGTATTGAAGTTGAAATAAACCCAGCAGATATCGAATGGGATACTTTCAGGGCTAGTGGAGCAGGTGGTCAACATGTGAATAAAACCGAATCTGCTGTAAGGGTAAGACACTTACCCTCTGGGATAACTGCAGAATGTCAACAAGAAAGATCTCAGCATATGAATAGGGAAAAAGCATTGGTCCTATTAAAATCTAGATTGTACGAGGTTGAACTTCAAAAGCAACTGAAAGAAAAAAGCGATATCGAAAACTCAAAGATGAAAAATGAGTGGGGATCTCAAATACGATCTTATGTTTTGGATGATAGACGGGTTAAGGATCATAGGACGAAACATGAAACAAGAAATCCTGACGATGTCCTTAACGGTAATTTAACGCCATTTATTAAAGCTTTTCTTATGTGGAACCCTTAAGAAGACATATTTGCAACAAAAAGGTGATTTATAGCATATATAGTATATAAGGTCATATTTTAGATGTATAAGATCAATGAAGTATACAATAATCATCATTATAACAAGTATTTCCACATTACTCCTCTCCCAGGATATTGTAAGCGAATGTATTACAATTGATTTTGAAACAATTAATGGGGTATCTTCTGCATCTGGAATTCCAGTTAATAATCAATATCAAAACGTTGCCGGCATTACATTTATATTAGAAAACGGAATGTCACCAGTCCTTGCACAGTACGGTGGATCTACTCCAGAGGCATTTGCTTCTAGTTTGGGTTCAGATGTACCGATTCCGGGTCAAGTGCCCACTTTAGGAGAATTTTTCATTACAGATGATGGACAATTATCAGGTCTTGCATCTCCTGCACTTATCATGAACTTTAATCCTCCCATTGATAGCATTTCGAGTTATATACTTGATATGGATCTCGGTGAAGAATTTACTGTAGAAGCTTTTGACATTTCTGGAAATAAATTAGACGAGGTTTTTATCAGGGCCGGTGATCCTGGCACAGGAGATGGACTTGCCACTCCATGGGGCTTAAATGATCCTGGATGCGAGGGTAAAATATCACAAGTTAGAATGAAGGGAGAACGAGACACTCCCGGTGCATTTGGGCTTGGCATGGATAATTTTACCATTTGTTTTTCAGGGATCGACATTCTAGTGGATATAGAAACAGAAGTTGAAGACATCCTTTGTCAAGATAGTCCAGGAGCGATTCAAATTATAAATACCGGAGATTCTGAACTAACCTACTCTATCGATGGTGGCGTAACTTTTCAATCCAGTGGCCTATTTACTCCATTAAATGCTGGTGATTACATTATCATTGTTCAAAATGAAGATGGGTGTTTGGCTGCATTGAATGAAACGATTATAGCAGAAGGCCCTACTGTTATTGAAGAAGTGATTGTAACACACACTACTTGTGGTGAAAACAATGGAACACTAGAAGTATTTGCATCCGTAGATGAAAACGTAATATATTTTATTGATGCATTAAACTTTCAAAATCAAAATTACTTTGAAAACCTCGAACCAGGCCCTTATGTGGTCACTATCATAGGCCCAACTGGGTGTAGTGCTGC
>JAHDGF010000072.1:0-4585 GCA_020627785.1 Saprospiraceae bacterium
AACAGGATGATAGAATTCTAATGGATAGCCAGGATAATACTGCATCTGCAACCGAATCAGTTTTTATTGACTTAATTTTTACTCATAACAACACTCATCTCTGAATGGTCGCCCCCTCTAAAAAAATCCTGCAGGTTCCCTCCAGGAACCATCCTCAAAAATCCTCCCATCCTGTTCAAAACACTCTTCAGAACAGGATCATAGAATTCTAATGGGTAGCCAGGATAATACTGCATCTGATACCAATTCAATTTTAAGCGGACATAATTTCATCAATAATAATACCCATCTCTCAACAATCACCCACTAAAAATAATCCTGTAGGTTCCCTCCGGGAACCATCCTTAAAAATCCTCCAATCCTGTTCAAAACCATCCTCAAAAATCCTCCCATCCTGTTCAAAACCATCCTCAAAAATCCTCCCATCCTCTTCCAACCCCTCCATTTCATCTCCTAATCTCATATTCCTCACCCAATCCAAATAATCCGAGTCCTTATTGCCACGTTTTTTCGATTTGAGTTGTATTAGATACAAAGGCCTTCTTTTTAATTATTTTACAATCAAATACGAATACGATGTCTTTCAATAAAAATATTCTAGTGTTGCTTATGTTTTGCCTATTGGCTTTTTCATGTCAAAAAGAGGTAGAAAGTATTTCCATGGAAACTGAGTTTCCTGAAACTGTTGAATTAATAGCAGCTAATCTTACGGGCGAGGTAATAGATTTAGAAGGGAATGGAGTTGCCGGAGCTCTTATTGAAATTTTATTTGATGGGGAGGTCTTGCGGTCAATAACGACCACTGATGGTAGTTTTTCTGAGGTTAATCAAGCCTATCATCCAACACATACGGTGATAAAAGTTACTGCTCCAGGATTTACTCCAAATTTTGCGACACCGCAGGTGGAAGCGGGGCAATCATTATCCATTAATTTCTCAATGGATAAGCATGAAGAATTCACGACGCATAATCAAGGAGAAGAAGCGGAACATTATAATGTAAATAATATGCTGGCATATTTTCCGCCGGCAGCTATTGAGACTGGTGCTTCTGCCTATGGAGTAGTTAGTCAGACCTTTGATTTTGGATATCAGACAACGGATTTAATGCAGGCTGATAGAAGCATAGATCCAGCTGGGAATTTAATCACTTTAGATTTCAAAGAAGTTTTTTACCTAGGTGTTGTCAATGAACTGGAGGATGAACTTTCAGTTGAACCGAATCAGACTTTTAATGTAAGCCTTATCTCTGATGTGACAGATCCGCAAGTATTATATTTTGATCAAAAGCGAGGGGTATGGATTCATGTTGCAGGGATAGAGAATACTGCGAGTGGGTTCAATTTTTCCTCTGATAAATTAACCATGTATGGTGTTGTTTCCGCTTGCGCAAATGATACTCAAAGCCCGACACCTTACTGTTTTGTAGGAGCTGATTATTCTTATGATTCTGGAACTGAATTACCAGCTGATGTAATTGATGCAGGATCTTTTGATGACTGCGATACTAATCTGACCAGGTTAATTAGAAGAACATCAGATGATTGTGGTGTAGGTGATGATAGTTTTGGCCCTTCATTAAGTCTTTGTCCTGAAGATATTGGAAAAAATATTGAAGTAGAGATGATGCTGATAGATGATGCAAGGAATTCTGATTATTGCATTACCAATATTAATATTGTAGCTGGTGGAGGAACCGGAGATCCGATTGCCTCATGCATAAGTCTGTCAACAGCTTTAGTCGATGGGCCAGTAACCTTATGGGCTCAAGATTTTAATTTTCAATCCTCGGATTCATCAACGGCAGATGAAGACTTAATCTTTGAACTTAAAAAGGAAGTAGATGCCTGCGGGAACGGTTCAGATAACTTTGGTCCAACGATCGAGTTGTGTGATGTTGAGAAAGGGACGATCATTGATATTACCTTACGGGTAACCGATGAAGATAATAATTCAAGTACTTGTACAGCAGAACTAAGGATTATATAATAAGCTATCCTTGGCTTCATACACTTTATAATTTTGAATACACAAATCCATAATGAAGCATCTTTAATTCAAGGATGCAAGGAGAATAACCGCAAAAGTCAAAACAAGTTGTTTGACACGTATGGTGGGTATGTTATGGGTGTGGCACAGCGATATTCAAAAAGAAGTCATGAAGCCAAGGATATTTTTTTAAAAGCCTTCGAACTAATTTTTAGAAACATAGAAAAGTTCGATTCTCAAAGAGGGAATTTTAAGGCATGGTCTAAAAGCATCACGATTAATGTTGCATTAAACCATTTAAGATTATCTAAGAGATTTGATTTTAAAGATATTGAAGAAATTGTTGAGCCGGTAGATGAAAAGGATTTTTCAAAAGAAATCGATATGGAGTATGTGGCTAAAATAGTCACTAATTTAAAAGAGCCTTATGGCATCATCTTTAACATGGTTATGGATGGATACAAGCATAAAGAAATTTCCCAAAGCTTGGGTATAACCGAAGCTACTTCAAGGTCATATTACATGCGAAGTAGAAAAATGATTAAAGATAAATTAGCAAACCTTAAAATTGACTTGATTCATGGATAGCCAAAGATTTGATAAAGAATACAAGGATTTTATAGCAAGTAATCAAGCACCGGCTGATTTAAAAAATCTTTGGAAGGAACTAGAACCCAATCTTCCTCCGCAAAAGAAGCGACGTCGGTTTATTCCATTTTTATTCCTTGGCCTAGGTTTGATCTTTTTGGTTTGGAAAATTGCTGGGTTTACTTTTACAAAAACTGAAGTTGCCAATACTTCAATCTCAGAGTCCAGTGTCAAAATAGAAAACAATTTAAATCAAAATAATTCAACTCAAAATAATCCAACGGACGATGATTCAACCAACGATGAACAAACTCAAAATGATAAACTAAAGACTCAGGCAGAATCAAAACCATTAACTCAAGAAAGTCGATCAACAAAATTACCCGTTGATCAGAAAAATTTACGCATGGGTGTTTCGAGGGAAGCCATGGTTAACGATGCGGTACCATCGAAGGTGCAATTAAGAAATACTACTACTCAAAAATTACCACTAGAAAATACCAGCGATTTAATCAATAATAAGATTACGCCTAATGTTAATCAAGAAAACAGAATTGTACCAGCCGAAACCTTGACAAAAGAAAGCATTGGAGTTGACGTTGGGTTAGGGAAAGATGAATTAATAAATGATCCAAGATCGGCTGTTGATTTTTATTCATTGCCTTTACTTTCACTCAATCAGTTTAAATTGACACCTTGGCAAGTTTCAATGGATCAAGTTGATTTTGTAAAAGGAAAATCTTTACAAGAAGTGAAAACTAAAGGCGGTTCTTCAATTGAGTTTGGTGCTTCCTTATTGATTCCAAGTTTTAGAGATGGTAGTAATACTCAGTCAAATTTAGGTGTGGAATTAGATCAATATTTAGAGCTTAGCTATGGTTATAAATTTTATGTAGACTACAAGTATGCTTTTGATAGTGGAGTAGTTGTCGGGCTTGGCTTGAGTAGCTCAACAATCGTAGAGACATTTAAAATACAGGAAGAGTTTATTACCGAAGGAATTCTTTTTAATGAAGAGGCCTTTAAATTCAACGATGATTTTATTGGAGCTGACCAACTTGGAGTTACGACCACTGCCTATAATATTTTTAATCGAAATTCTTTCCACCTGTTTGATCTTGTGCCATCCATTGGATATAGAACAGAGGGACGATTAAGTTTTGGTCTGGACCTTCAAGCATTGATTAATCTTAGCCAAAGCTATACTGGAAGTTTGATTGACGAAGATATGGAGCTGCTTAAATCCGGTGAACTATTTGAAGAAAGAAAATTTAAGAGGGTAGGTGGCGCTTTAAAAGCAAGCCTTGCCTATGACCTAACCGACAGAATTCAAGCTAATTTGAATTTATCTTATTCGCAAAGAGGAATCATCGAAATTGAAAGTGGGAATTTTAATGTGGATGCGATGAATGTTATTGATGCAGGAATGGGCTTGAGATACAGTTTTTAGTGGAAGGGAGTTTGAAGAGGATGATGGGATTCTAAAGAATGGCCAGAATCTTTACTACATCTGACACCTTATCAATTTTAGTAGACGTAATTTTCACGGATAACAATACATCTTTCAACAAGCAACTCCTCTAAAAAATCCTGTAAGTTCCCTTCGGAACCATCCTCAAAAAATCCTACCATCCTGTTCAAACACTTTACAACAGGATGATATAATTCTAGAGTATAATCAGAATATTACTAAATCTAAGACCTACTCAATTTTTATAGACTTAATTTTCACGGATAACAATACATCTTTCAACATTCAACTTCTCTAAAAAAATCCTGTAAGTTCCCTTCGGGAACCATCCTCTAAAAATCCTACCATCCTGTTCAAACACTTTTCAACTGGATGATATGATTCTAGAGTATAATCAGAATATTACTACATCTAATACCTAGTCAATTTTAGTAGACGCAATTTTCACAGAGAACAATACATCTTTCAACAAACAACTCCTATAAAAAAATCCTGTAAGTTCCCTTCGGGAACCATCCTCTAAAAATCCTACCATCC
>JAHDGF010000072.1:4685-11636 GCA_020627785.1 Saprospiraceae bacterium
AAAAATCCTACCATCCTGTTCAAACACTTTCATCAACCTCTACAACTTTTTGCCTATCTCGATTCACCACTAACTTCGTTATGTCTGGTCTCGAGTAATGGCCCGTAGGATCAAAATTTTGTCTTTCTTCATAGACTCGGTTAATATCAAGGGTGGCGGTAAACAAACCTTCTTTATGTGCGATTGGCGGGATTAACCAGGTACCATCTGGGGCGGCGATGCATGAGCCTCCATCCGCCATTACCTCTGGACAGCGACTAAGCATTTCGTCCGAATGGGGAATGCCAGAATGAATGTCGGAATGTTTCATGAGACTTGAGACGGAAATTACGTATGATCTAGATTCTTCGGCAATGAAGCGAGTGATTGTTTCAGTATTTCTGACGGCGCCGGGCCAGACGGCAATGTGTAGATTTTCGCCCATGCCATAGAGTGCAGTGCGTGAAAGTGGCATCCAGTTTTCCCAGCAATTTAGGCCACCAACGGTAAAGGGTGGCAGCTGATGCGTCCGTAGGCCGTTGCCATCTCCTGGAGACCAAGCAAGCCGTTCCTCATACGTTGGTTGAAGCTTTCGATGAACAGATTTTATTTCCCCAGTTTTATCAATGTATACCAGTGAACAATATAGGCTGTGACCTCCACGATCCATGCCTCTTTCAATGGTGCCAAGATAGATGGCGATATTTTTTTCTTTGGCCTTTCGGCAAATGGAATCTAGATCTCCTGCAGGAATGTTTACAGATTCTCGGATGTAATGGGCGTGAATTTCCTTTTGCTTTTTGGAATTGAATGCTGCACCATCTGTGTGAGCTAACCAAAACGGATAGCCAGGTAGTAAGGCCTCTCCAAATACGATGAGGTCACATGATTCCTTACCAGCTTGATCGATGAAGTCAATGACTTTTTCCGTGGTCTTTTTCTTGTCTAGCCAGATCGGGGATATTTGTGCTAGGGCTACCTTTAAGTGATTCATTGGGATGTTTTATGGATTTAGTATTTTATTTTTTTCTTATGAGCTTTTTCAAGATGACAATCTGTCCGAGATGATAAAAGCCATGCTCTATGGCTCCCGCAAAATTTCTATAGTATTCTTTATATTTTTTGTCTAGGAAGGTTTCCTCTAATTTTTCGCTTGGAAGCTTTTCTAAGAACTTCGCCAATTCTTCTGCTTCATCCCAAATTCGCTGTAGCATTTTCTGCCAGTCTTCCTCTGAATTTATAGGAGGATGAGTAAAGGCGAATTTATCATGAGCTTCTAACTTGCCAGTTTTTAAAGCATGAATCTGGGCAGTGAAATAATAATTAATGTGAAAGGTAAGTACAGCTATGGTATTAAAATACTCAACCTTTGTAATCGCTTCTATCCAAGTGACATCAGAAAGTGTTGACCTCATATCAGACCAGGTCCAGCTTTTCCCAAAATGTAATTCCCTGAGATGACGCGCAAGTTGTTTGTTAATCTTCATACTTCAAATTTAATTTATAACAATGGTCGCATTAAATCTACTTATAGTTTTTCAATGTCACCACCGCGGGATTTATACCATTCAGGTGACAGACTTTTATGATTTTTTGGATCGAAGAATCTTTTGAGAATATTTTGGACTCTTCCATTGTTGAGAAAGAATGCGTGCCAATCCGCCATGATAAACCTAGAGTCTGCTCTTTTTTCCAAGGCAGTAGTATTTAATTGTAGTGTGGTGATTTGTTTTCTAAAAACTCCAGAGCTATGAATCGAGACGGTTCCGTCCCCTTCTCTTGTGTCGTTGAATTTTTCGTAGTTGAAGTAGAATTTTAAGTCATCTTTATTTTCTTCTACAAAAATCTTCTGCTTTGTGATCTCTCCGCCTCCGACCATGACTAAATAATTTTTACGCTCTGTTGCATCCATTTTTGAAAGATCAAACACAAAATTATTCTGATCTCGAACCTTGCCCGTTTCTTGCAGACGTTTAGTGATGAGTTTATGCTTGGCTTTAGTATAATCTCTGTCCACATTTTTTACCTGTTGCCAATAGGTGCTAAACTTATAGGGATTAAATTTATTGGCTGTGGATGTAGATTGAAATTCGTAAGCACTAGGGTAGACAGGAAGTAGTTCATAAATACCGGGGAAGGTTCTTCCTATTTTTCGAAAGTCATCACTTGAATTGATGAATCGAGATTTTCCAATGGTTAAATTAAAGCTTGCTTCAACTGAACCTAAGAAGGGAGGTACTGTGAAGATGGCTTTGTTTACTGTTTTTTTTCTTTCGGGATTTGAAAGAGTTTTGAGATAGGCAGAAAGTACTAGGCCGCCCATGCTGTGTGTGATAAAATTGATTTTATTTTCCTTGAGCTTGGTTTGTATTTTATCGACCAACTCTGCTAGTTTTTGTGCGGATTCAACGTTTGATTTTCTCCAGTCGTATCCGAAGATGAAAACACGATAACCAAGGCTTCTTAAGTAATTAATGACTTCCGAGTAGGCTAGGTCTTCTACATCTGCACGTTCAATGATATTTTCTGCTCCCACATCACTTTTTCCATCCGATTGTAATTTGAGTCGATGGATGTTGGCAAAATATTTTTTAATTCCAGACCAGACGGTTTTAAAATCTTTTTCATTGGTATTCATGAGCTTGGTGCCTTGAATCCCAGGTATAATGATGATTGGTTTTTTGTCCATAGTTCTAAAATAATGAAAGTTAAATTGAAGATGATTTTTTTAGATCGTTTCTTATGGAATTTTTTTCCAATTATTGTCTGAGCTTATTGAAGTATTGTGGAGTTAATCTATCATCTAAGAGGTAAAAGAAAGTGCAGGTGATTTTGTATTTGGCGTAAAGCTTTGGATATTTTTCAAGCCATTTATAATAGAGATCATTTCCCATCCAAATATTTTCTGCGTGCGACACAAAATCATTCCGCAGACCCGATGATGCAAAGGCATGTAAAAATCCCTGGTCGGCATAATGTTTTCTGAATTGATTGTCTGTTAAATTTACTCGGAATGCGCCGGCCGCATCATCGGTGGGATAGGTGCGCTCATTCAACTGTAGCCATTTGGCTCCATTCAGTTTTTCTTTATTGTGAAATAAAAATAATGAAGCCAGTTCGTGATGTACGGTTTCCTCTAAATGATGTATGCTATACCCATTGGATACCCCATCATTTGATAGCATCAAGCTTTTCCTTTGATGTGTTCCAGCGTACCCATATCCATAAAGTTGCATTCTACGGAACACAAAGACTGTTTCTACATAGAATTGGATAAGTTCTAAAGGATACTTATTGAATGCTTTGGCAATGATTTGAACCGAGGTTTCTTTTTCTTTTTGCTTTAGTTTGGTAAAGTTTGCATTCACTGGAGCAACCTTCCAACCTTCTGGCATTTCCGAATCCTCAATTGTGAATTTAATTGGGATCGAACTTCTATCATCTTTTTCTGCCGATAGATTTTCCTCTTTGGGGAATAGTCGTTCAATTAGGTTTTTTAGCACAGGGTAAAGATAGCTTACTATTTGCTATTCAACTAGAACGTCTGTTGCTAAGTACTTTTCATCTTTATTATAATACCAAGCTCTAACCTTAGGCATTTTGACTTTATCAATTTCCATTAGATCTTTGAAGAGGATATATTCTCCATCTTTTTTAGATTCATCTTTATAAAATTGATAAGCTTCAAGCGCGTGCGTTTCTAGGTTGAAATAGAAGTACCAGGTGTCTTTTCCGACGGATGGTTTGTAAGTTACTTTTATTCGGTGATATGTACTACCGTAAAATTCAGTGACCGCAACTTTAGGATCGATGATGGTGCCTTCATCTTTTAGTTTCATTGGCATGCCATAGAGGTAGGTATAATAGTTTCTATACATAACCGCTCGATCAGCGTTAATTCTATATTTTTCAGCCATATCTGAAGGAACAGATTCTGAATTATTCCACTTAGCGAAACCTTCGTCCTTGGAAACGGTGTAGTTCAAAGTCCCTTCTTCATATTCTGCCCAGAAAGAAAATTCTTGATTCTTGTTATTTATCTCTACTTTTCTTTGGCCATTGGCTTTGTCCGGTCGTTCAACGATAAAATTTAAGGTCCCTTGGAACTTGTCCCAGTTATTTTTCGGGTCATGAAATTCTATGCTTTTGTCTAATAATTCGGTGGCCGTCATTTGACTCTTCAGAGCTGGTGTAAGAACAATCAGGCTAAAAAGGAAAGGGATAAAATGTTTCATGTTGTAAGATATAAAAATTGGTGGGTTGGTCGTTTTATTTCTAATAACTATTAGAATGGCTATACTTTCTCTAGTTTTAAGAATATAAATTGAGAGTTAGATAAGGTCTGAATGTTCATTTAAAGTCTAAATTCAAAAATAAAACGTAGAACAATGAAAGGAGTCTTTTTACTATTCATCCTATTTTCTTACGCCAATTCTTTCTTTGGACAATCAGGGGAATTTCAATCTGTAGATGATATTTTTTCTGAGTGGAATCATAAAAATGTTCCTGGGGGCTCCATAGGAATTATTAAGGACGGAGAACTGATTTATGCAAAGGGTTATGGCATGGCTAATTTGGAATATGATATTCCAAACTCTGCGTCGTCTGTATTTCGGATCGCTTCAACTTCTAAACAGTTTACGGCGGCATGCATTGTACTTCTTGCTGAAAAAGGCAAGTTGAGTTTAGATGATAACTTGAAAAGTATATTTCCAGATTTTCCCGCTTACGCAAATGAAATAACCATCAGGAACATGTTAAATCATACAAGTGGTATTAGGGACTATTTACAACTTGCATATTTAAAAGGCTTAAGAGATGATGATCATTATGTTGATGAAGACCTTATGGGTTGGTTGATAAATCAAACGGATTTGAATTTTCCTCCTGGAGAAGAATATTTGTACAGTAACTCTGGCTACTGGCTGCTGGGTCAGATTGTTGAGAAAATTTCTGGCGTTAATATGGCAGCGTTTGCTCGCAAGGAAATATTCGAACCATTAGGAATGATGCAAACGCACTTTCATAATGATCATACTCAAATTGTAAAAGAAAGAGCGTCTGGTTATGTTCCAGGGAATGATGGAGAATATAAAATTAGTATGACTACCTTAAACATGATCGGGGATGGAGGAATCTTCACCTCAGTTAATGACATTAAGAAATGGGACGATGCCTTTTATGATAGGAGTGTTCTAAGTGATGAGTTTTGGGAAATGATGACCACGCAAGGTGTTTTAAATGATGGAGAAATTATTGGGTATGCTTCAGGCTTAGACATTGGCGAATACAATGGTTTGAAAACCATAAGTCATGGAGGAGCCTTTGTGGGTTATCGGGCAGAATTTATGCGGTTTCCAGAACAGAAAGTTTCCATCGCTATTTTTGCGAATAGGGGAGATGTGAATCCGACAAATTTAGCTTATCAAGTGGCTGATGTGATTTTGAAAAATGATTTTATCGAAACCGAAAATGTCATCGTTAACGAAGAAAGTGTATCTCAAGAGTTCATCCAATTAAATGCGAATGAGTTGAAAAAATTCGAAGGGGACTATTGGAATGATGCGGGTTCCTATTCTAGAAAAATTTATGTCAAAAATGATACGCTGAGATATTATCGATCTGAATACAGCGAAAGTGATTTACTTCCAATCAGCAAGAATGAATTCAAGATGATAAATGTCGGTGCTGACCTTTCAATTAAATTTACAGATGAGCAGATGCATAAATTAATGACTGTAGTCATTGACGATGGAAACCCTATAATCTCAAAATCCTATACCCCAAAAAATTATACCCCTGCGGAATTGGTAGCATATCAAGGAAACTATTACAGTGAAGAGTTAGATGCTACTTATTCTTTTAAATTAGAGAACGATTCGCTCAGGCTATTTATTAATGATAAACCAGCATCCCCTTTGCGACCAATAATGACCAACAGATTTTCAAATGATGATTATGGAGTTTTTGAGTTTATGCAAGATGAAAATGAAAAGTTGTCTGGCTTTCGATTGGCCTCGGGGAGGGTGAAGAATTTAGTGTTTGTAAAGCTTTAAATTGATGTATCATTGAGTAGGTTAGTCATTCTTCAGCTCTAGCTTTTATTCCTGACCTAATGTGGGGAATAAACAGAATGATTCTATGAATGTATAAGGATTTTCTGTGCCCAAGTGTTTCTCAAAAGATAGGACTTTGTTGTTTAAAGTGAAGCAGGTCATGATCAATTTGAAAAAGTAAAATAATTGCATTCTGGGTTCTACTGAATTTATACTTCACTTAGATTCCTTACTATTGTAATTCTAACTTTGATATAAACTGAGTTTTATCCCTCCTTGGTAAGAATTTAGTCTTCTACAGTCATTAAATATTTACTACTTGATCTGTAATTATGAATTCAACTAAAAGTATTCTTAGGATATGCCTAATAAGTTATATCCTCTTTTTCATATCTGCCACATCAAATGCTACATTAGAAAAAATATGGCAGAAAATCGTAAGCAATTTATGTGCAATCATTGGAGTAGAATTTGACATTATTTCATACACAGGAAGCGGAGATACCTATTTTCATTTTTATTCCCTACCGGTGTTTCTAATTTTAGCTTTAATAGTTTCCCTCGTAATTTTTTATATGATCTCTATTGATCTGAATCAAGAGCAATTTAAATTTATAACTATTACGATTGTTAGATTTTATCTGGCTTATATGATTATAAGCTATGGACTCATTAAAGTATTTTCAATTCAGTTTCCAGATTTATCTTTTGATAGACTCAACACAAATCTTTCAGACCTATCTCCCATGCAACTCTTATGGAGTTTTATGTCTTATTCAAAGGGATATACCTTCGCGATTGGGCTATTTGAACTAGTATCCGGTTTATGTCTATTGTTTAGGAAAACGACTTTGCTAGGAGGGTGTAGGCTTCCCCCAATTAGAACCATTTATAATTCCACTAATTTATTGTTTTT